>NZ_JCAJZS010000004.1:0-454082 GCF_059510375.1 Shimazuella sp. NTD250 | reverse complement strand
TCTTTTGTGTCAGCCGTTTGAGTGTTGCTCGCGGCGACAAGAAATAATATAACACGGTCAAAAAAAGATTGCAACCCCTTTTTTAAAAAAAGTTTACCCTCAGTAATATACTTCATTTACAGAAAAGCACCTGTAAATGGTTTATTCATATGTCGCTTTGTAATTGAAAATACTAGAATATTCGTATATTATTATTTACAGTTAACCTACTGTTTATTGACAAAGGAGTAATTGTGCAGCTGACTGTTCGCTCCATGACGATCAAGGCTGTCCCCTTCACTCGCACGCAGGATGGTCGAATGACCTTCGGCGGTGTCGTGTTCGAGAAGACAGATGAAGGTCTCACTCCTGTCTTTCAGGACTTTGAGATCAACGCAGACTGGCTCCGAGGAGTGAATGAAAACCGGTATCTTGAGGTGCAGAACGCTGGAGAGGCGATCGCATATCTCATGGTCAATGTGTGGCGAATCTCTATGGGGGACAAGTTCCTGATCTCTATTAGTACCGATGAAGAGGACAACCTCGTCATCACTGGTACACCTGAGCAGTTCAACTTCCTTTTCAAGAATAATGTCGTCTTCAAGGACTGACTAGAACTGCTGACGCGCCCCCCTGGAGCGTTCAAGGGGGGCGCGCTGATTTATTTTATCATTCATCCATTCAATAGACCTTCTTAATAAGGATCTGCTTCATGTCCTTTACTTATTGCTTCTTGTACTGCTTGTTCTCCTGCCCTACTTCCAAGAGACTTTTGACTAGAACCGCCTTTTGGAGCATGCTTTATCCCTTCTCGCAAACGGCGTCCATATTCTTCATCAGCTTTTTCCGCAAGTGCAATCATCGCTTCTTGTATACGATGATCACAAGGTGCTAGAGCCGAGATCAGATTCGTGATTAATTCATCTTTTTCCCATTGTTCAAACTGGCGATATGTTTCCCCTGCTTGCTTTGTATTATCTTGACGGTCAATCGATTGACGTACTAAATTTCCAGCTACAAGTGGAGTATGTTCTTTCCCAGACTGCGAAGCTTCCTTTAAACCACCTAAGAAGGAAGGCTCATAATTGATATGAGGGTTTTGAGTCATCCCGTTGTCCACTATATATTGCATTTGTCCGCCACTTTGATTGGTAGCAACTCGCTTTTTTGGTGCGTTGATCGGAAGTTGCAAATAATTTGCACCTACCCGATAACGTTGTGTATCGGAGTAAGAAAAAGTTCTTCCTTGAAGCATCTTATCATCAGAGAAATCCAAACCATCAACCAATACACCTGTCCCAAAAGCTACTTGTTCTACTTCTGTAAAATAATCCTCTGGGTTTTTGTCAAGCACCATTTTACCAACTGGCAGCCATGGGAACTTTTCTTCTGGCCATAGTTTCGTGTCATCGAGCGGATCAAAGTCCAGTTCTGGATGTTCTCCGTCACTCATAATTTGTACGAGTAATTCCCACTCTGGGTAATCCTTGTTTTCGATTGCTTCATACAAATCTTGTGTAGCATGATTAAAGTTTTTAGCCTGTATTTCCTCCGCATCTTCTTGGGTTAAGTTTTTAATGCCTTGTTTTGGTTCCCAGTGATATTTGACCAAAACTGCTTCGCCGTGTTCATTGACCCATTTGTATGTATTGACTCCAGATCCTTGCATCATACGATAATTCGCAGGAATTCCCCATGGTGAGAAGACAAACGTTACCATATGAAAAGTTTCAGGAGAGTTAGCACAAAAATCAAAAAAACGTTCGTTATCTTGTATATTGGTGACAGGGTCTGGTTTAAAGGCATGAACCATATCAGGAAATTTCATCGCATCACGGATGAAAAATATTTTTAAATTGTTACCGACCAAATCCCAGTTGCCATCTTCCGTATAAAACTTTACAGCAAAACCACGGGGATCACGCAGGGTCTCTGGAGAATGTCCTCCGTGAATAACAGAAGAAAACCGAACAAACACTGGAGTTCTCTTGCCTTTCTCCTGAAATAATTTTGCACGGGTATACTTGGAAACCGACTCTTTTCCTACTGTTCCAAAAGATTCAAAATAACCATGTGCACCAGCACCACGGGCATGAACAACTCGCTCGGAAACCCGTTCTCGATCAAAATGGCTGATTTTCTCAATAAAATCGTAGTTTTCTAACGTAGCAGGACCTCGATTACTAACCGTTCGGATGTTTTGGTTGTTTGTAATCGGATGTCCTTGCCGATTCGTTAATGTACCCCCTGAATTTTTTTGATCTTGGTTTCCTTGATTGTGTGACAATAAAATCCCACCTTTTTATGAAAATGTAGCTTCTCCTATCTATCGTAACCATATTTTTACAATCTACTCCAAATAAATTACCTGAAAATAAAAATCCCTGCCTTTGTTTTAGACAGGGACTAAAAAGGTTAGATATAAAATACCTAGCCTTACAAAGATCATACTTTGACTACCTTGTTCTTATAACATAATCTTTTTCCAAATTTGCTCCGTTTGTTGTAATGACATCTTGATACCAGAAGAATGACTTTTTCTTCTTTCGTTCCAATGTCCCACTGCCGTCATCCTGTTTATCTACATAAATAAATCCATATCGCTTTGACATTTCACCTGTAGAAGCGCTGACTAAATCAATACAACCCCAAGGAGTATAACCCATGAGTTCGACACCATCTTCAACTGCTTCAAGCATCTGTAAAATATGATCACGTAAATATGCAATACGATAATCATCAAAAATAGAACCATCTGCTTCTACTCTGTCTTTTGCACCTAAGCCATTTTCCACAATAAATAATGGTTTTCGATATCTGTCATACAACTCATTAAGCGAGATTCTTAAGCCGATCGGATCTATTTCCCATCCCCACTCACTCGCTTGTAAAAACCGATTTTTAACTCCTCCTAATATATTTCCTTCTCCTGTTTCCTCTGCATTTTTCTCCTTTTTTTCTGTACGCGACATATAATAACTAAGACTGATAAAATCAACAGGATACGTTTTCAACAATTCTAAATCACTTGGTTGAATGTCAAGTTGAATATGATGTTCTTTAAAATAGCGCTGAATAAAAGCAGGATATTCACCTCTGACTTGAACATCTCCGCAAAAATTATTGAACAAACGCGCTTCATCAAGAGCGTACATGACATTTTCAGGATTACAATCATATGAATACGTAGGTGCATATACAAGCATACAGCCAATTTTTGCATCAGATATGATCTCATGACATGCCTTCACAGCTAAACTACTCGCAACGAATTGATGGTGATAAGCTTGAAATGTTGGCTGGTATTTATCTTCTTCCTGATGAATAGCAAAACCTAGACCCATAATTGGCATTTCCAGACCAGCATTAATTTCATTAAAAGTTAACCAATACTTCACCTTATCTTTATAGCGGTGAAAAACAGTTTTTGCATATCTTTCAAAAAAAGCAACTACATCGCGACTTCTCCATCCTCCATAGTTTTTCACTAAATAAACAGGCATTTCATAGTGTGACAAGGTGACCACTGGCTCAATACCATGTTTTTGTAATTCATCGAAAACCCGATCATAAAAGGCTAAGCCTGCTTCATTTGGTTCTAACTCATCTCCATTTGGGAAAATCCTTGTCCAAGCAATAGACATGCGATAGCATTTGAATCCCATCTCTGCAAACAAAGCGATGTCTTCTTTGTAACGATGATAAAAATCAATCGCATCATGGTTAGGGTAGGTATATCTGTCGTTATGAATCTCAAAATCAAAACCAGTAGATTTTAAAATCTGCAGGCGCTCTTTTCCTCCTGGTAAAACGTCAGCAATATTTAGGCCTTTATTTCCTTCCCGAAATCCTCCTTCCAATTGATTAGCCGCAGTAGCCCCACCCCATAAAAATCCTTCCGGAAATCTCTTTTTATCATTCATTTTGTCAGCCTCCTTGGCAGCAAATAAAAAATACTTGATTAAAATAATTAATAGACTAATGTCAACAAAACATTTTTTTCGCGAATCGTTTCTTTGTCGGTTTCGATCACATCCACATAACGATTAGTATTTGTAATAATTATCGGGGTAATTACGGAATAACCAGCTTCTTTAATTTTCTCAATATCGAATTGAACCAATAGGTCTCCTTGTTTTACTCGATCTCCTTGTTTGATCTGGGCTGTATAATATTTTCCTTCTAATTGAACCGTATTGATTCCAATATGAATTAAAATTTCTGCTCCATTATCAGAGGTAATACCAATTGCATGACCTGTTGGGAAAATAGTTGAAACTACACCATTTACAGGAGAAACTACTTTTCCAATCGTCGGCTCAATTGCGATACCCTTACCCATTGTTCCTGAATTAAATACTTGATCATCTACTTCTGATAACGGCTTGACAATCCCCGTTAGCGGACTGATGATAGATTCTCTTTTTACCGTCAGTTGATCATTTGCTGGGATTTTTTCTCCTTCTTTCTTCTTTCTGTCTTCATAACCGAATAATAAAGTTAAAATCATGACCCCAAAAAAGGCTGTCAACATCGCAATTGCGTAAAATGCCATCGGTGTGACTGTTGGAATACTTGTAAAAGCAGGTGCGATAAATACTTTTGCTTTTGCTCCAACTGAACCAACGATTGCACCGCCAACCGCTCCGGCAATCACAACATAAGGAATAGTCTTTTTGTATCGAAGCAGCAATCCATAAAGAATTGGTTCTGTTATACCGGACAATACAGCAGGTAAAAACGCTGAGCCGGCAATTGTTTTTAAATTTTTGTCCTTTGTTTTTAAGAAAATACCGAGGGCAAGTCCCATCTGAGCAAAAGGAGCAGCACCTATCATCGCTAAAAGCGGATCGCCTCCAGATGTTATATTTTGTAAAAAGAGTGGCACCAAGCCCCAATGAAGACCTAATAGGGTTAAAAATGTCCAAGCTGCACCCATCACAGCTCCTGTTAAGATTCCACTTTTTGCACTCAAAAAGCTAACACCATGACTGATAGCATTTCCAAGATATACGCCAAATGGGCCAAATGCTATAACGGTCAATGGTACGATGATCATCAGCACGAGCATCGGAACCAAAAATATTTGTAAGTCTTTATGAATGATTTTCTTTAGAAATTTATCTAAAACCGCATATATACAGACAGCGATAAATACTGGAAAAACAGTAGATGAATAATTCATCAAAACAACTGGAATGCCTAGAAAATGTGAGATATCACCAGTATTTTTTAGCAAGCCAGTAAAGTTTGGTTCTAATAAGGCGGCCCCAATAATCCCCCCTACATAAGGATTCGCCCCTAGCTTTTTCGCCACTGTAATTCCTAGAAAAATAGGGAGGAAGTAAAAAATCGCATTTGCTGCTGCTGATAAAATAAAGTAAGTTCCACTTTTATCAGATAATAATCCTGTCATTGTTAAAATAGCTAATAATGCTTTTAGCATACCTGCTCCAGAAATCGCTCCTAGCAACGGAGAAAAACTACCCGAAATGACTTCAAAAATTTGTGTTCCCATATTCGACTTATTTTTTGATCCATCATTTCTTGCGTTATCTAGATCGGCGATTTTTTTAATTTCTTTATAAACCTCTGGAACATCGCTTCCGACCACAACTTGAAATTGTCCGCCACTTTCCACAACGCTTAACACACCCTGCAAATGCTGTAGATTTTCCTTATCTGCCTTCTTAACATCCTTTAATTTAAATCGCAAGCGAGTCGCACAATGTACAAGACTAGAAATATTTTGCTTCCCACCGACTAATTGGACTATTTCTTTGGCAAAGTCTTCGTAATTCATATTTACACTCCCTTATCTGAAGCTGTATTGTGTAGTCAAAAATAGGAATAAAAAAACCTAAGCAGCCATTCAAATGGAATGATCTGCTCAGGTTTTGCCCACAAGGTTACAACCCCTATTGTTCGTTATTATTTTTTACGACTCGCTCGATATGGATAGTCAAGTAAATCATTTCTTCATCTGTTAATTCGTAGGTATAACTATTTTCAATAAATTTCTTTATTTTCCGCGAACAACTATACGCTTCTGAGTACTTTTTTTGGATAATCTGATATAAATCATCATCCGTTTTACTATGATAATGACTTCCTTTGACTAAACGCTGGGAAAAAAACTTCAAATGAGTAATAAAACGATAATAGGTTAAGTTATTTTCATTAAAATCGATTTTAAAATGATAGCGTACAATCGTTAATATTTCTTGCAGTACTTTTGTCATATTTTTCAAAACAGGCATCTCTTCATTCAACTCAGCATTCACGATATGAAGCGCAAGAAAAGCAGCTTCATCTTCTGGTAAAATCACACCAAATTGATCACAAACCATATTTAATGCCTCTAAGCCAATTTCATATTCCTCTTTGTAAAATTGCTTGGTTTCCCATAGCAATCCATTTTTAATCGGTAAATTATTTTTATACCGATCGATAGCAAAATGAATGTGATCCGTCAAATGAATATAAATACTATCATTGAGCTTTTTTCCTAATTTCATTTTTGCATATGCAATTATCTTCTCAGATAACTCCATATATTCAATAGGCATATTCGTAATCAAGGACTTGAACTTTTTCATCGTATCTTCGTTTTCCAAAGTGAAAATCTTATCGATCTGCTGCTGGTCAATCTCATCTCCAACACGCTTACTAAAAGCAATTCCTCGTCCAATAACGATAATCTCTTGTTTATCTTTACTTGAGATAACTGCATTATTGTTTAATATTTTACTAATTTTCACCTTGTCACCTCCGATAACAGAAAAAGGCAAGACCTTACCTTTTCCAAGGTGATCGGTTTTGCCTGATTTAACAGTTACAATCCGTTCTGTATACGCTTTCATAAAGATTAGCACATCTTATATGAATTAACAATACTTTTATACTTATTTATAATGAAGTATACCTATTAAAGATTTAATTATTCATTTTACCTATCGATCTCCACATTAATAATTGATAATTGCCTTGCAAAAATAGCAACATTTCTAACTTGAACCATCTTATCAGAAGGTTCATTTTCTATTTGTGACAACAAAAAAGAAAAAGGTCTTCCATCCATTCAAAACGGATGAAAGACCTTTTCTGATATTGTTCAAGGTTTTATGATGTATATTACATCATGCCGCCCATTCCGCCCATGCCACCCATATCAGGCATAGCTGGAGCTTTGTTTTCTTCTGGTTTATCTGCAACAACAGCTTCAGTGGTAAGAACCATTGCAGCAACAGATGCAGCATTTTGCAGTGCAGAACGAGTAACTTTAGCTGGATCAACCACACCAGCCTGGATCATGTTAACCCATTCTCCAGATAGTGCATTGAAACCTACCCCAACATCTTCTTTTTTCAGACGCTCTACAATTACAGAACCTTCAAGACCTGCATTGTGTGCAATTTGGCGTACTGGTTCTTCTAGGGAACGTTTGATGATAGATACACCAGTTTTTTCATCTCCGATTGGAAGAGAAGCCTCTAGTTCTTCTACTGCACGAATTACATTAACAAGCGCAGTACCCCCACCGGATACAATACCTTCTTCCACTGCTGCACGTGTGGAGTTTAGAGCATCTTCGATGCGAAGTTTTTTCTCTTTCAATTCGGTTTCAGTAGCTGCACCAACTTTGATAACTGCTACACCACCAGAAAGTTTTGCCAAGCGCTCTTGCAATTTCTCTTTGTCAAATTCAGAAGTGGTTTCTTCGATTTGTTGACGAATGTGGGAAACACGAGCTTTGATGTCGGAAACTTCACCAGAACCATCTACAACAATGGTGTTGTCTTTGTTTATACGTACTTGACGTGCATTACCTAGAGATTCTAGACCAGTCGTTTTCAAATCGAGACCGAGATCTTCTGTAATAACTTGACCACCAGTGAGAATAGCGATGTCTTCTAGCATAGCTTTACGACGATCACCAAATCCAGGAGCTTTTACAGCTACAGCAGTAAAGGTTCCACGAAGTTTGTTCACAACGATAGTGGTAAGAGCTTCCCCTTCTAGATCTTCAGCGATGATCAAGATAGGGCGTCCTTGTTGTACTACTTTTTCCAAAATTGGAAGAATCTCTTGGATGTTGCTGATTTTCTTATCTGTGATAAGAATATATGGATCATCTAATACTGCTTCCATTTTGTCTGTATCAGTTACCATGTAGGATGCAATGTATCCACGGTCAAATTGCATACCTTCTACTACTTCTAGCTCGGTAGTAATCCCTTTGGATTCTTCTACAGTGATAACACCATCGTTACCGACTTTTTCCATCGCTTCAGCGATCAATTTACCTACTTCTTCTTCGTTTGCAGAGATAGCTGCTACTTGAGCAATAGACTCTTTACCTTCGATTGGTTTTGCAATCTCTTGGATTTGAGTCACAGCTGTTGCAACTGCTTTTTCAATACCTTTACGAACGATCATAGGATTTGCACCAGCAGCTACGTTTTTCAATCCTTCACGGATGATCGCTTGAGCTAGTACGGTAGCAGTAGTAGTTCCATCCCCTGCGATATCGTTTGTTTTGGTAGCTACTTCTTTTACCAATTGAGCTCCCATATTTTCAAAAGCATCTTCTAATTCGATTTCTTTTGCAATGGTAACACCGTCGTTTGTAATAAGTGGAGAACCAAATTTACGTTCCAATACAACGTTACGGCCTTTTGGCCCCAATGTTACTTTTACTGCATCTGCAAGTGCATCCACACCGCGAAGCATCGCACGACGAGAGTCTTCACTGAACTTAATCTCTTTAGCCATTTTTAAAAATCTCCCTTCTTATGTAAAAATTACTCAATAACTGCAAGGATATCGCTTTCACGTAAAATGAGGTATTCTTTCTCACCATATTTCACTTCGGTTCCAGCATATTTGGAGAAAATTACGAGGTCGCCAGCGTTTACTTCTAACGCAACACGGTTGCCGTTTTCATCGACACGTCCAGCACCTACTGCAACAATTCTGCCTTCTTGTGGTTTTTCCTTAGCGGAATCAGGTAGTACAATACCGCTAGCGGTTGTTTCTTCTTTCTCAACAGCTTCTAGAATGACTCGATCACCAAGTGGTTTGATCATAGTAGGAAAACCTCCTTTTTGTCGTTCGTTTATTAGCACTCATCGTCGGCGAGTGCTAACACCCACTACTTATATTAATCATCAAAGACACATTTTGCAAGCTCTCTGTGAAAAAAAATCCTAGTCTTCATTCTCTATTTCTTCTAGTGCTGTTTCTCTTTCGATCCGTCGATATAACCAAACAGATAATCCAATGCTCAACTCATATAACAAGATCAATGGAACAGCAACCAAGAAGTTGGAAAGTAAATCTGGTGTGATAATAAGAGCAATCACAATTAAAATCATGTACGCAACCTTACGCACTTTGATCAATAAGGAAGGTGTGATCAGTCTCAAACGTGTTAAAAAGAGAACAACAACAGGAAGCAAAAATAATAATGCCAAGGGCACAATCACATTCAACATAAAACTGATGTACTGATAAATCCCATACATCTGTTTAACACCAAGTTCTTTCGATATGTTCGTAAGGAAATCAATCATCAATGGAAAGACTAAAAAATACCCAAAAGCTAATCCCCCGATAAAAAGAAGGAATGCGACTGGAATATAGATGAGAGCCGCTTTTTGTTCTCTCTCTTCCAGTCCAGGACGTACAAATTGCCAAAGATGGTAGAGCAGCACAGGTAAAGCGAGAATAAATGCTGCTACCAGCGAGATTTGCATATAAATTTTAAATGAATCAGCTGGAGACAGAGCATACAACGCAAAATGCTCATTGGCATCCTTACTGATGATCTTAAAGATATCTGCTGCATAGATGAAACTCACAACTAAACCAACAACAAAAGTAGCAAGGACCCATATAAGTCGGCGCCTAAGTTCAGTGAGATGATCTACTAATGGCTGGTATTCTTTTTCACTCATGAATTAACCCCTTAAAACTCTTCCTCTTCCAGATTTTCATCTGTTGGAAACTTTTTCAGAAAATAAATAAGCGTCTG
The DNA here is from genome assembly GCF_059510375.1 of Shimazuella sp. NTD250. NCBI lineage: Bacteria > Bacillati > Bacillota > Bacilli > Caryophanales > Thermoactinomycetaceae > Shimazuella > Shimazuella sp. NTD250. The sequence continues at coordinate 444,067 of NZ_JCAJZS010000004.1, read as the reverse complement.
AAGTTCCGTAGTAAGATCTATATGGTGAATACGTACATGATCATGTGCTGTTATACGTGCAGGTGTAAAGTTTAAGATTCCTCTAATTCCAGCATCCACAATAAAGTCAGCAGTTGGCTGAGCTACATTTAAAGGAACAGTCAGAATCGCTACTTCCACATGATGCAACAAAATTACTTCAGCTAACCGATCCATCGAATAAACCGGAATACCATCTATATCGGAGCCAATCTTACTTATCTCTTGATCAAAACCAGCAACAATCTTTGTATTGTGAGATCGGTAAAAATTGTACCGCAATAAAGCTGTCCCTAGATTTCCAACTCCAATGAGTACCACATTTGTGACCTCATCTTGTTTTAGGAAATCTCTTAAAAACTGCAATAGATAGGTAACATTGTAACCATATCCTTTTTTCCCAAGTTCGCCAAGATAGGAAAAGTCACGCCGGATGGTGGCTGGATCAATCTGTAATGCTTCACTTAAGTCAGCAGAAGAAATCCGCTGTTTGCCAATGGCATGTAACTTTTCTAAATAGCGGTAATACAATGGCAATCTTTTTGCAGTTACCTTTGGGATTTTCTGTTCTGCCAAGGATAGCCACCCCCTCCCAGCTTATATTATACGGCAAAAAATCGAACAGGCAAAATATCACAGGAACATAGTTTATATCTCGTTAGTAGATAAGAGAGTATAAATTTTATCCTATCTACAAAGCGAGACTAGGAGCATAGAGACGTAACGAGACTTGTGCCCTTGTCTGAGGTGCATAAGTGCAACTAACCCTCTGTCTGCGCTTTGAAAGGCTTGCCAATCGGCAAGTTTTTATTATTAGGTGTAAGCACAAAGTCCATAGGAATATCATGTACTTCTGGATAGATGGTCTCCACTATTTGTTCGTCGTAAGCGATTCCACACTTGTAGACATCAGGTAAATTTTCAAAAAACCGATCATAGTGACCTTTGCCAAAACCTAATCGATATCCTTTTTGGTCAAAAGCAACACCAGGAACCAAAACCAAATCAAGTTTGGTGATATCTATTTTTTCACAAGATTTATCCGGCTCCAGAATATGAAAATCTCCTGTTTCCAAAGTACTGGGCGTCGTAAACAAACGAGGAACAATCTTATCTTGTTCCATACTTGGTAGCGAAACCCTCTTTCCTGATTTCCAAGCATCTTCGATAAGGGCATAGAGACTGACTTCATTGCGAACAGCAAAATAAGCCAAAATCGAAGTTGCTTCTTGGTAAATCGGAAGTTGCTTGATTTTCTCACAAATTTTACGTGATGCTTGCAGACGATCTGAAGAACTCATTTTTGTCCGAAGTGCAATTATTTCTTTTCGTATAGTTTGTTTTTCCAATTATATTTTCACCTACTCTCTATCTTCGATGAACTTACTAATCATACCACTTTTTTATAGAGGCATGAAAAAACCAAGCTATATTTTGCTTGGTCTTGGAGACTTTATTTTTTAAAAAAATATTTTCGGGGGACGAATGCATATGACTAGCGTGTTGCTACCATAAACAAACGTCCAATCGCCCTACTCCTACAAAAGTTAAATAAGGCGTCTTTAGTTTCTCTCCTTGAATGCAGCCCGAAAGACCAAGAAGCAGATGATCAAGATCAGACCTTCCCATACCAATGGGTTCGCAATGGAGAGTGAAAACAGCGTCTCGTCGAACTCATGACGTACTCCAGCTTTGATGATAGCTATGGAGTCATCTTCTGGAGAGAACAGATTCTGAGCAGTAGAGAACATTGGAACCTCATTTGTTACAGTTGCCATCTACAGGTACATAATCAGTATACCTGTAATGTTTTATTTTCAAAAGATATTTTCTAATTTGTAAAATATGACAGAAAAAGACTAGCCACAAGACCAGCCTCTTTTTTATATCAATGAGTTTTTTATCGGGGGACAGATGTGCGAGGATGTATGAATACCTCAACTCGACACACTGTCCTTCCGTCCAAATCGGCTCTTTGTTGGATTAAGCTGTATGGTACTCAGCCAGAGACTAGTACCTCTTGTTCGGATTGAGCTTGAAGTACAAGTACACACCCCCGACGATAAGGGTGATCCAAGCTATGACCTCAAGGACAGAGCCAAGAGCTTCGAAGATCTTGGTCATCGGGTTTTCGACCTCCAGACCGAGCATTCCAAGTCCGGATTCCAGCGCTTCAAGCTGCGCTCCGATGATCGAAAGGACGAAAAAACCAGCGACTGCCACAGCGAACAGTGCGACACGGATCCTCATGATCCCAGCTCCTAGATTGGACGGATGTTGTTATGTGCTTATTATATACAAAGATGAGGGGAATACAACCCTTGTAAAAAACACAAAAAAAGGCCAGCCTCTAGGCTAACCTCCCTATAATCTATATTTAAGTTATGGATTTACGGGGGACAGTGATGTGTATTGGCTACGACTACCTTGCTTCCGACGCTGCGAGAGGGATGCACAGGATCAGGCTGACGATCGGTCCTCCGATCATCAGAACGATCATCCACCGGAGGAAGTTTCCGATGGTCGGGGCGCTGTGCTGCTCCACCTGCTCACCGGCGGTCTTCTTCCAACTGTTGAAGGTGCTCTTCACACCCTTCACGGTGTCGTCGACGTCAACGTTGATGACGACAGAACGCTGAACCTGCCGCTCGAAGGAGTGCTCGACCGTGGACGTGGCCACGGGAGCATGCTGGACGTGCTCGATCATGTTGTACATACCCACCACGGAGTTCGTGATGACGTAGAAGAATGCAGCGATGAGAACACTGACACCGGCGAGGAGCAGGTTCCGACGGGTACGCTCGGAGAACTTGGACAGCTTGAACATCTGATGCTCACATTCTCCAGCAATGCTGGTTGTAGGACGGGATACGATACTTTTATTATATACAAATATTCCTTGTAAACAAAGGCTGATCTTCATACTAATATGACAATACAAATTTTCATGCAACAAAAAAAGCCAGCATTCTTGCTAGCTTTTTATCATCTATATGGAATTCATTATATTACGGGGGACGATCGGTGTGGGAGGAGACATTTCTGTCTGCTACTCAGAACCACACAAATCGCCCTTCCCGTCCCGGTCGATGGACTACTGCGCGATGTAGTTTCGCGTCGACCACTGCTCGCCGCTGCCCTCCTCGTTCCACTGGGGAGCGGCGGGAAGGATCGCGACGACGGCGTTCTTCCGGTTCCGCCAGTTGTCGATGCGGTTGGAGATGGACTTCACGACCAGCTTGAGCACGTGGAACACGAGACCCGTGATGAACGCGATCTCGAAGACCAGCTTGAAGTTGTCGAACGTGTACAGGGAGCTGATCCAGGAGAGGAACTCCATGTACAGGTCGAACACGTAGCCGGCCGTACGGATGGTGTAGAACTTGATCTCGGCGGGCGTGGTGCGGCCGGTCATGAGCATGGCCGTGAGAATGATGGCCACACCCAGAACGTACATCTTCAGGGCGCGGAAGGAGTCGCTGTTCTTGAAGTCGTTGATCTCGTTGCTGACGATCTCGAAGGCGCGACGAGCGGTCATGGCAGTATCCTCGATTTCTCCGAGATTACTCGGATAGGGACGGGTGGTTGTTGATATTTTTATTATATGTTACATTCCACAAAATGAGAATACTTAAAAAATGTTAAAAAACGCAAAAAAGCTAGCAATATCTGCTAACTTTGCCTTTTTCTTTGCTGTTTCATCCATCCATTTAATCTAGTAAAGCTTATTTACTAGTAGCATTTTCCTCTTTAGTTTCAGGTTCAATCATATCCTGTGAACCAAAAATCTTCTCCCAATACCCATATTTTTTTAATAAAACATATAAAACCGCAGAATAAATCAACACACTCTCTATCAGATGGAGTGCTTTTGTCAGGTCGAGTGCATATCCATTTATCGTAAATACAACTTGAACAGGTGCTAATAGTTTCCAGAGAATCCATTGCCCAATGCTAAATGCAGTGACAAATAAAACGAGTTTGCCGAATTTTTTCCATTCTGACTGTTTCATGTGCTCCCCATTTCCCCCAAAAAAGATACTTATAGTATCAAATGTATAATGGTTATAGTATACAAAAATTTAGAAGGGAAATTTACAACAAATTAAATCAATGGAAGATTTGCTACTGCATTGAGTTCTAAGTCAGCTTTCTTCTCAGCATCGTAAAGAAAGTATGCTGCGGACGCAATCATCGCTGCATTATCGGTACAGAGTTCTAGTGGCGGTATACATAATGTCATGTTATTTTGCTTCGCTCTATTGTGCAATCGGCTACGCAAACCGCTATTTGCCGCTACCCCTCCAGCTACGACAAGATGTTCTACATCTTTTTGCTCCATCGCTCGAAATGTCTTCTCAACAATTACATCTAACACTGCATCTTGGAAACTAGCTGCTAAGTCTTTTTCAGAGTAATGCTCATTTTGTTTGATAAATTGCATGACGGCGGATTTTAAACCACTAAAGCTAAAATTCAATGACTCTTTCTCCAGCCATGCCCGTGGCAAGGGATAGACAGGTGAGCCTTGGGCTGCTAAGCGGTCAATGTGCGGTCCTCCTGGATAAGGAAGGTTCATCAAACGAGCAACTTTGTCAAACGCCTCGCCTACTGCATCATCTCGTGTACGTCCAATCCGTTCAAAACGCATATGATCTTTCATATAAATAAGCTCCGTATGACCCCCAGAAACAACTAAGGCGATCAAAGGAAAGCGAAGTGGTGTTACCAAATGATTGGCATAAATATGCCCTGCGATATGGTGAACAGGTATCAAAGGAATACGAAGCGCAAACGCTAGTGCTTTTGCAGCAGCCACCCCAATGAGCAGAGCGCCGACTAAACCTGGGCCTTGAGTAACTGCAATGGCACTAAGCTGATCTTTGGTTACATTTGCTTCTTTTAATGCTTGTTCGATTATCAACGTAATCCGCTCCACGTGGCGCCTAGAAGCGACTTCTGGGACAACCCCCCCAAAAGCTTGGTGAATCTCCATCTGTGAACTTATGACGTTTGAAAGTACTTTTTCTCCGTCTATAACTACAGATACACTTGTCTCATCACAACTTGTTTCGATACCCAGTATCACCGTTCTATTCTTCATTCAAGACCAATCCCATCAGTATGGCATCTTCTCCATTGTCTGGATAATAATTTTTTCTCGTTCCGATCACAGTAAAACCCAAATTCCGATAAAGATGTTGAGCTCTTTGGTTGGACTTTCTGACTTCAAGTGTCACATCGGAAGCCCCTAGTTGCTTTGCAAGCTCGATCATATAAGCCAAGATTTCTTTTCCAGTTCCTTGCCCGCGATAATCCGGATGAAGAGCGACATTAGTAAGTTGCGCTTCATCTAACACCACCCACATACCCGCATATCCAACAACATTTCCATCTACAAGTGAGACAATATAATAAGCCAAATCATTCGCAGTAATCTCATCTTTAAACGAGTATTCACTCCAAGGATCAGTGAAAGAAAGTTCTTCAATCTCCATAACAGCAGGAATATCTGTTACCTTCATCGGGCGAAACAAAACCGTTTTGATAAAGTTCATGTTAACCGCCCCAATAAATTTTTCTCAGCCAATGTTAACTGCAAATAGTTAGGAGAGAAGTCATGTCGTTCACTCTTATTTGTTTCCAACCATTTTTGCAGGGCTAATATGCCGAGATTACTTGCACGTGGAAGATGTTGACTAGATGGCGTCATAATCGCTCTCTCTTTTAATGCAGATGTTATTTTATCACTAAACATAGTGACATCATCACCAATGAATAGTGTCTCATTTTCATTTTGTTTCAACTGTTCGAGCAGATCATCCATCAAAATAATCTGTTCTGGCATTTTTAGTTGCAGACCGTTTTCTTGCCTGTGGTATACAGCCGCATAGACTTGTTCACGCCTTGCATCAATTAAAGGAACAATATTTCCTGGGAAATGCAGTCCGTTCATCGCGATAACTTCCAATGTGGAGACAGCAAGAAATGGTTTATGTAAAGCCCATGCAAATGTTTTAACCGTAGTGACTCCGATTCGAACCCCTGTGTAGGAACCAGGCCCTGCGGTAACTGCAAATAAATCCATATCCGATAATGTCATATCCAAGTCTGTTAACAGTTCGTCAATAGCAGGCATCAATCGAACCGAATGATTTTTCTTCAGATTAGTAGACTTCTCTCCAAGTATTTTTTGCTCATTTAATACAGCAATACTTAGTACAAGTGTTGAAGTATCCACTGCTAATATATTCATGATCCCATCAACTCCTTGTACAGTGTGGGAGAATCAATTTTTATGGCTCTGTCCCCTGTTGGCAGGACTTCTATTTCAATAAAAATGGTCTCTTTCGGTAACAACAAAGCAATTCGGGATGGCCATTCAACTAAACTTACACCATCTCCATATAAATATTCATCTAAGCCTAATTCTTCTGCACTGTCTTCCTCTAATCGATACACATCCATATGATAAAGAGGTAATCTACCCTTATAAATTTTTAAGATAGAAAAAGTTGGGCTGTCTACATATTCTTCTACACCGAGTCCCTTAGCTAAACTTTGTGAAAAAGTTGTTTTACCTGCTCCCAATTCACCAGATAAAGCAATGACGGCTCCTTTAGATAACCTCGTCCCTATTTGAAATGCTAATGCTCTTGTTTCCTCTTCATCTACTGTATAAATAATCGGTTCATCCAAGGTTTAACACCGTCCTTCTTCATGAAATAATACTATCTTACCAAGAAACCGGAAAAGAAGAAAGTTTCGGAGTCCCAAATAAAGGAAAAAAGCTGTGCATCTGCACAGCTTTTTGTGATGGAGCGGGTGAAGGGAATCGAACCCTCACATTCGGCTTGGAAGGCCGATGTTCTACCATTGAACTACACCCGCATAAGCTTTGGTCGGGGCGACAGGATTTGAACCTGCGACCTCCTCGTCCCGAACGAGGCACTCTACCAAGCTGAGCCACGCCCCGGTCATAAAAAAAGAAAAGTTACGGTCATAACTCTTCGATGTGTGAATTGGTGCGGTCGATGGGACTCGAACCCATACGGCCTAGGGCCACTACCCCCTCAAGATAGCGTGTCTGCCAATTCCACCACGACCGCAAAATATAAAGTTTATGAAAATATGGTACGGGTGAAGGGACTTGAACCCCCACGCCTCTCGGCGCCAGAACCTAAATCTGGTGCGTCTGCCATTCCGCCACACCCGCATATTTTTGAAAATGGTGAGCCATGAAGGACTCGAACCTTCGACCCTCTGATTAAAAGTCAGATGCTCTACCAACTGAGCTAATGGCTCTTACTTATTTGAAATTGCTTTGAAAAAATGGCTGGGGAGGAAGGATTCGAACCTTCGGTACACGGTACCAAAAACCGATGCCTTACCTCTTGGCTACTCCCCAAAGTGTAAAAAAGTGGGGCGATCGAAGGGATTTGAACCCTCGAGTGCCGGAGCCACAATCCGGTGTGTTAACCGCTTCACCACGACCGCCACAAAAAAATGGCGGGGCTGACGGGATTCGAACCCGCGGTCTCCTGCGTGACAGGCAGGCATGTTAGGCCTCTACACCACAGCCCCGTATGGGTAAAAATAAATATTTTGAATCTGGTGGGCGTTGACGGGATCGAACCGCCGACCCCATGCTTGTAAGGCATGTGCTCTCCCAGCTGAGCTAAACGCCCAAAAATGGTGACCCGTAGGGGATTCGAACCCCTGCATGCCAGCGTGAAAGGCTGGTGTGTTGAACCGCTTCACCAACGGGCCATTAAAAACCGAAATGTCTGGCGGAGAGAGAGGGATTCGAACCCTCGCATGGCTGACGCCATCTAACGGTTTAGCAAACCGTCCTCTTCGGCCTCTTGAGTATCTCTCCTAAGTTGGCTCCCAAAGCAGGACTCGAACCTGCAACCTATCGGTTAACAGCCGATTGCTCTGCCAATTGAGCTATTTGGGAACATTTTTGAGACAAGAGTTATTTTAACAAAAAGCACTACTTATTGCAAGCTTTTTTTATCCGCTTTGAGCGACTTCTATAATCTAGCATGATTTGTCCTCCTGCGTCAAGCATAAATTTTCATTCTTACAAAAAAACCTCCTCACATGATGTGAGAAGGCTTTATTTGCTGCTAATTATTAGTCTCTGCTCAAAATATTGATCAAGTTTTGCAAGATCGCAATAAAGTCAATGTAAAGCATCAATGCTCCATAAATAGCGACTTTTGTAGCAGTATTTTCGTCCATGGATTGAATGCTGGCACTCATATGCTTAATGTTTTGCACGTCATATGCGGTAATTCCACAAAAAACAACAACGACAATATAGGAGAGGATTAAGCTTCCTGTACTGCTGTGCAAGAAGAGTACATTCACCAAAGTAGCAAGAGCTAATCCCAAAAGAAGCATCAAGAAGATAGAGCCCATTTTAGAAAGATCAGCTTTGGTTATAAATCCAATCGCTGCCGAAATACCAAACATACCAGCTGTAATTATAAAAGCTGAACCTATTGTACTGATATCTACATAAGCAAAATATAAGCTAAAGGTTACCCCATTAATCGCTGCGTATAAGAAAAACAAAAACGTCGCTGTAAAGGCGGAAATCCTGCCGATCAAAGCTGAGATAGCCATTACAATTATAATTTGAACAATGATGGCACCCCAGATGATACTGCTATTAAATTTGATCAGGGCAGATATGTCTGCATTACTACTTAAGAAATAAGCAATAATTCCTGTAAGTAGTAAGCCAGCAAACATCCACGAAAAAACGCGTTGAAATAAGCCTCGTTCTGTTCTAACCGCAGAAGAAGATTGATAGTATTGTGGTCCCACTACTCATTCCTCCAATATGGATATAAAAACAATTTCTCAACTCCAAGTATACTTGCTCGATCAAGAAAGATCAAGCAAACCTAGACTTTCTATGCTCTTTTTCGTCTCTTCTGTTCCCAATTGGTATATCGCTGAATAAATTTCTCGGACATTTTGGTCTACATCTGTGCTCGCTTTTTGTCGATCCTCGGTTCGAAAAGGTAAATGCGATTGCACAAAAGTATCCCAGTCTTTATTATATGTTTGTTGAAATAAATCTTGTATGTTTTTTATTTCCTCATCTGTTGCCTGAATTTCAAAATCATATGGTGCATCATCTAACAACTGTTCGGAGTGAATGGTTCCATCAACTGTTACATAATAGGTTTGTTTTTTCATTTAAAATTCACCTCTTCTACCTTTTTCCCTCAAACTTTTCATTTCATGCATACTTTTTTCGTGGAATCTCACAAGTATAGGCACAAGACAACCCCTGTCTGTAATAAACATAAGTAAATATCAGTTTTATACAGGGGGAGTATGCCATGCCCAATTGGCTAAGTAAGCAATTGATGCAAGCATTTCGGCAAAAAGATCGTGGTCAAATACGTTTTTTAAACCGATGCTGGTTTACTTTTATAAAAAAAGAATATGAGGACAAAGATAAAAATTTATTTTGAGGTTGAAAATGAAATTTTCAGCAAAAAAAGCTAGGTGAGCTACCTAGCTTTCCTTTTATTCTTGTACCATAGTAAGACTGACCCGGTCTCGGATTTTATCTACAGAAAGCACCCATACATCCACAATATCCCCGACTGTAACTACATCCATCGGATTGCGGACAAATCGGTTGCTGAGCTTGGAAATATGGACAAGCCCGTCATTTTTTAATCCGATATCTACAAATGCCCCAAAGGCCACAACATTGCGAATGGTTCCTTTTAAGTGCATTCCTGTCTCCAAATCTTCCGCTTTTAACACATCTGACCGAAGAATAGGACTAGGCAAAGATTCCCGAGGATCTCTTCCAGGACGGAGTAGTGAATCGATCATATCTCTAAGTGTCGGTACACCACTATTTAATGCCAATGCCATTTTTGATACATCGACTTTTTTTAACTTTTCCTTGGATTGATCGAGACCCAATTCTTCTACTGAAATACCGAGTATCTGCAAAAGTTGTTCGGCAATGGGATAAGATTCAGGATGAATAGGTGTTTTATCGAGTGGATTATCTCCTTCACGAATACGCAGAAATCCAACAGATTGTTCAAATGTTTTAGCTCCGAGTTTTGGTACTTTCGTAAGCTGTTTTCGGTTCGTATATTTTCCAATCTTTTCACGCTCTGCTACTATGTTTTTTGATACTGTTTTGCTCACCCCTGAGATATATTGGAGCAAAGATGGAGAAGCAGTATTGACATCCACTCCGACATAGTTAACAGCTGACTCCACAACTTGGGTTAATGACTCTGATAGTCTCTTTTGATTAACATCATGTTGATATTGTCCAACACCAACCGATTTTGGATCAATTTTAACTAATTCTGCTAGCGGATCTTGCAGCCGCCTTGCTATTGAGACTGCACTCCTTCTGGCTGCATCTAACTCAGGAAACTCTTCTTTCGCCAGTGGAGAAGCAGAATAAACACTGGCACCAGCCTCATTGACAATCACATAGTACAGATCTTTATCAGATTCCTGAATAACTTCTGCAATGAAATTTTCTGTTTCTCTTGAAGCAGTTCCATTGCCAATTGCAATCAAACTAATTGGGTATTTTTCTAGTAGCGCATGAACTTTTTCCTTTGCTTCTTCCACTCGATCATTTGGCTTTGTAGGATAGATGACATCAATATCTAATAATTTTCCTGTATCATCTACTGCTGCTAATTTACATCCAGTCCGGTATGCAGGATCAACCCCGAGTACTACTTTGCCAGTAATCGGTGATTGGAGTAATAGATGTTTTAAGTTCTCTTTAAAGATATCAATCGCTTTTTCTTCCGCATCTGCCAGCATTTTTGCATGTATTTCACGATCAATAGAAGGAGCAATCAAGCGCTTATAGCTATCTTGCATAATCGGCAGCGTGTATGTATTTTCGTGAGGGAACCATTTACGAAGTAAAGTATAAACTTCTTTCTCTTGTAGCTTAATCTTTAGCTTCAGCACTCCTTCTCTTTCTGCTCTGCGAACGGCAAGAACACGATGAGAAGGCATGGTACGTATTGGTTCTTGATAGTCATAGTACATCTCATAAACAGTAGACTCATCAGCATCTACTGCCTTTGATTCTAGTACCCCTTGATTCCAAGTATAGGTGCGTACCCATTTCCTCGTGTCAGCGTCTTCTGAAATCTCCTCTGCGAGAATATCCAGTGCCCCCTTGATGGCTTCATCAACGGATTTGACATCTTTCTCTTCGTTTACAAAAGAGGCTGCCAATTCTTCGCTATTGACGATCTCTTTTGAATCTAAAATGATTTTAGCTAAAGGTTCCAAACCTTTTTCTCTAGCCATACTCGCCCTAGTTTTTCGTTTTGGACGGTAAGGGAGATATAAGTCTTCTAATTCTTGGAGTTTGGTCGCTTTCACTAATTTTTGATGCAGTTCTTCTGTCAGCTTCCCCTGTTCATCTATCAATCGGATAATTTCATCTCTTCGAGTATACAACCCTGCAATATAGCGATATCTTTCTTCAATTTGGCGAAGCTGTTCTTCGTCCAGTTCTCCAGTCATTTCTTTTCGATAACGCGCAATAAATGGTATCGTGTTCCCCGCTTCTAGCAATTCCATCGTTACTTTTACTTGTTCTACTCGAAATGATAACTCTCGAGCTACTTGCTCAATTAAATCCATAACATCTACAGTTGCTTCCATAACTTCCATCTTTACACCACCTAAACTTGTGTTCGCTCTCTATTTTGGCATACTTAACTATCACATGTAAAACAGGATAACGAAAAAAACTTGCCCACAAAGTGGACAAGTTGTAGCTTTCTTCAGCGGGTTCGGGAAAGCATTTGTTATGTAGAATCACAGTTGTCTAAATGATTTCCGACAAATCCATGCGTATCGTTTGACGAAGCTTTTTGAGGGCACGACGCTGCAATCTGGAAACATGCATTTGGGAAATCCCTAAACGATCCCCCACCTGTTTTTGACTCAAGTTCTCAAAGAAAATCAACTCTAAAATTTCTCTTTCACGACTACTGAGCGATTGAAAAATTTTCTCTAATAATAATTGCTTATCAATTTTTTCAAATGCTTCATCCTCTGCCCCCACAAGATCAAACAATGTAAGGGGATTTCCTTCGGTTGAAGATTCGATTGGAGAGTCCATGGAGACTGCTTGATAACTTCGACCCATTTCCATTGTCTCTAAAATTTCTTCAGGTGTGACTTCTAGGTATTCTGCGATTTCCGTAACCAATGGGGATCGTTGTAAATTGATAGTGAGCTGTTCCACTGCTTTTTTAATGCGAGGACCTAATTCTTTGATTCTGCGAGGAACATGGACGCTCCAGGTTTTATCACGTATATGACGTTTTACTTCCCCAACGATCGTAGGGACAGCAAAACTTTCAAAACTTCTGCCCACTTCTGGATCGTATCGTTTGATCGCAGCGAGTAAACCAATCATTGCTACCTGTACAAGGTCTTCATATAATTCCTGCCCGCGTGAAAATTTGTATGCGACGGATTCCACCAAGTCGCGAAACTGGGTGACTAGCTGTTCCTGGGCTTCTCTATCTCCTTCCCGCCTATACCGATCGACTAGTTCAATAATTTGATCTTCATCGAGTCGGGTAGGATGCGGGCGACCCGGCATGCTCCTCCACTCCATTCTCTTTTATAAATTTAGTCAGCTTAACTATTACCCCTCCCTCGTCTTGAACATCGACTTGATCCATCAGTGATTCGATAAAATATAATCCCAATTCTTGTTCACGTAATGCTTTTAATTCTAGGTTTTCTAAATCTTCTTCGTTTATACACTGATCTGCTACTTCAATTTCGAGGCGATTGGAGAATATATTACAACATACTCTGATGTCACCATCTCCATCCGTATATAGTGCATCTACTGCATTTGTACAAGCTTCAGATACTGCTAATTTTAAATCCTCAATATCATCATAAGAAAAACCCATCCGATTGGCAATCCCAGAGACCGCTAAACGAGCAATACTGACAAAATCAGTTTTGGCGGGAATGACTAAATTCACCAGATCAAGGGGTTGTTCCTTCATTGCAATTCATCCTCCTGAGGGTTTCAAAATCAAAAACCTTCTTCAATTTGTTTTCTTCATTTTTCCAAAATAGATATTAGACATGCTTTCCGTTTGAGACTAACCAAATACATTGTTATGCAAGTGCTAATGAACATTAGATGAATTCACAAAATCATTTCCCCGTAAAGAAGCGAAATAAACATAAAAAAAAGCAGGTATCCCTACCTGCTAAATAAAATGTTAAAAATCAATAAGTCCTAAACTTATCTGAAGTGCATCATTTACTCTACTCATCATTTCTTCATCAAGATGAGTAATTTTATCTGTCAGCCTCTGTTTGTCAATCGTCCGGATCTGTTCCAGTAAAATGACCGAGTCTCGATCAAAACCATATGCTTTAGCATTAATCTCCACATGGGTAGGTAGCTTGGCCTTTTGTATCTGGGCAGTAATCGCGGCGACGATCACAGTGGGGCTAAAGCGGTTTCCTATATCGTTTTGAATAATCAAAACAGGCCGAACCCCACCTTGTTCGGATCCGACCACAGGGGAAAGATCAGCAAAATACACATCGCCACGCTTTACGATCAAGATACCTACACCCCGCTAACCAAACGATCCAAGGTACAATCCGCTTCCTCTTCTGCTTGAAAAGCTTCGTGTGATATCCCTAGATTAATTCGAGCCATTTCCATGTACCCTTTTTTCATCATCTCTCGAATGAAGCGCTTTTTTCTCTCACGGAGATACAACTTCATCGCTTGACGAATAAATTCGCTTCGATTGGAGTTATCCTGTTCTACCAAACCATCCACTTCTTGAAGCAAATTTTTCGGTAGGCTGATCATGATTCTCTTGGTACTAGACAAAATATGTGCACCCCCAACCAATCTACACCGTTAGCGATATTTAGTAAAACCTACAATTTTTACTGTAATGTCCCTATAACACCACATAATACTACCATTATGTTGAATGGAACGCAAAAATATACGATATAAAACATCGCAAACGAAAAACATTCCTAGCAAATATAAAAATAGGCCATATTGAGATTCTAGGCAGTTAACGCACACATTCCATTTCTATTTTGTGCGACTCCTAATTAAGGGCTGTCTCATCAGCCCATCCTATGCAGTTAAAAATGACTGCATAGATGGAACACCTGCCACCAGCGTTCTAGTTTTTTTACCTCGAATAGATTTACCCCTTGAGAAAATTTATTCGTCTCAGAAATCGCAATAAAGAGGTAACCTACTACCAGTGGGATGAGCACTGCTCATGTGATCTAATTTACAAAATATTCCCTTCACTTGCAACTATTTTTTAAGGTTTCCAAGAAAGGAAGTATTTATTGTAACTTTATTCGTGCAAAATAGGAAAATTCCTTTTATCTTTTGTTCCCGCTTCAGAATAAAGTGCATTCCGAGCTGAAACAAGTTGACCATTTTGGAAATACAGGCGAGGTACTCGGCTACCGAGACGTGTTACAATCTCATAGTGTATCGTATCGATTTGCTCTGCAATCTCATCAGCTGTAATCTCCTCACCACCTTGTTTGCCAATCCAAACTACTTCATCATGGACAGCCACTGGCATTGCCTCACTTACTCTCAACATCACTTGATCCATGCAAACCCGACCTACGATTGGAACCCGGATACCACCGACTAGCGCTATCCCATTGTTGGAAAGATGTCGAGGCAGTCCATCAGCATACCCGATTGGAATGGTCGCGATCCATTCATCGGTGGAAGTCGTGTACGTCTTGCCATAACTGATACCTGAACCCTTAGGCAAACATTTAAGTTGTGTAATAGCTGATTTCAAACTCAATGCACGTTTCAACTTGACATCTGGATTTGATACATCCTGAAATCCATACATACTAATGCCTATGCGTACTAAGTTACACCATTTTTGCTTCATACGCAAAGCACCAGCACTATTAGCAGCATGCCTGAGTGGAATTTCAATCCCTAATTCATCTAATTGTTGCAAAATCTCCTCAAATAGACACAACTGATGCTCAAAGTAATTTGAGTTTTCATCATCAGCTGTAGCAAAATGCGTATATATTCCTTCAAGTTCCACCCATCTCAAGCTATTAAGCTGGTTGATAAAGGAAATAACTTCATTTGGTGCTATTCCTAATCTACCCATCCCTGTATCTACTTTTAAATGGATCTTCGCAGTTTTTCTCAATCTCTGCGCTACCTGTTCAATCTGTCTTACATGATTTTGATCAAAGACCGTAAAAGTCAAATCGAACGAAAGCGCTGTTTCAATAGCATGTGGAGGAATATACCCAAACACAAGAATAGGAGCTCTTATCTGTGCTTCTCTTAACTGAATGCCCTCATCTACAAATGCTACACCTAAATGGGTTGCTCCTGCAGAGATCGCAGCAAGTGAAACAGTAACAGCTCCATGTCCATATGCATCGGCTTTTACCGCTGCAAGGATTTTCGTTCCAACAGGTAAAATTTGACGAAACTGAGTAATATTATGCTCAATCGCATCAAGATCCACTTCAATACGGGTATCTCGATAATACGTATGCTCCACTACCGTTCACCCCAGCAATAGCCAAATGAAAATAATTAGTCTTATTATAACAAAATTGGCCATTGCTTAAAACAAATTATTATTTTTCAGTTTGATTTAATACCGAATTGGCGATTTTTTGCATCTCTTCTAGTGGGATATTTCCTACCAATTCAAAGTCTTTCCCATCCATTGTCCAAGAAAGATGTTGCTGGGTGGCAAATTTCATCCAAACACCTTCTGCATCAGTAAGATCAATAGGATCACCTTTCATCGACGTACTAGTTTCCATTGTTTTCGCTGCCCTTTGGGTGAGTGTAAACGGTTGTTTCCCCATAAATCGCATCACAACAATAGGTCCATGCATACCTTGAATAGTTTCTTCATCTACTAATCTACTACCACTAGGCAAGTATCCAGGAGTTACAGCAGATAATGTTTTTGATGTATCTGCCATGGTTTGCTTTGTGTTCTCTGGTAACCCTTGAAGATTACGGTCCATATCAAAAGCATTTTTGTCAAATGTAGTATCTAGTTTAAACTTATCGTACTTGACTTGGACCATCACATGATTATTCTCATCTAAAATGTTTACCCGTTTTGGTAAATAATCTTGATCCAACCATATTTGTTGTTTCACCCAAGTACGATGGTAATCATTATTCGTTGCTACGTCAAAACGATAATCATCCTTTTCTGTTCGAAATTGCCGCTTCGGATCTGTAATCACATTTTGTAAAATTGATTGATACAAATAAATTTGTCCACTATTAAGCGGCCAATCACTTTGGAAACGAAAACTTTTTTTCAAATGTGGAGTCAATACATACACACCATTTTTGTTTTTTAATAAGATTTGTGTAATATTTTTCTTTGTGTTTGTAAGTGCTACCCGATAAAAATTAGGCTTCTGATACCAAACCTCAATGTCAATGGATTGTGGCTCTTGTCCATTGTTTATCGTCATAGTTCCATGACTGGAATACGACTCCAAGTGCTGAGAACGATCAGTTAAATCTTCTATTACATCTTTTGAATCTTTCGGACCACAAGCAGTCAACAATAAAAATAAGCAGAGTACACCAGCCCATCTAGCTTGCATTTCTCTCCTCCTTATGATTTTTAGGAAGCAAGGTACTTGTCTAACCTCTAATTGGTACATGTTTATGCTTGCAAAAACCGGTTATTCGTGAAAAAAAATAGCCCTCTGTTGAAGGGCTATTTTTCCAAGACTACCATCGCTATTGCATAATGATCACTATGAGAAATAGACAAATGAATGGCAGGCTTATTTTCTTGGTTTTTCCATTGTGTTTTAGGAGCTCCAAGTCGATCCGAAAGAATCGAGACATCATAAAAAGCAAAATCCGCCCCAATTCCAGTGCCTAAAGCCTTGGAAATTGCTTCTTTTGCAGCAAAACGTCCTGCTACAAACTCTATCTTTCGCTTCTCTTTTACTGGTATCAAAGCTTGTTCGCTCGGAGTTAATATTCTGTTTATTAATCGGTCTATTCCAATCTGCTCTATACGCGACAACTCAACGATATCTGTCCCTATTCCTACAATCACTACTCCACACCTTTTCTAATTTTCAATTATATTCTAAGGTTTTTATCACACATATTACTCTCAAAGTGGAATCTTTGTTTTGCTTCATGATAATATATCATTGACAATTGTATAACATATTTTACATAGGTAAACGAAGGAGTAATACAAACATGTGGGATGTAAAAATAAGCTTGTTTATTCATGTACTTTGTGTAGCGACTTGGTTTGGTGCAACTACTTTGATGGCCATGTATCTTCGCAATGCAACCCGTACCAATGATGAAACCATCATGGCCAATTCACTCGCAACAGCACATCGCTGGAACCTTACCATGATGATTCCAACTTCTGTAATAGCTTTGATCACCGGATTGTATATGTTGATGAAATATGATGCAAATAAACCACTCTGGCTTTTGGTCAAAGAACGAGTTGGATCTCTCTTTGTTATCGTTTTTATTTTAGTTATTGCTTTTTATGGTAAAAAACTACTGAAAGCAGCAAAAGAATCTGCTGCAAGCAGTACAACTGCCTCATTCTTAAAACGATACATCATGATCTTAAACCTATCTTTACTCGTTATGTTGGTTCTCATTTTCTTTGTTACCACAAAAATATAAGCAAAAATATGATTTCTAGCTAGCCACATCAAGGCTAGCTTTTTTAGCTTCAAAAAAATCTTTGAATATATTATTGATTAAAGTCTTTTGACATCCAATAGACACATATTGCCCAAATTTTCTTACTAATTTTGTAAAAATATGAATATTGCAGATGGGTAATATATGGTTTATCATTAAAAATGTATCATAATTGGGGGTGGAGGGATGCTTAATGGAAGAAGATTATAAAAGTGGACAGGAGCGGAAAGAGGAGCTCCAAGAAAAAATTCTTCGCGACATCGAGGATCTAAAAGAAACCACCGACCAAGCAGAAAAAGAGGGTTGGTACTAGCCGTGAGCGATCGAAAAAGTTATGAAAAATGGACAACGGAAGAATTTGTGATCAAACGGGATGGCTTACGAACAAGAATAAAAAATGATATTGATTGGTTAGACCAAGTAATCGCACAAGAAGAAAGAGAACTAGCTCAATTGGAAGCAAAAACGAAATCGTTTCTTTCATACTTATTTTTACGCAAATAATGGGCTGACCAATAGGAAGCCCAATTTGTTTTTCATCTTATACACCAACTAATTGCTTTTTTTCTACTTCATAACCTTCTTCCAACATAACATCCACTATCTGTTCAATCTCTAATTGCTGTTCATCGAAAGACACCGTTACTTCCCGTTTATTTAAATCGACCACTACGGTGTGCATTCCCTTTAGTGCGCCAACTGCTTGTTCAATAGCTCGAACGCAGTGTTGACAAGACATCCCATTTACAGATAAAAGTATTTTCGACATAACATTCTCACCTTTCAAATCGATAGTAGTTAATTCGGCAAAATGAAAGAAAAACCTTCTTAAACTAGAATTGCTTAATCTTCAGAGTATGCCCGCTTCTTGTATTCAAAAAGAATCGCTTCAAAAAAAGCGGTTATTCATAAAGTAGAAAAGCGCTGTATCTTTCATAGGAACAGCGCTTTTCTTATAGAAATTAACTAGCCATATTCGAACTTTTTAGTAACTCTTCTAACTTGACGATCGCATCATCCTCATCAGAACCTTCTGTGGTTATTTTAATTGTCTCGCCTTTTTTAATACCTAATGCCATTACACCCATGATAGATTTTAAATTAGCTTTTTTATCTTTATATTCTATGTTGATTTCTGAACTAAATTTACTTGCGTTGCTCACTAAAAGGCTAGCTGGACGCGCATGTATACCTGCCTCTTCTATCACCGTAAATGTTTTTTCTTTCATCATGATCCTCCTAATCTTTTGTAAAAATAAAAAAATCTCTAAAGAAAACTTGTCGATGTATCTTACCTTTCAAGGCGCAGACAGAGGCTCAGTTGCACTTATGCACCTCAGACTAGGGCACAAGTCGCTATACTCCTAATCTCGCTTTGTAGATAAGATAAAATTTATACTCTCTCATCTACTAAAACAAAAATATAAAGTTCTTCTTTCCCTGCAACTCATTAACTTTGCTATGTACACTGCGGTTAGAGTTAAAGAGAGGTCAGATAAGGTTGTTCTGGTAGTATACTCATAAGCAAAGTGAAATACACAACCTCATCTTCCCTCATTATTTAGAACTATAATTTTTGTCCAGTATATTTAGTATTACAGTTCTTCACCATTAGATGCAACAACATTTTTATACCAATAGAAACTGTCTTTCTTTTTCCTTGACAGAGTTTCATTTCCTTGATCGTCTTTGTCAACATAGATGAAGCCGTATCTTTTACTCATTTCAGATGAAGAGCAACTGACAATATCAATTGGTCCCCATGGGTAATTCCTCTGACACTACGCCATCAGAAATTGCATTTTTCACTTGTTCGATGTGTTTCCGTTAATCAATCCGATAATCATCATGAATTTCGCCATTTTCATCTAGTTTATCATAAGCCACAATCCCATTTTCCGTGATCATGATTGGAACTTGGTATCGATCATAATACATATTTAGTGTGGTTCTTAATCCAATCGGATCAACGGACCAACCCCAGTCACTCGCTGGTAGTAATGGATTAATGTAGGATGAATTTTCCTTTTTTACACTTTCTGCATCTGGTATACGGGTGTAATAAAAAGAAAAAGTAAGGAAATCAGCTGTATTTTTAAGATCCTCTTCATCTTGTTCTTCAATTTGAATATCAAATCCATGATCTTCAAAAAATCAAAATACATACCCTGGATAAAATCCTCTGAGTAAGACATCCGCAAAGAAATACTCCATTTGATTGCGTCTCATGGTCGCAAATACATCTTCTGGTTTTGGCGTTGCATGATGAGATATTCCATCACATGACATCATCCCAAAACTGGCATAAGTATTATCAGCAATGATACACCTGTTCAATGGGGAGCAGAAAAAGTACAAATCATCGCGATGATTGCCGTCCAAAAGCAGGAAGGAAAGTTATTTACCAATGTCTTCGAGAGTTTTATCAATGTTCTATCGGAATGGGATAATGTCAAAGAGCTGACCAAAGCAAACGATTATAACAGCTTTATGTACAAAATGGCTCAACTAATGGAAGAAATATAAAGAAAACAGCCGTTCTCGACTCATTGGCTGTTTCCTTTGTACTGGCTCATGATTTTTACTAGTATTTTCCTCATCTCATCAACTAATTCTACTGGTTTTTGTACCATAGCATCTGTTCCTAATCCAATAAATACTTTTGCTAAAAATAATGTATCTCGTTTATGAATTTTAGCTTCTAACCATCCAGTTCCATCTTCCCTCACATTTACTGGAAAACGGCTCCCGATGTCAGCTTCACATCGCTGAACACCTTCTGAATTCAACTCTACATACATATCTAGGGGAGCATTATTCCCTTTTCTCATCGACATACGATTACCAAGATGAACATCTTTCAGATCAATTGGATTTGTCTCGGAAAATTGGATATCAGCGGTGATTTTATCACAGCGAAACAGTCGGATATCTTTTCGCATAAAACAATATGCGGGACAATACCATAGACCGCTGCTAGCATATACACCGATCGGTTGAATTTCTCGAATAGATTGCTCTGACTTGGATTTATATTCTATTTTAATCACTCGTTGCTCGACAGCTGCTTTTAATAAAATCGACAAATAAGGAGATTTTGTCTGACGAATAGGAATAACAAAATCGAATCGGTTTTTCATCTGATCAATTCGGTCCCGAACGTCCCCTGTCATATAAAAATAAAACTTTTTCAAAGCTGAAGCAGTTTCTTCTTCAAAAGGTAACGAAGAATAGTGCCTCAAGGCATGACTCGCAAAGAACATAGCAACTGCTTCTTCCTCTGTAAACGCAATAGGTGGCAATACACGCTCATTCAACACTTGATATCCACCATGCGGGCCGACTTCTGAATACAAAGGAACCCCCAATCCGCTTAAATCCTGCAAATCCCGTAATATCGTTCGCTTAGATACACCAAATTCATCAGCCAATTCTCTTACTGTAAATTTCCGCTTTCGATTTACTGTCATCATCAATTCAATCAGACGTTGAGATTTATTGGACATTTGTTTTTATTCCTTTTTTCATTTTCTTTTTAACTACGACAAGTTTTGTCACCATCATAGTCTAAGATAAAATCAAGTTCAACATAAGAAAATGATTTCGAGGAGGAAAACAAAATGAAACGACCTTTTCAAGTAGATAAATCAGAATACCCATTTGAAGATAAATGGATGGAATACAAAGATGGACATATTCATTATATTGACGAAGGTACAGGTCCAACGATCCTTTTACTACATGGAAATCCAACATGGTCTTATTTATATAGGAATGTGATTAAGGAACTCCGACAGGATTATCGGCTTGTTGCATTGGATTACCCTGGATTGGGAATGTCCAAGGCTCCAAGCAGCTACAACTATACACCACAAGAACATGCAGAAGCTCTTAACCAATTTATAGAACAGCTGCAACTAAAAGATTTTGTGATCGTTGTCCAAGATTGGGGTGGACCAATTGGAATGAGTTATGCCGTTAACCACCCGGAAAATATAAGCGGAATTGTTTTGATGAATACTTGGGCTTGGCCGGCAGCACTTCCAGCTATGAAACTTTTCTCACTTGCAATGGGCGGCTGGCCGCTGGGATATTGGCTGCAAACGAGAAAAAACTTTTTTGCAAAAACAATTGTTCCGGGTGGCATTCACCATAAGGAGAAAATTACAGAAACACTCAAAAAAGCATATACTGATCCTTTTCCTACACCAGCATCCAGGAAGCCCACATGGGTATTTCCTAGAAGCATTCGTAAGGCACATAAATGGTTAGCGGAGACTGAGTCAAAACTATCCAGTTTGAGCCATGTTCCAACACAAATTCTTTGGGGAACCAAAGATAGTGCAGGATTTCCGCTTAGCGAAATGGAAAAATGGCAAAAATACTTACCAAACAATCAAACTGAAATTTTAGAAGATGCATCTCACTATGTTCAAGAAGATCGCCCTGATCGGATTGCAGCAGCGATTCGATATGTAGCAACCACAAAAAAATTTAAAAAAATAAGAGGAGTTATTTAACATGAAAACAATCTTATGGGCAACTTTATCTGCAAATGGAAACTATGCACAATCAGGTCCAGAAAATCCACCAAAAAAAGAAGCACTTGAAGACTTTGCCACTCATGCAAAAACTGCTGGGAACTTTATCGTCGGTCGAAAAACATTTGAAGGAATGCTAGCCAGCGGAGGCGGGGGAGAAGATTTTGCAAATTTAGACATAGTAGTAATTTCTCGCAGTAACAAAGAAATACCAGGTGTCACTATTGTTTCGTCTCCACAAGAAGCACTACAGTTTCTAAACGAAAAAGGGCATCACACTGCACTTCTCTCTGGTGGAGCTGATCTGCACAATAGTTTTCTTACCGAAAATCTAGTGGATGAAATTATCTTTAATATTGCCCCAGTGCTCGAAGGAAAAGGGTTGAATCTGTTAATAAATAAAACCGAGTATACATTTAAACCTATCGAATTGGTTGATGTTAAATCACTTGGAAATGGAGTTGTACATTTGCATTATAAGATTCAAAAATAAAAGCGTGTGTGCTAAACAACATTGGCGACTAGCTCGCTGTACTCACAAACCCAGCTGTTTTAGTACACAGCTGGGTTATTTTATTTGGAAAATTGGCTAACTGAATCAGCAAATAGCGATAAACAATAAAAGCCCGGATGGTCATTCCACATCCTTTGCAGGTTGCAGAATGACCATCCATCTAAAGGATATAGATCCCCTTACCCATCCTTTTTCCAAGCGGCAGAAGTTCGGAATGTCCACTCAAACAGCGGCAGAGAGATCAACATGAGCCCAGCAAGTGAAAGGTACATCACATCTGAACCCATCTGCTCTCGAATCCAGCCGAAACAGTTTACACCGACAATCCCCCCGATTCCATAGATCAAAACGGAGGTAGAAGCAGCTCGTCCCTTTTGATCAGTCAGTTTAAAGGTCTTTTCACCCAAAATCTGATTGAACACAGTGCTGTACGTAATTCCGATGATCAAAGAAGCAATGGTCAAAACGATGACGTTCGACCAGTTGAGCATCAGCATCGCACCAGCCATTGCAATGATAGCAATACGAATGAAGTTCCGCTCACTGAGATGCTGCTTGAACAAGAAAGCAAGCAGCCAGCCAGAGATACTTGCGCCAATGTAGATGGCAGTCCTGACCAGCGAACCATTTCGCACACCAAGATCAATGACGATATAGGTGATCAACACATTTACAGAGACCGCAATCCCAATTACAGGGAAAGTCAATCGAAAAACTTCCTTGTCCGGAAGAATAGACGCGTGCTCTGGTACATGGTTGGACTGTTCCGACAACAGCAAGCAAATGATAGCTACTGCTGCTGCACTCGGACCAAGACAATACCATACTTCGCGATACTCACTCACGAGCACAGAACCAGTCAGTACCCCGAAGATCGAGACCTGTGTCCCAATCGATTTGAGTTTACCTACTCCTGACATCTTTTTCTCGCCTTCAGGGAGTAGGCCACGAAGCTGGGTATCATTGGCGATCCACAAGATCCCACAGAGAAAGAAGCGCAAGATCTGCCATGACAAGGCATACCAACCATCTGCCACCGCAACTCCGATTCCAGCGATCAGCATGAAAAGGAGAGAGCACAACTGAACTGCTTTGGTGCCGAATCGGTCTACGAGGACACCTACTAGTGCATAACCGATAAAGCTAGTGACAGTGACTAGAGTGGCGACAAGTGTGATGACAGAAGCTTGCCCTTGGAGCTTCATCCATAAGGTATAACTGCTCCCATAGACATCGATGTTGAGCATAATCGCACACTCCACTGCGACTGCGAGCAGAGTCTGCCGATTCCAGATTTCTTTATCTGGTTGCCACATTGGATTTCCTTTCTTCGAGTCGAAGGTCTATTCCTCACTATAATAAAATATCGAATTTATAAAATTGTCAAATTAATATTTTTGGAGACTTCTTATTCTTGTCGTTACACTATCTTTTTTTTCATCATTATTGAAACCGATCAATACCATAAGAAATACAACATTGATGCAATACTGATAGGAAAGTATCTTTATATTGTAATCAAAAAGAAGTTGAACTCTTTTAAATATGATGAAGACGTTTCTGAAGAATGTGAGTAAAAGTGTCAGTAATAACTAAGGAGGAATAGAAAATGCCATATTTTAAATCAATAGATCAGACAAAACTTTTTTATCGAGAATGGGGAGAAGGGAAACCAGTCATTTTTATTTCAGGGTGGTCATTGAGTTCTACTATGTGGAATTACCAAATGATCGATCTAAGCAGCAAAGGGATACGTTGTATTGCTTATGATCGTCGTGGACATGAGCGTTCAGATGATCCAGGGAGTTGCGAAAATAGACGTCCCAACTTTAATCATTCACGGCGACAGTGATGAGTCCATGCCAATTGAATATTGTGGGGCAATATCAGCACAATTGATACCCAATAATAAATTTATTGTATATGAGAATGCTCCTCATGGTCTATATATCACACACCGAGATCGATTCAACAAAGATTTACTAGAGTTTATTAAATAATTACGCAAAATCCGCTAGATAATATACAAAACATTCAATAAATAAATCAACAGAGATCATCTGAAAACTCAGATGATCTCCTCTATTTTATCAAAATTGTTTATCTTAATAAGCAGACCAGCCTGCATCTGCCGTAATAACTGTACCATTTACAAAACTAGAATCGTCAGAGCCAAGAAATAATGCAACTTTTGCAATCTCTTCTGGTTTTCCTGTCCTCGGGTTAATTGCCATACCGAGTTGTTGGCGAGAAATTCCAAATTCATTGATGTTTGTCATAGATGACATGATGTTCGTTTCAACTCCACCGGGAGCGATCGCGTTACAGCGAATGCCTTGTTCCGCATACATAAAAGCAGTGTTTTTTGTCAAACCAACTACTGCATGTTTGGATGCAGTATATGCTGCACCTGCACGGGCCCCATACAATCCCCCAGCTGAAGCAATGTTAACGATTACACCACTTTGCTTTTCTAAGAAAATAGGCAGAAGTTTTCGAGTGGAACGCATGACACTCTTTGTATTGATAGCAAAAATGCGATCCCATTTATCATCTTCTACATCACCAATAGGCTCAAAGTTGTCCATTATGCCTGCATTATTCACCAATATATCTACTGTCCCATATTTCTCTGCTGTAGTATCGATTAAAGTTTGTATATCTGCTTCTTCAGCCACATTTGTTTTAATCGCAAAAGCAATACCTCCAGTAGCTTCAATCTCCTCCACTGTTGCTCTAGCACCGTCCAAATTCAAGTCCGATACGGCAACTTTTGCTCCTTCTTTGGCATACAAAATAGCAATCTGTTTCCCCATACCTGAAGCTGCACCGGTTACGATTGCGACTTTATCTGTTAATTTCATGATAAATTCCTCCAATTGTCCAATAAAATCAGAATTTTAATGAACAGATGTTTATTAACTTCTATAAAAAGTATAATACTCTTATGTAAAACATTTCAATCAGCAAAGACCAAGTGTTCTGTCGCCTAATCACTAATACCATACATAGTTGTTTGTTAACTGTAGAAAATCAACATGGGAGGCTGTAAATGACTAACATTGAAAAAAAGTTAGATCGAAGAATAATAAAATCTAAAACTGCATTAAAAAATTCCTTGCTTCTTTTAATGAAAAGCAAGGAATTCAAAGAGATTACAATTACCGATATCGTCCAGGGAGCAGACCTTAATCGCGGCACGTTCTATAAGCATTATCAATTTAAAGAAGAGCTGTTAGACGAAGTCGTCCATGATGTTATCAAAGATTTAATTGCATCCTATCTAGAACCATATGAAAAGGCAGAAACATTCGTCTTAAAAGATTTAACTGCTTCTGCTATTACGATCTTTCATCATGTTGAAAAGTATGCCAATTTTTATGTACTTGTTGTTAAAACAAACATTTTATCAAGCTTTCACAATCGAATTATAAATGAATTAAAGCAGCTAGTATTACAAGATTTATCCAAACATGTGGCATATGTTTCTGACTTAGACGAGGAATTGTATGCAAGTTATCAAGCTAATGCCATATTGGGAATGATCATTGAGTGGATCAATCAAGGGTTTAAATATAGTGCTACTTATATGGCTGAACAGTTATTAAAAATCATTCATCTAAAAAACCTATAAATTAAATAGAACGGCATGAAAATTTCATACCGTTCCTTAAAAAATATTTTATTACTCTACGGTTACACTTTTTGCTAGATTACGTGGTTTATCAACATCATATCCACGCTCCACACAAGCATAGTAAGCGAGAAGCTGTAGTGGTACTACTGCTAACACAGGAGCGAACAGATCGTGGATAGCAGGAATGTACATTACTTCGTCGGCAGATTTTAAGAGTTCCTTATCCCCTTGGGAAGCCAATCCGAGTACATGTGCACCACGGGCTTTTACTTCTTGGATATTGCTGACCATTTTTTCAAACAAAGCATGTTGAGTAGCAAGTGCAATAACCGGAATACCTTCTTCGATCAAAGCTAGTGTTCCATGTTTTAATTCACCAGCTGCGTATGCTTCGGAATGGATATAGGAAATCTCTTTTAATTTGAGTGATCCTTCTAA
Source organism: Shimazuella sp. NTD250 (assembly GCF_059510375.1). Classification (NCBI taxonomy): domain Bacteria; kingdom Bacillati; phylum Bacillota; class Bacilli; order Caryophanales; family Thermoactinomycetaceae; genus Shimazuella; species Shimazuella sp. NTD250. The sequence goes on along the minus strand of NZ_JCAJZS010000004.1, from coordinate 417,125 downwards.
TGCTACTGCATAATCCATCCCACGACCTAAGAAGAATAGGTGTTCATGGTGAACAATTGATTTGGTAAAGGCAGCAATCTTATCTGCTTGTTCTAATACCTCTTCTGTTTTTTCAGGTAAGGACTGAATTTCTTCAAACAGAGTACCAAATGATGCAACTGCGCTTGTTTCCAACAATTGTGCCAGATACATTCCTAACAGATAAATAGCGATCAATTGAGAAGTATAAGCTTTCGTCGATGCCACTGCGATTTCTGGGCCTGCCCAAGTGATAATAACATCATCAGCTTCACGAGAAACACTGCTACCTACCACGTTGGTGATAGCTAAAACACGAGCACCATGTCTTTTCGCTTCTCTTAATGCAGCCAATGTGTCTGCGGTCTCTCCCGATTGGCTGACCACAACAACCAATGTATGCTCATCAATGATCGGATTGCGATATCGATATTCAGAAGCAACATCAATTTCAACTGGGATACGGGTTAACTGTTCTAAAACAGTTTTCCCTACTAACCCTGCATGATAAGCCGTACCACATGCAACGAAATGTATTTTATTGATCTGTTTTACACTTTCTGCTGTCAATCCAACTTCTTGGGAAAGGTCAACCAATCCATTTTTAATCCGTCCAGCTAAAGTATCGCGAATTGCCTTTGGTTGTTCGTAGATTTCTTTTAGCATGAAATGGTCGAATCCGCCTTTTTCAGCTGTTTCCATATCCCAAGTTACGCGCAAAACATCACGCTTAACAGGTGTACCCTCTGTGGTCATCAATTCCACACCGTTTTCATCCAAAACAGCCATTTCTCCATCTTCAAGGATATATACATCACGGGTATGTTTCAAAATAGCTGGGATATCAGAAGCGATAAAGTTTTCACCTTCACCAATGCCTACTACTAGAGGGCTGGCCAAACGTACAGCAACTAGTTTATCAGGCTCATAGTTACTGATAATTCCAAGAGCATATGCACCTCGAAGGCGTGCAACTACTTTTTTCACCGTCGAAACAAGATTTCCATCGTACATTTCCGATAACAACTTAGCAATCACTTCTGTGTCCGTTTCAGAAGTGAATGTATGACCTTTGCTGATGAGCTCTTCTTTCAACTCAATGTAATTTTCAATAATACCGTTATGAACAACAGCAAACTGTTCTTCTCCATCGACATGTGGATGAGAATTTGCATCGGATGGTTTACCATGTGTAGCCCATCGGGTGTGACCAATTCCTAGTTGGCCAGTTAATGTTTTCTCATCAAGATGTCCAGCCAAATCAGCCAACCGGCCTTTTGTCTTTTTTACTCCGATCGTATTTCCATTATAAATAGCTACCCCAGCGGAGTCATATCCACGATACTCCAGCTTTTCTAGACCTTCCAATAGTACATTTTGAGCTTGTTTCAAACCAATATATCCTACGATTCCACACATATGCAATCCTCCATCAATAATCAAATTTTCAAGGTACAGTATCCTTCTTCTCTTCGTCTTCCCTCTATTTTTGCTCAGCTGGTCACCCAATTGAATTGTATAGAGAGTCGTCGGTGTAGACGAAACACCGGGAGGCATCCGCCGATAAAAATCGATAAACCTCCTCCTCGTCAACTGCAACGCTTGCAGTCCTGGCGCTTAACGGCATATTAAAAATACATATCTCCTAATGCTCCAAGCATCACCCCTTATTCAAAAGATGGATAAACTATTTAGAATCCACTACACTATCCTATTCAAATTACACGTAAAAGTAAAGAGTTAAGGAAGAAAAAGCCAAGTTCAACCAAGAACCTGGCCGGATTTATTTACCCATTTCACGTTGAATTACATCTGCAATCTTTTGTACATACTGTTTCACTACCTCTTGATCTGGCCCTTCTGCCATGACACGAATCAGAGGTTCTGTACCGGAAGGACGAACGAGAACCCGACCATTTTCCTTTAATTGACCTTCCACTTCATGGATTGCAGTTTGGATTGCTTCGTTTTGTTCCCAGCCTTCTTTGCTCTTTACTTCTACATTTTTCAACAACTGAGGATATGTTGTTACACGAGCACTCAGATCAGACAAACGCGCTCCTGTTTCTTTCATCACTCGCAATAGCTGAATTGCAGAAAGCAGTCCATCTCCTGTTGTATTATAGTTGAGAAAAATAATATGACCGGATTGCTCACCACCAAGGTTGTAGCCTCCAGAAAGCATTCGCTCTAACACATATCGATCTCCCACTTTGGTTTTTTCTGTGAGCAGACCTGCATTTTCGGCAGCTTTAAAAAAGCCAATGTTACTCATAACAGTTGTCACAATGGTATCTTGATTTAATTGACCATGTTCTTTGAGGTATTGTCCGCAAATAAAGAGAATCTTATCCCCATCGAGCAATTCACCATTCTCATCTGCCGCAATTAATCGATCTGCATCCCCATCAAAAGCCAAACCGATATGAGCACCTTTTGCAATAACTTCTTGTTGCAACGATTCTGGGTGAGTGGACCCGCAATCAACATTGATATTTTTTCCATCAGGAGTACTATGAATAGTAGTTACGTCCGCTCCGAGTTCACGAAGCAATTGTGGAGCTAGTTGGTATGCAGCTCCATTTGCTCCATCGACCACTACATGAATACCGCATAAATCGATATCAATAGTCGATTTTAAATGGTTTAAATAATGTTGATAAGATTTAGAATCATCTACTACACGTCCGATGTTATCGGCTATTGGTCTTTGCAATGCATCTTCATCTTCATTGAGCAACTGCTCAATTTGATTTTCTATATGATCTGCTAACTTTTGGCCATTAGCATTGAAAAATTTTATTCCATTATCCGGGAAAGGGTTATGAGAAGCTGAGATCATTACACCTGCATCCGCTTCCAATTGTTTGGTTAAAAAAGCAACCCCAGGCGTACTGATAATACCTAATCGAACTACATCAACCCCAACTGAAGTGATACCAGCAATCAATGCGGCTTCTAACATTTCTCCAGAAAGCCTGGTATCTCTTCCGATTACCATTTTAGCATTTTGTTTTTGTTTGGTAAGCACATAAGCTCCAAAACGCCCTAAACGGAAAACTAGTTCTGGTGTTAATTCTAAGTTAGCTACTCCCCGAACACCGTCGGTTCCAAAATATTTGCCCATGTTATTCCTCCATCATCAAAGAAACAAAAAATAACCAATTCGATCATGTTCTACCTTTAAGAAGGTGTCCGACTCATTTTAACATAAATCTCTATCCTATTGGGGGACACTTTTTCGACTGGCGTAACAACCTTTACATCTTGTTTTATCGTTGTATCTTCTGTAACTTGTGACAAGTCGATTGCTCCTGCGGGATATGATTGTAGTGTTTTCAATTTTTCAACTGGTCCATAAACCCTTATCTTTAGAGGATTTGTTGTTATCGATTCGACTTTATACCCTTCTGGCGGCGGCTTACTCACTGTTATTTGAAGAGGGATATCCCGATAGCCATATTCCACTTGTGGCTGAGGAGGCGGTGAGACTACAGGTGATTTTTCAATGGGTATTGTTACTTTGGCATGAATTGGTTCAACTTTCACATTTGGCTTTTTCGCCGTTTTGCTATGCACAGATAATGAAATATCCCGGTTCGTCGTTTGTCGTAATCCATTGACATTTACTAAAGCAGTGAGTTCAGTGATCTTTTCCACTTCCTGCCGAATTCCAGAAACACTCACATAAGTTGGAGTATATGTAAGAGACAACAACTTATAACCATCTGCCACTGCTCCCCTTGTAATGATCGTAATAGGGAAGGTTTTGGTAACTTTTTCTGCTATTTCAACCGATATTGTACTGGGATTTGGCTGAACTTGCACATTGGCTGGCAGACCTTCAACGGAAACTGGTAGAGCTAAATATTTACCTGCTGATAACTTCGTTAAATCAACAAAAACACGATATGACGGCAAACGATTAATCGTGTTTTTGTCCCCAGTGAACACAAGATCTACTTTATGCTTCTCGCTCAAAAGTTGGTACTTTTTTGTATTGTACCGATATTCAACTTTAATTCCTCTTACAGTAGTAGAACTGCGATTAACAGAAATAGGGAGGGTTGGCTCCGATACCATAAACCACAAAATAGCAGCAAGAATGAGCGAAATAACCCGAAGCACCCATTCCCGTTGAAACCATCTAGCCATTTTGGACACTCCTCTCTTTACCCAACTTTGCTGGCTTCTGTTTTAATAGTTGGAAGAGATGAGATAAAAATGCCTCATTGGATAAATTAGTTTCCAACACCCCATTTTGAGCAATGGATACTGCGCTAGTTTCTTCGGAAACAACAATGACAATCGCGTCAGACATCTCTGACATACCTAATCCCGCACGATGCCGTGTTCCTAAGGACTTGGATATTCTCGTACTTTCACTCAACGGCAAAAAGCATCCCGCAGCTGTTATCTTGGATTCTTGAATGATAATAGCTCCATCATGAAGAGGAGTATTTGTAGCGAAGATCGTTCGGATAAGTTCGGAGCTGACATCTGCATTTAAGGTAACACCAGTACGTATATAATCATATAATCCTGTTCTTTGTTCTATTATGATCAGTGCTCCTACGTTATTGGAAGACAGATATTGTACCGCCTTTGCGATTTCCCCTACTAATTGGTTTACTTCTTCTTCCCGAATTACTCGATGACGACTAAAAAATCCCCCCCTGCCGATTTGCTCAAGTGCACGGCGTACCTCAGGTTGGAAAATGACAATAATCGCTATAACACCAACGGAAAAAAGATTTTCAATCAACCACGTAACAGTACGAAGCTCAAAGTAACGGCTGATGATCCAAAGCAAGACAACAACACTAATTCCTTTAACGAGTTGGACGGCTCTTGTCCCTCTGAGCAATAACAACAGCTGGTAAAATATGAAACTGACAATAAGGATATCAACTAGATCACTCAGATACTCTTTAACATCGCTGGTTAACATGGATGGGCCTCCAAGAAGTTACTTGTACCCTTAGTATGCACTATTTTAAAAAAAGAAGTTAGTTTTCATGTCGTTAGAAATCTAATATAGCAAAAGGCCTAATATTTTTTTAGTTGTAATTATTCTGATTAATACTTATAATTGAGTTTGACCACCCCTCTTGTCCTTGGAGGACATATGAACATGGCAGATCTGAAGGCGCTTGGCGAGAAGGTAGAGGCACAGGCCTCCCGGATCGAGAAGGCGCTGGAGGAGCAGGAGCGAGCTCAGAAGCGCGAGAAAGTGGAACGGAGCATCAAGTGGTCTGCGGATGCCTGTGAAAGGCTCATGGCTGAAGCGGAAAAGTTCCGCGAGATCGGGCACCTTACGTCGGCCGAGTCTTCCTCTAAGAGGGCTCAGTCCACCATCATGGTCGCGATCGCGCTCCAGGAACTTCTGGAAGCGGGCACTTTCCTGAAGGAGGGTACGTCCGACTTTTCCGAAGAGGCGGACTCCCTCCTCCTCGAGCTTGAGAGGCTTCTCTAGCTCCATCGTTCAACCTGAGGGGAAGGGGCACCGCTTTGAGTTCTTCTGGACTCAAAGCGGTGCCCCGACTGATTGAGATTACGATAATAAATTACTTTGAAACTCAGTTTTAAAAAATCAAGTACAAAACCTACTACGTAATATTCCCCAATTCCTTTTCATGAAAAAATCCATCACCAAATTATGTTTTCACTTGAATTATTAATATAAAATGGTTGATCCTTTAACAGTTGGTATTTCACAAACTAGAGAATTTTCTTCCCAAATAAAGAACTGATAAGAGCAACTGCTACTTTTGCGGTAATATTTTCTCGATCGAGTATTGGATTTACCTCCACAAATTCAGCAGAAGTAATTAACCCAGACTCCGACATCATCTCCAAGGCAAGGTGACTCTCGCGATAGGTGATCCCACCAGGCACAGGAGTACCAACTCCAGGAGCATCACTTGGATCTAATCCATCTAAATCAAAACTCAGATGTACTCCATCTGTATTTTTCCCTACTATAGATAAGGCTTCTTCTATTACTCTTGTCATGCCTAAACGATCGATTTCATGCATCGTAAACACTTTTAATCCCATTTCCCGGGCAATAGCTTGTTCTCCTTTATCCAGCTCACGAACACCGATGAGGACAACATTTTCAGGTTTTACTTTTGGCGTATATCCTCCTATATGAACCAAATCAGGATGACCAACACCAAGACTCGCTGCTAATGGCATACCATGGATATTTCCAGAAGGTGATGTTTCTCCTGTATTTAAATCCCCATGTGCATCGTACCAAATTAGCCCAAGATTATGATAATGTTTTGCTACCCCAGCAACCGTTCCGAGCGCCATGCTATGATCTCCACCGAGAACAAGTGGAAAGCGCTTTCTTTTGATCACATCAGATACAACGTTTGCTAAAGATTCACTTACGTCACATACCGCCGATAAAAATTTTAAATGATTATCTCCAATATCTATCGATTCTGGACTAGGCACTTGAACATCACCAAGGTCCTCTACATCAAACCCTAAAGCTTTCAAAGTTGTTTGTAGTTGAGCGTAACGTATTGCACTTGGCCCCATATCTACACCGCGTCTACCTTGGCCTAAGTCCATCGGCATACCTATCACGCTTATTGGATTCTGTTTGCTCATAGGTTTAACCCTCTTTCTGATTCTGATAAGCGCATTGTATCATTTTTTAATACAATTTGTAAAATTTTAATATTTATTCTAGAAAATGTATATTTATGATCACCAATTACATTCACGGATTACTTTTCCCGAAAAAGATAAAAACATAGCTAAAAAAACCTCAAGCTATAAAACACTATTTCTTCTTGAACCCCCACTACTTTTGTTGTCATTCCACGAAATCGATTTAAAGCATTTCAAATCAGCCAAATTAAAAAAAGATACCTATTAAGGTATCTCTTGTTTATGGAGCGGGTGAAGGGAATCGAACCCTCACATTCGGCTTGGAAGGCCGATGTTCTACCATTGAACTACACCCGCATATATGGAGCGGAAGACGGGATTCGAACCCGCGACCCTCGCCTTGGCAAGGCGATGCTCTACCACTGAGCTACTTCCGCAATATATATTTAATACTATGATCAAAGGTTATAAATGGTGAGCCATGAAGGACTCGAACCTTCGACCCTCTGATTAAAAGTCAGATGCTCTACCAACTGAGCTAATGGCTCTCAAGATGAAAAATGGCTAGGGAGGAAGGATTCGAACCTTCGGTACACGGTACCAAAAACCGATGCCTTACCACTTGGCTACTCCCTAAAAGTGGATTTTACATATGTAAGTGGTGGAGGGAGTAGGATTCGAACCTACGAAGTCGAAGACAGCGGATTTACAGTCCGCCCCAGTTGGCCACTTTGGTATCCCTCCGTAAAATGGTGGGCGCTGACGGGATCGAACCGCCGACCCCATGCTTGTAAGGCATGTGCTCTCCCAGCTGAGCTAAGCGCCCGTATGAAACTATGGTGACCCGTAGGGGATTCGAACCCCTGCATGCCAGCGTGAAAGGCTGGTGTGTTGAACCGCTTCACCAACGGGCCGAGACAATGTTTGTGGAGCTCTCTACCAGGCTCGAACTGGTGACCTCTTCCTTACCATGGAAGCGCTCTGCCGACTGAGCTAAGAGAGCATGGCTCCCAAAGCAGGACTCGAACCTGCAACCTACCGGTTAACAGCCGGTTGCTCTGCCAATTGAGCTATTTGGGAATAGTCTTTCATTTCGACAAATTGTATTCTAGCAAGAACACTTATGTATTGTCAAGTTATTTAACAATAATTTCAAATCATTATTTTCTAGCGTTTTATCGCTTTTGGCGACAAGGATTAATATACCACAGGTAGTATACCATTGCAAGGATTTTTTTATCAAAAAGCAGATGAATTTTTCTTACCCCAACTGTAACAGCAGATCTAATCTGTTGTTATGATTCATTTTCGTAAACATAATTGTAGTTGTTATTACCTATAAGAAACAACTAGGAATATCTATCATATTTAATTGCCTTTTCATTACCTGAATACTTTAGAAATGAATGGATTTATCTAACAAACTACTATTCTCCAAGAAAATAGATAAAAATCGATTCAACATTATTCATTTCTATTCTGTCAACAAAAATTCACATTCGAGCAAAGTCCTTATAAAATCATGCTTTTGATATTTAGTTCTAAAGAAATCAACTAACATATTTTCCATCCCCTTACTGGAAAAGAAAGACACGATCATAAGTAATATTTACCTTGAAAAAGAAGCGAAAGAGTTGGGAAAAGTAAAATCGTGAAATGTATATATCTCTCACTGTGATTTCTTTTTTTACACTTTACAGCATATAAAAGTAATTTTCATTTGACATTTCTCCTATTGATATTTCGTATCCGAAATAATATAATACAAAATGTTAACGGGGTGAAATATTAATGTGAGGTGATATTCGATTGACGGATGATGAAGTACTAGAATTTGTTAGTGCCATGCGTTATTGCGTGAAAAGATCTTTTCACATCCTGCATGAGCATTTCAAAAAGTACAACCTGACTATTCCGCAAGGGCAGGTTTTAAGAGTGCTTAATCAAAAAGGCCCCATGTCCCTAGTGGAAATCAGCAAAGAATTGGATTCAAAGCCCAGCTCCATGAGTGGACTGATTGACCGTTTAGTGAAAGCGGGTATGGTGACCCGAAAACGAGATGAAGAGGACCGCCGAGTGGTTTGGATCGCATTAAGCGATAAAAGCAAGCAAATATTCGCTAATTTCCCATTTACACAAGCACAGTATTATCGGACTTATTTAGAAAAACTTTCAGAAGAAGAATTTACTCAGCTCTCCGTTAATCTACAGAAGCTTGTGAGGATTTTAGAGGAAGGATAAGCCTATGAAACAATGGTTAACCACGTTTGTCGTAATTATCGTGGTCTTGGGGATAGCCGTTTTTGGATATCAATATGTCACAGATGCACAGACGTATGTTTCTACCGACGATGCAACTTTAGAAGCCGATATGTACTCTATTGATGCAATGCATACAGGGGTTTTAACTGATTGGAAGATTAAAGAAGGAGATAAGGTAAAAGAAGGAGACATAGTAGGGAAAGTCCAAAATAAATCTCTTACTTCCAAAGTAAATGCAACTGTTGTAAAAACGAGTGTTTATACCAATCAAAATGTTTTTCAAGGTCAAACACTAGCCAAAATGGCAAACCTAGATGAAACATACGTATTAGCCTATATTGATGAAAATCAGATTAGTAAAGTAAAAACCGGCAAAGATGTCAAAGTCACGATAGAGTCCCTATCAGATGAACCCTATAACGGAAAAGTAATACAGATTGGATCGGGCGCAGGTGGAGTGTACGAATCAAGCTCAAGCTCTACTTCTTCTTCAAGTTCTGAAAAAGAAGTACAACGTGTCCCTGTAAAAATTTCCGTCAACAATTTACCTATTGACCGCTTGACTCTAGGAGTCCACGCAGAAGTTAAAATAGAAAGATAAGGTGATAAAGAATGAAAGCTGGAAGACTGATTGCAATTAATACTGTTGTATTCTTGATTGTAATAGCAGTTGGAATCGTAGGTATCAACTACTATCGTAATACTACTGAGTATATATCCACTGATAATGCCAAAGTCTCTGGGGATATGGTACCCGTTACTGTTGTCAGTTCTGGTAAAATAACGGATTGGACCGCAGCCGTTGGACAGCAAGTAACCGAAGACGAAGAAATTGGTAAAGTTACCAGCACAAGTACTGCATCTATCACTTCTCCTATCGCAGGTTCAATTGTCCAAAGCAAAGGAATTAAAGGAGAAACAGTAGCAGCCGGTCAGACTTTAGCTCAAGTAGTAGATCTCAACAAATTGTATGTCATTGCTAATATTGAAGAAACAGAAATCAAGAATGTAAGTGTAGGTCAAGATGTAGACGTAGTGGTAGATGTTGACAAAGGCACTACTATTGATGGAAAAGTAAAAGAAATTGGGAAAGCAACGAACTCCGAGTTCTCTTTGTTACCATCTCAAAATGCAAGTGGTGACTACACCAAAGAAGTCGAATATGTACCAGTAAAAATTGAACTGGAAAGTTATTCTGATCAAGTTGTTCCAGGAATGAATGCAACTGTAAACATACATCGCTAAAGGATGTGAACCAATATGACAGATTCATCGAATCGTACTATCCGTTCACAGATTCCTTTGCTTGCGATTATTATGCTAGGAATGTTTATATCCGTCTTAAACCAGACATTGTTAAATGTAGCAATACCACATTTGATCACCGAATTTAATGTAACAGCGACCGATGCAGAATGGTTATTGACAGGATATATGCTCGTGAACGGGATTTTGATTCCTCTATCTGCATTTCTGATAGAACGTTTTGGAATTCGTAATTTATTTTTCATAGCTATGATCTTTTTTACTGGCGGATCATTTGTTTGTGGTCTAGCTCCTACTTTTTCGATACTCTTAATAGGTAGATTATTACAAGCTGTTGGCGGCGGGCTTCTCATGCCGCTGAGTATGACCCTTGTCTTATCTATCTTCCCACCTGAAAGCAGAGGAAAAGGGATGGGGATTTTTGGACTTGGTATTATGTTTGCCCCAGCTATCGGACCTACTCTTTCTGGCTGGGTGATGGAACATTATAGTTGGAGATTATTATTTAATGGTATTGCTCCGCTAGGTTTATTGGTCCTAATCCTGTCTATCTTTTTATTGAAAGACTTAGGCGGAACCAACAAAAACCTAAAACTCGATTTTATAGGAACGATTCTATCTACCATTGGTTTTGGGGCATTGCTTTATGGACTAAGTGAAGCGGGAAGTAAAGGCTGGGACGATGTGATCGTCGATGTATCACTTGCAGTTGGAGTGATATGTATTATCTTGTTTGTCATTCAGCAATTGAACTCCAAACGTCCGATGTTAGATTTTCGGATTTTAAAATATCCTGTCTTCACTTTATCCAGTGTCATTAATATGATCACTACCATCGGAATGTATGGCGGTATGTTCCTCGTGCCAATTTATTTGCAAAATTTACGAGGATTCACACCTCTAGAGTCAGGATTGCTCATGCTTCCTGGTGCAATTCTCATGGGGATCTTATCTCCTGTCTCAGGTATCTTATTTGATAAAGTTGGACCTCGTCCCCTTGCTGTTATCGGGATGTTAATCACCCTTGTCACAACTTATGAGTTTACAAACTTAACTTTGGCAACAAGTTATACCTTTATCGTTGTTCTTTATATGGTTCGAATGGTTGGAATGGGTCTTCTGATGATGCCTATCCAAACAGCCGGGATTAACGAATTGCCGCAAGAAAAAAATGCTCACGGTACAGCGTTATCCAATACAACAAGACAAATTGCAGGTTCAGTTGGGATTAGTCTCATCACAACTATCTTTACCAATCGCGCCTCATTTCATTTGGGACTATTGCGAAACTCAGCAAATACCATGGACCCACAGTTTCAGCAATCGTTTATGGATCAAGCAATCCAAATGTCTCAGCAACTTGGTATACCGATTGAACAAGCCCAAGCTTCCATAAGCAATATACTCTATGGGCAAATCAGCCTCCAAAGTTCCATGTCTGGTATACAAGATGCATTTTACTGGACAACTGGCCTTACAGTACTAGCGTTTATACTCAGCTTCTTTTTAACAGATGTTCGCAAAAGGAAGAAACCAGTAGTACCAGCAACTGCACCTAAATTAGAGAAACCAAAAGAGTCTTTAGAACCCGTTACAACTTAATAAAGAAAAGCTGCTGATCAACAAAAATGTCCCTTCACAGAGGGGACACTTTAAACATCAGCAGCTTTTTTTATGCACTGCACTATATACGAGTCGAATCCGTCTGCTGTCAGCAAACGGATTCGAATGAAGGTTTATTTACTTCGACTTACTGGCCAAACGAAGTTTGACGAGCATTCCGAAGATATGGAAAGGAAACAGCATCCACCAAACTCCAGCATAACCCCATTGGGTTACGATTGAACCAGATCCCCAGTGACCAATTGGTGTAGAGAGCTTTGCCGGAAGGTTGTTGATGGCGCTTTGTTTTCCTTTATCTTTCTGCTCCGCCTGATCATACTGATCCTGCATAAAACCAAGCAAAAATGCAGATGTAGACCAGCCATTGAGTACCATAGCAGCGATCATAAGGGGAACAACATGAAAAAAAAACAATGTAATGAAGAGACTGAGAATATGAATCCCATGTACCACCTGCAATACTTGGAACTTGGTCCACCGCTTGATGATCTTGATCACCAGCCATCCGGAGAAAGCGGCAGTAATCGTTTGAATTGTAGTGAGCCAAGCCGACCACATTCCTGGCATGTACAGCGGCAAATAGCGACCATACATGGCATTGGTGAGTGGAATTGCCACTAGAGAACTGTTAAGGAGAAGGAGTTCCCAGTCAACAGATCGGAAGGATTCTTTTGTCTTTTCCCTCCAGTTTTGTTGGGTGGTGTTCTGATCCTTCTCTGCCACTTTTTCTTTATACAGAGGAATGTCTTGCTGTTTCAAGACAATCAGCAGAATCACGAGTCCGCAGCAAAGCGGGATGCTTCCCCATGCTACGAGAAACTCTCTATAGAGCAACCAAGCTCCTAGTGGGATTCCCAAGGAAATGACAATAAACTCGCCGGCAAGAGAAACGCTATTTGCTTCCTTGCTTTGATCTTTGGGCACAGTCTCCATAAACTGTACATACAGGCTGTTTGTAATACTTACCATAACGAATTCATGGATCAGACGTACACCAATGAGTATCCAAAATTGTTCTGCCCACACATAGCAGAATGAAAGAAAGCACCAGACTGGCAAAAAGCGAAATACCAGCTTCCGAGGGCCCCAGCGATCTACCAATTTCCCTGTGTAAAAGAGGGTACACAAAGCGATGAGACCTGTAACTCCATAAAAAATCGAGGCATCCTCTGCTAGCCCCTTCTCCATCAACAACCTCGTAAGCGAGTTGTTCATATAGGCATTCCCAGCAGTAAACAGAACAAAAGTGGTCATGGTCGCCATATTCTGTTTATTACACCATGCTAGGTTACGACACCACCATGACTCTGGGTTGAACAGCGGACTTCTTTTTTTCATCTCTCCTCAATCGGGTAGTAACTAGTGTTTGATTTCAATGCTTGATTCCTCTACCTATAAACCCTCAGCTTTCTTGTTTCTGTTTATAGTATTCAAAAAAATCAAAACATATAATGAATGGCAGTGTCAATGGATTTACTGTAATGAGGTAATGTTTTTATAGAATAAACCAACCGTGGATGAAACTTGATAACTATACAAAAATACATTTTTCCAAAAAAAAATTTTAGAATACCCATTGCATTAAGTGTATTAGTTGTTATAATACACTTATAAGAACAATAACAGCAGGAATTAAAAAGGAGCGAAATACAATGTATCAATATGCCATATACGGACTTGTTTTTCTTATCGTGAGTTTAGTCGTTTGGAGAAGAATCAGAAGTGGAACCAAACCTATTAAAGGCAATGGTATAAGAATATTAATTCCTATTCCTATTTTTTTGTTAATGAGTTTTCTCGCTATTTCACAGCAAAAAGGAACAATTCATGTTTGGTATGAGTTAGCGGGAATTATATTTGGATTAGTAATGTCTATACCATTGATACTCACAACGAATTATGAAATGCGTGAAGAAGGACAAATTTTTGCAGTGAGAAATAAAGTTTTCATTTATACTTTTATCGCAATAATCATCATCCGAATTCTTCTCCATCAATACTTGCAAATGTTAGGAACGCAAACAGAAATGATGATATTGCTTGCAGTTGCTTTTGGATATGTGATTCCTTGGAGAGTTGCTTCTTATATCAAGTTTCGCAGATTAAAATACACGATGAGCGCATAAAAAATCCACCACAATGGGTGGATTTTTCTTTATTTCACCGAGTCCAAAAACTCGATTACTTGTTCTTTTGTTTTGGCATATCTACTTGGGAGACGCCCTACTTCTTTTCCTTCTTCAAAAACGATGAAAGTAGGAATTCCTTTCACATTATATTGCTCGGCAACTGCTTGTTCACTGTCTACATCAATCTCAGCAAACTGGAACTCATCAGTAAATGTTTGTGTGATCTCAGGCATATCTGGTGCAATTCGTTTGCAATCTCCACACCAGTCAGCACTAAACTCAACCACTTTTCTTCCTGAGCTCGTAAATTCAGCAAATGTTTTTTCGTTGAGCATGTCCATTATAAATCCCCCTCAAATCTGTTTGAAGTAGTGGTGTAATAGTGGCAATATGAGCTTAGCATTTCTTGCTACAGTAGAAGATGCGACTTTATACTTCTCCGCTACTTGTACTTGAGACAGTGATAAATCATAGTATTTTGCAACTACATATTCAATAGCTGCTGCCATCCCTTCGACTTTGCGAATCATAATTTCGGAAAACTGTCGAAGAAAATCCCAGAGCATCTTTGCATCTTGTTGTTGGGCACTTTCATAAGTATCCATATTTTCGAGTAGACAAGCGAGAACTAGTTGCCACTTTTTCTCTTGGCTGTTCGAAGAATCCTCTAATGCTAACATCTCACCATTATATAATACCTCATATGGAGGTTCTGCATCCATATGACGCAAAGCAAAAAATGCGATCTGCTTTAATTCATCATCTTCCATTGGCTTACGCAAAAAATGGCGCAGCAAAGCCTCAGCTTCTTTATGTTTTATCCAACGCATGAAGGTGAGAACTTGTAACTTTGTCTGACGATCACCATGAGTAAGTGCCCAAGTCAGAGAAGTATGAAGAAGTGAATTTTTTTCATATTCCAATGCTACTTTTTCTACCATCTCTCCTTGATTGATCTTTAGCATATACTCTTCAAAAGGAAGATGATAATGATAGCAAGTCAGGGATGGAATGGAGGTTGGGTCCTTCATCCAAATCTCCATCTGTTCTAAATAAAACTTTGGTATCTCGGAACGCGGATCAAGCCAAGCAGCTCTTCTCCAATACCGATGTGCTACAGAGAGTTTCCCTACATGAACAGCTGCTGTTGCTGCATGGTGATACAGACTTGCCTCAGGCTGTTCATCCACTTTCAAAAGCCAAGAAAACAACTCATATGCTACTTGATGTTCCCCTAGCATCCCCATTGTGACTGCTAATTTATAGGCAGCAGCCGGTTGAACAGGAACTAGGTTTTTCAGCATATCCATGATCCCTCTTGTCATGGTTTCGTTTCCTTCATGTTGACTCAATATTGCTAAATTACATAATGCATGTAAATTGTTCGGGTCTGTCTCCAAAATAGTTGTTACGATCTCACGAGCTTTTTCCAATTGTCCAGTATAAAAATATGCCAAACCAAGATTATGATAGGTCGGAAGATAGTCAGGGTTTTCTTTCGCTAATTCTTCTAACAATTCCGTAGCCTGTAGAAAACGGCCTTCTTCTAAATGCCATTCAGCTTCTTCATGTTTTTCCCGAAATCCAGGCAGAGGAGCAATCAATTGCTTTGGTAATCGTCCCATTTCATAAGCTACCATGTATAACATTTCTTCCGCCTCTTCTGAATATTCACCTTCGGGATCATGTCGTAAATATTCGATAAGGTAGTCTTCTGCCTGTTCAAATGCTTCCATATTTATAGCGTTATTTGCCATATAGTAATAACATTCTGCCATAGATGGATCTACATCTTGCAGGACTGCTTGTAAAATTTCGTTTGCTTCTTGGTAATTACCCAACTCAGCTAAAACTCCAGCTACATTGCAGTAATTAGCTGGATTGTCAGGTTCTTTTTCCATGACAACGCGAAAATACTTTAAAGCTTTATCATATTGATGACGCTCTAGTGATTTAATAGCTCGATCAAAAAAGGTGCTTGCATCCATCTCCAATGAGATGACCTTATGATCTGATTTATGTTTAGGAATAGATATTTTTTTCATAGTTTCCTCCCAACCAGTCAGCAGCCAAAAAATGCCTGATGGTTTGGTACCCCACCAGTATAACATATTTGGAATTGTTTGCTTACATGAATTGGGAATCTTTCTCCTCTTCTACCTTTTAACCGGAGTCTGAACGAAATAATGTACTTATCGAACCTCCAGTAATAATTATTTTTATCGCTTCACTTAACAACGGTGCCACAGACAACACTTTAAAAAAATCACCTGAGTTCTCAAATGCAATAGAATCTGTTACTACTACTTCCCTAATACCTGGATGAATCAATTTTTGTACAGCGTTATCCGAAAATAAAGGATGTGTTGCACATATATAAGCTGGATTAGCACCTTTTTCTTGCAGACCTTCCACTACGCTTACAATGGTGCCGCCTGTATCAATCAAATCTTCAATAATGATAGGCGTTCGATTCGTTACTTCACCAATGATATGGGTAACTTTTGCTGCATTGTGATTAGGTCTCTTTTTTAACATAATCGCAAATGGTGCATCGAGCAACGTTGCTAATTTCTCTGCCATTTTTGCCCTTCCAGCATCTGGGGAAACGATAACTGGATTTGAAATTTTACTTTGAAGTATATGATCGCAGATTAAGTGCAAAGCAGACAAATGATCTACAGGAATATTAAAAAACCCTTGAATAGCAGGTGCATGTAAATCTAAAGTGACAACCCGGGATACCCCAACTGTCGACAGGAGATCAACAATCATTTTTGCAGTGATTGGTTCTCTAGGAGCATCCTTTTTTTCTTGTCGTCCATAAGCAAAATAAGGAATTACCGCGCTAATACTTCGTGCTGAAGCACGCCTGGCAGCATCTACCATGATCAAAAGTTCCATCAAATTTTCATTAACGGGGTGACCTAGTGTCTGGATTAAAAATACATCTTGATTGCGAACACTCTCTTCAAAATGTACATATATCTCACCACTTTTAAATCTACTAATTCTAACTTTACCTAGTTCTTTATCGAGACGAGATGCAATATCAGTTGCTAACGACAAATTGGAGGTACCTGAAAAAATTTTAACGTTGTTCATCCTTTTGACCCTCCATTAGCCACGGTTTACTTGTTTTTATTATAGCAGTCCTTTTATGACATTGAAAATTAATCGAATAGTAGAATGTTCGACTATTTTTATAAGGAAAAGTTATTCCTCTCATTGCCGAAAATTTTATCTTAAATGTAGATTATCGTTTTTTTAAAAGAACTTTACAAAACTAATGAAATTAGTTATTATACTAATAGTATTAGTTTTTATATATAAAGGAGCGGATACAGATGAAAGTAACCAAAAAGGACACAACTTATCAACTTAGTTTTTTTCCTGATGTATTTCCAGTAAACTGCTATTTCATAGAAGAAGAACATGAACTTATCCTTATTGATTGTGCTCTACCCAGTAGTAATAAAGCCATTCTAAAAACAGCAAATGAGATTGGGAAACCGATTACTCGCATTGTATTGACACATGCACATGCAGATCATATTGGAGCGTTGGACAAATTAAAACAAGCACTGCCAGAGGCACGTGTATTCATTTCAAAGCGAGATGCAAAATTATTACGAGGAGACAACAGTCCTGAGGCAGGAGAAGAAAATACTCCTATTAAAGGGGCTATACCTAAACCCCAATCCATTAAGACGGTTCCAGATCAGTTACTTGGTGAATCGGACACCATCGGTCCACTCCAAGTGCTGCTAACCCCAGGCCATACTCCGGGTTCTATCAGTTTATTAGATAATCGAAATAAACATCTGATCGTAGGAGATGCCTTACAAACTCGTGGGGGAGTAGCGGTTTCTGGTGACTTACGCCCTTGGTTTCCCTTTCCCGCAATTGCTACTTGGAGCAAACAAACAGCTTTAAACAGTGCTAGGAAAATAAAAAATACTGAACCGAATCTTATAGCTACAGGACATGGGAAAATGTTAGAAAACCCTAATGACTCATTAGTAGTTGCCATACAACGTGCGGAGAACAAATGGAAGGAGCAAACATAATGCCACGGGTTGGTTTAGATCAATCAAAGATCCTACATGCTGCGATTGACTTAGCAAATGATCATGGATTAGAACAAGTTACGATTGCAGCATTAGCAAAAAAACTCGGAGTTCGCCCGCCATCTCTATACAATCACTTTAGTAGTCTAATCGAGATACGCACGCACATCGCCAGAGAGGGCATGCAGAAACTCGAAGATACTTTAATCCGCTCTGTTGCTGGAAAATCAGGAGAAGAAGCAATATTATCATTTTCCAAACAATACCTTACTTTTGCAAATGCTAATCCCGGTCTTTATGAAGCGACGATACAACCGATAAATGTCCCTGACAGTGTTGTTGCAGAAAAGAGTAAAAATATGATTGATCTTTTGGTTCAGTTACTCTCTACTCTTTCCTTGGAGGAACAAGCAGCACTGCATTTGGTCAGAGGTCTAAGAAGTATCGTTCACGGTTTTGCTTCCCTCCAACGTGCAGGAGGTTTTCAGATGAATTTTAAAGTAGAAGACAGCCTCTTATACACCATCAAAACATTATGTGATGGGATGAAAGACAAAAAAGCAACCTAATTTTATGAATAGGTTGCTTTTTGTTATGATCTATTTTAAACGTAATCCGCCATCGACTTCTAAAACAGTACCAGTAACAAAAGTATTATCGATCAAGTAGTGAATAGCCTTCGCAATGTCTTCTGGTTGTCCTACACGATTTACAGTAGAGGCTTGGGCGTAACTTTCAAAGGTAGCTGCACGTTGTTCTTCAGGAATCCAATTCCACCATGGTGTTTCGATGACCCCTGGAGAAACAGCATTTACACGCATTGGCGCAAGTTCCAAGGCTAGACTAGGTACCATTGCTTCTAGTGCTGCATTGATTGCAGCAAGTCCAGATGTTCCTATTGCCGGATTTCTTGATGAAATAGCAGAGATAAATGTAATAGAACCTTTCTCACTTATCGAATCCAAACTTAATTGGGCTGCTGCAACTTGCGGCCAAAATTTAGCTGCAAATCCTTCACGTAAATCATCCAGTGCTAGCTCACGAAAGGCACCTGCACCTTTGGCACCAGATACAGCAATAACCAAATGATCGAAACTTCCTTGGTTATTATAGAAAGTTTTTAATTCATTCGTGGAAGTAGCATCTAATTGTACACCAACTGCTCCGGTGCCTAGCTGCTCAAGGGCTTTCTCTAATTTTGCTTGATCACGACCAGTAACCACAACATCTGCACCAGATTCAACAAGTAGTTGTGCTGTAGCTAAACCTACACCCGAGGTACCACCCATAATGATAACTTTTTGACCTTTTAGTTGACTTCCCATGATGCATTCCACCTTTTTTTGTTGAGTTATTTTGATAATTGAATTATAATACATTACGTAACGTTATGTAAATAGATTTTTGAAAATTAATTTTCTAAAGAGGTGACAACATGTCGAAACCAACGAATCCAAAAGGACGGCCTCGCAGTAAAGAAGCTTGGAGTGCAGTCATGACAGCCACAAAACGACTTCTAGAAGAAACGGGATATGCTAGTTTAACGATGGAAAAAATCGCAAAAGAGGCGGGAGTAGGCAAGCCAACTCTGTATCGATGGTGGTCAGGTATTCCTGCAATCGTAATGGAGGTGATGAAGCTACAATCCGAAAAGGAAATTCAAATTCCTGACACGGGGCAACTTTCCACCGACTTAGAAATCTACTTAGGGAAGACTTGTCAAATCTTATCGCAAGGTGCAGGGAAAACCATGCGCAGTTTAATGGCTGAAGCTCAGTTAAATGATGCTTTCTCTCAGCAATTCCGTGAAGAGTTCATAGATACAAGACGAACTGCACTACTACAGATCATAAAACGCGGGAAACAGCGGGGAGAGGTCGAGGAAAATATTGATTTGGAGTACATCGCTGACCAATGTTATGGACCAATCTGGTATCGTTTACTCAATCAGCATGCACCATTGGATGAAAATTTAATTTCATCTATCATTGCTTCGATCGTGAAATAGCCACATAAATGGTGGCTTTTCTTTTTAGAAGAGGAAACGAAAGAAACTCAAGCAAAAATGATTAAGTTTTTTTCAATAAAACGGATAACAACTCTTATTTTATGATACTTTTTTACTATAACAAAATATTTCCACTTCATTTGCTAGGGAGGATCTTTTTTTGAAACGATTAAGTCAATGGCCGCTACTCCTCATGATTATTGTTTATGTTTCCGTTTGGCTGTGAGCTGCATGGTCGCCTGTTGACCGGTTTGGCTGGCTTTTGGAAAATCTACTTCTTATCCTGTTTCTCGTTGTTTTTATCTTCCTGCATCGGTCCTTTTCTTTTTCCTATTTCGCCTATTTCTGTATCCTGCTCTTTTTAACTCTCCACACGATCGGAGCTCATTATTCATACCGAACACCCATCGATCCATGGCTGAAGCAATGGTTTGAATTAGATCGAGCTTACTATGATCGGGTTGTACACTTTTCCTTTGGCTTGCTAATGGTTATTCCTTTAAAAGAATGGTATCAGCAAATGATACATGTATCTCCAAAAATGTATGCATTCATATCCATCATCACTATCTTTTCTGCTGGAGCCTTTTACGAATTGATCGAAATGTGGGTAACGATGATAGTAGATCCAGCATCAGGGACAACCTTTATCGGGCTACAAGGTGATCAGTGGGATACCCAACATGATATGGAATTAGCTCTATATGAAAGTATCCTTATGATTCTTATTGCCACTGTTGTAAAGAAAATAAAAGCAAGGTTTACATTGGTGCAAAATAAAAATTCAAACCATGTCAAAAGCTAGCAAAAAGTGCTAGCTTTTTTCTCGATTCATTCTTAAAAATGTATGATTTACAGAACAAACGCTCATACTATCCAAAATTACTGGAGGGATAATGGTATGAGATTTTCTTTAGAAGAAATGAATATTCTATCTGAAAAGCTGGAAAAAGAAAAAGCGCAGATTTATCAAGAAGCAAATCATGATCAATCATCAAATGACATCCATCATTTGGAAATTATCTATTATCTCCAACAGAGATTAGAAGATCAAGGAACCGCACTTTATGAAGAAGAAAAACAATATTTAGCGAGCTTGATCCAAGATGAAATTGGACATATTCACGGTAATGGAGAAGCAATCTACCAATCTATTCTAGAAAAAATACAGTAAAAAAATCGAGGCTGGATGCGGATCACTCCACATCCAGCCGGCAAGCTCACTCAATTGTCTTTCATGCTTTCCAGCCTCAGGATTTTCCCCAGGGAAGCAACAGCATCCTCATAGCCTGCGTCATCAGCCAGCAATCTTTTGGCTGCTTCCAGACGAGAACGAGCTATAGCTTTCTGCGGAGAATTCATCTCTAGGCATCGTTTCGCATGCATCAACAGTCGGGCAGCTTCTTCGTGAGTAAGCACCACCTCCCACACATTATCGATTTCTCGAATTGCGTTGGTCAAAGGTTCCTGTGCCACACCAAGCTCCCTTGTGAGTTTGCTTACATCTACTATATCATCTCCTTTTCTTTAATTGAATTCCCTAACAAAGCTACTAATAGAGCCTTTTGTACATGCAGTCTGTTCTCCGCTTGGTCAAATACTACCGATTGAGGGCCATCTAGTACTTCCGCAGTAACTTCTAGTTCCCGATAAGCTGGCAGACAATGCAGAAATATAGCGTCTTCTTTGGCTTGATCCATCATTGCTTGATTTACTTGGTGTTCGGCAAAATCTTTCAGTCGTTTCGCTTTTTCTTCTTCTTGGCCCATACTCGCCCAAACATCCGTATAAACTGCATCAGCCTGTTGCACAGCAAGCAGTGGATCAGTATAAAATGTTATGGATGCACCAGTTTCTGCTGCTAGAGCCTCCGTTTCTTTCCAAACTGCTAGGTTTGGCTCATATCCGATAGGAGTTGAAATCGATAAATGTACTCCTGTAGCCGCAGTACCATGCATCAGAGAATGCAAAACATTGTTGCCATCCCCAACATAAGCCATCTTTAATCCAGTTAAATAGCCTTTTTCCTCTTGAAGTGTCAAAAGATCAGCTATGGCCTGACAAGGATGGTAGTAATCTGTTAGCCCATTGATAACTGGTACAGTAGTCGTTTTCGCTAATATGTCTACTGTCTCGTGGTCAAATGTTCGAATTAATATCCCATCGATATAACGAGACAGTACTTTTGCTGTATCTTCGATCGTCTCCCCTCTGCCTAACTGAATATCTTGACGATTGAGATTCAATACATGACCACCCAGCTGCACCATTCCTACTTCAAATGAAACTCGTGTCCGAGTAGAAGGTTTATCAAAAATCATGGCGAGGGTTTTGCCTGCTAAAGGCTTATAAGCTATTCCGTTCTTTTGGAGTTTTTTCAATTCGTGAGCAAGGTCTAACAAACTGGTAAGCTCATCTGGGGTAAAATCGGTTAGAGTCAGCAAACTCTTTCCTGTACAGGTCTTTAGCGGAGAAGGAATCGATAGGGCAGTCATATAAATCAACCTCCATTTTGAATGATAGTAAGTTGAGTTTGTTCGTAAATGGCATCTTTGATCAGATGTACAGCTCGATTCAATTGTTCATAAGTGACGATGAGTGGTGGTAACAACCGCAATACGTTTTCTCCTGCTGGCAGAGTGACGATTCCTTGTTTTAACAACTGTTTCATAATTGGTGCTACTGGTTTGGCTAATTGTATTCCGATCATGAGACCAAGTCCTCTGATCTCTATAACAGCCTCGGTATCAGATAATTCTTTCTTTAGTAATTCCAAGAAGTACGCACCTTTTCCCTTTCCATCATGGAGTAAGCTGCTATTTTCAATTTCTGTCAATACTGCCTTCGCCACTGTCATTGCGAGTGGGTTTCCACCAAATGTCGTCCCATGTGTTCCCGGACTAAAAACAGGTTTTAACGCTTCTTTTGCCAGCATCGCTCCAATGGGAAATCCATTACCCAAGCCTTTCGCTAACGTGATAACATCTGGATGGATACCATAATGTTGAAAAGCAAACCATTCGCCTGTGCGCCCGATTCCGGTTTGTATTTCATCTACCATCAGCAAAATGTTGTTTTTCTCACACCAGCTTGCAAGCTCCTGTATAAAGGAATAAGAAGCAGGGTAAACTCCCCCTTCCCCTCTGACCATTTCCAATAAAATTGCCGCAGTTTGTGGATTCGTAGCTTGTTTTACTGCATCGATATTTTCAAAAGGCACCGTGATAAATCCAACAGGAAGGGGATCAAAGCCGATTTTCACCTTCTCCTGACCAGTTGCCGTGAGGGTAGCTAAAGTCCGGCCATGAAAGGAACTTTCAAACGAGATAATTTCTGGTTCCAAAACCTTTTTCTCTTCTTTTGCCCATTTCCGTGCCAATTTGATCGCTGCTTCATTTGCTTCTGCTCCACTATTACAAAAAAATGCTGCCCCAAGTCCACTATGTTTACAGAGCAGAGAAGCTACTTCATCTTGCAAAGAAATTGGAAATAAATTGGAAACGTGCCAGAGTTGATGAATTTGTTGGATAAGTGCAGAAGTAAGGGCTGGATGCTGATGACCTAAGTTGGTAACACCAATCCCTGATCCAAAATCTAGATAGGTTTTGCCAGCTTCATCCCACAACATAGCACCTTCTCCTTTGACAAACGAAACATCATGCTTGATATAGTTAGGAAAGAGTGACATGGCTCGATACCTC
Organism: Shimazuella sp. NTD250; assembly: GCF_059510375.1. Lineage (NCBI taxonomy): Bacteria > Bacillati > Bacillota > Bacilli > Caryophanales > Thermoactinomycetaceae > Shimazuella > Shimazuella sp. NTD250. Next base: position 393,418 of record NZ_JCAJZS010000004.1, on the reverse strand, counting down.
CTGACGCAAACATGTACCTTCAAATGGATGAATCATGTCAAATGAAAATGCTTTTGAACCATTTGCGATCCATACTTTTTTTACTTTTTGTAATGCTTTGATTCCAGAACGCGCTTTAGGAATCATCCCACCAGAGATGTCACCTGACTGGATATAGTGCTCAATTAAACTCGGTGTTGCTTCCATCAGTAATTTTCGCTCTGGTCCAGTTCCAATAAATATTCCATCCACATCACTTATTAAAATCAAATGATTGGCATTCAACGCTTGAGCTATTGCGCCTGCTGCCTCATCAGCATTGATATTGTAATGTGTCTCATCTCTATCCACCCCAAGAGAAGCAATAACAGGAACCCATCCTTGTTGTAAAATAGTGTGCAGGACAGCACTGTTTACTTCCATCACTTCTCCAACATATCCCATATAGGGATCTAGTTGTTCTGCCTGTATTAACTGCAAATCCACACCGCTTAGACCAAGCGCTGATAAACCAGTTGCATGGAGTTTACTTACCATTTGTTTATTTACTGTTCCTGCTAGTACCATCTCCGCAATGGTGAGCATCTCATGATCCGTAACCCGATAACCATTTATAAAGGTCGATTCTTTTCCTGATTTTTGTGCCCAAGCTGAAACTAAGGGTCCACCGCCATGTACGATTACGATGGAGTACCCTTGTTTTTTTAACCCGGAACAAGTGGCAAAAAAATTAGGATGCAAATCTGTTAATACACTTCCTCCAATTTTGATCACAATAACTTGAGACAAAAGTGCCCCTCCCATCTATGTTCGATAACTTGCATTGATCTTCACGTAGTCATAGGTGAGGTCACAACCCCACGCAACCGATTGGTATGCTCCCTGTTGAAGATTGACGTGAATATCCACTTTATCTTGGTTTAATATTTCCGATGTTTTTGTTTCATCAAAGGGGACAGGCAGCCCTTTGTTCACAACTACAACTGTTCCTAATTTCACCTGAACTTGTTCAGGGCGCAATAAAGGCTCCCCATATCCCGCTGCACACAAAATTCGTCCCCAATTTGCATCAGCACCAAAAACTGCTGATTTAACTAGATTGGAACCAACAATTGCTCTCGAAACTTTGCGTGCCATTTCCATGCTAGAAGCTCCTGTTACTTCTACTTCAATCAAACGAGTTGCTCCTTCACCATCTTTGGCGATTTTCTTTGCTAACTCTTGGCACACATAGACGAAACCATCTTGAAAAGAGCTCCAATCAGCATGTTGTGGATGAAGTGATTTATTTCCAGCAAGACCACTTGCCATCACAAATACGCTATCATTTGTACTGCAATCACCATCCACTGTGATCATGTTGAATGTTTTATCCGTTGTTTCCCTCAAGAGAGATTGGAGATGATCGGACTCAATCGCTGCATCTGTCGTAATAAAACCCAGCATGGTAGCCATATTAGGATGAATCATCCCAGATCCTTTTGCTACACCTGCAATCGTTACTTCCTTCCCATCTACTTGTAACTTGACTTGAACTTGTTTGGTGAAGGTATCCGTCGTTAAAATGGCTTCTGCAAAGTCATATCCCCCTGTTTCATTCGCAGTCGGGATGACTTTTTCAAGACCAGATGTCAATTTGTCCGTCGGTAAAAACTGTCCTATAACACCAGTGGAAGCGACTCCTACATAGTGTGCAGGGATTTCTAAAAGCTGTGCCGCTTTAACGGTGATAGACCATGCATCTTCCATCCCGCGCTCTCCAGTACAAGCATTCGCGATTCCACTGTTAACCACAATTGCTTGCAGCTTTCCTTCTTTGTTGATATTTTCTTGGGAAATTTTGAGTGGAGCAGCTTGAAAAGCGTTTGTCGTATAAACTGCGGCTGCTGTAGCTGGGACGGTACAAATAAGTACCCCTAAATCCCGTTTTCGTTTTCGTATCCCAACATGTATACCTGCTGATACAAAGCCTTTAGGAGAGGTAATACTAGCTTGATCTTTTACTTGAAAAAGAGAAGCTGGGACTGCTAGACTCATCTGGATATCACTCCTCATGTTTGATTTTCTTTTGGTCTATTGATTATGGATAAAGGGGTGAAAACAAGAGGCCAGCCGTCTCTGGAAATCCAAAGCGAATGTTGGCATTTTGGATTGCTTGCCCAGCGGCTCCCTTCATCAAGTTATCGATCACAGATAATAAAATAATGCGTCCTGTCCGCGCATCTACATGAAAACCGATATCACAATAATTACTCCCTTGCACAAATTTCGTTTCCGGCCATTGTTGTCCGCTGATTCGAACAAAAGGAGCTTGCTCATATGCAGAGTGGTAAAGGTTATACAAGTCTTTATTTGTATATTTATTCATATTAGCAGCATAAATACTGACTAGGATTCCTCTACTCATCGGTACTTGCTGAGGAACAAAACTTACTGCTACGTCTGTTTCCGCAAAAAGACTGGCATATTGTTCAATTTCGGGTACATGTTGATGCCTATCTACTTTGTAGGGACGAACATTTTCATTTATCTCACTAAACAACATTCCTTGATGTACACTTCGTCCAGCTCCAGTTACTCCTGATTTGGCATCGATGATAATGGAGGTGGGATCTATTATTTTCGCTTGAAGAAGTGGCACCAATGCCAGCAAAGTAGCTGTTGGATAACATCCCGGATTTGATATAAGAGGGGAATGTAGCAAGTCATCTTGAAACCACTCGCTGAGCCCATATACTGCTTGATTGAGATAATCACTTGGTGCTGCTGGTTTTTGGTACCAACTCTCATATACCTTCGGATCAGCTAAACGAAAATCACCGGAGAGGTCTATCGCACAGATTCCATGCTCTAATAACTCAGGAATCCACCTGCTGCTAACACCCGGTGGAGTAGCAAAAAAAACGACCTCTATCCCTTCACACATGCTGTCTACACACAATTCTTCGAAAATAAGTGGTGATTCCAGATGCGGATAAGCAGAACTTAACCTTTCTCCTGGCTGCGAAGAAGAAAACACTGCACCTATTTCAAAATAAGGATGCTGCTCCAATAAACGAATCAATTCTACCCCGCCATACCCCGAAGCACCTACAACAGCTACTTTCACCAATCATCACCCCTACAGTACCGCTATAATGAATTATTATACATTTTAATTTATATTTATTCAATCGTTTTAATAGAACGCCCTATAAAAAATTATTATTGACTGACATCTAGCCTACTTTTGCTTAACAGAATAAACAAATGAATATAAGCATTTGAGGTCCATACAAAAGAAGCTGTTGACCTCTATCAACAAAAAAACGACCCCTATTACAGAATAAGGATCATTTCTCTATTACTTGCTCGTTCTGCCAATATATCTGCTAGCTAATTCGTCATAGATTTCATTCATAGGGACTCCTTGATTTTGTAAGAGCACCATCAAATGATAAATCAAATCTGCTGCTTCATATCTCAATTCTTCTTTAGATTCATTTTTTGCTGCAATGATGACTTCTGCTGATTCTTCGCCTATTTTTTTCCCAATCTTATCTACGCCTTTTGTAAATAGATAAGTGGTATAGGAACCTTCAGGTAATTTCTCGTGGCGATTAGCTATTAATGTTTCTAAGTCTAACAATACTTGACTTGGTGAGGTCTGCACTTCTTCAGCTCCTTCAAAACAGCTTGTACTACCAGTATGACACGCAGGACCATTTGGTATAACACTCAATAAAATAGCATCTTGATCACAATCATAAGAGATATCCACTACTTTTTGTGTATGACCAGAAGTAGCTCCTTTATGCCATAGTTCTTGACGTGATCTGCTGTATAACCACGTTTCTCTTAACTCTAGCGTCTTTTGATATGCTTCTCTATTCATATAAGCAAGAGTAAGCACTTGTTTGCTTTCTGCGTGTTGGATAATAACAGGTATAAGTCCATCTGTATCCCATTTTATCTGGTTGATATCCATCGCACTTCTTCTCCTCTTTCCCGTAATAATGATTTCACTTCCATAATGCTCACTTCTTCATAATGAAAGATAGAAGCAGCAAGGGCCGCACATGCTTTCGTTTCTGTAAATACCTTCACGAAGTCTTCTGCATCACCTGCTCCACCTGATGCGATGACTGGTACAGTTACAGCACTTGATACAGCCTCAACCAAATCCAGATCAAATCCATTTTTCTGTCCATCTTGGTCCATGCTCGTTAATAAGATTTCCCCTGCACCGAGTTCTACTGCACGTCTAGCCCAATCGAGCACTGTCCATTCTGTTAACTCTCTTCCTCCATGGGTATATACCATCCATGTGCGTTCATTTTCTACGAACCTAGCATCAATCGCAACGACAATGCACTGCGAACCAAAACGGCGAGCACCATCCTGGATGAGCTCTGGTTGTAACACCGCCGCAGTGTTAAGCGAAACTTTGTCTGCTCCTGCTCTAAGTATCTTCGTCATATCCTCTACACTGCGAATACCACCACCCACAGTAAAAGGGATTGTTAATTTACTTGCTGCAAGACGCACCACATCAATCATCGTCTTTCTACCTTCATGAGAAGCAGAAATATCTAGAAATACGAGTTCGTCTGCACCAGTTTGGTCATATAGGGATGCCAGTTCAACAGGATCGCCAGCATCTCGTAAGCCAACAAAGGAGACTCCTTTTACCACTCGACCATCTTTTACATCCAAACAAGGAATAATCCGTTTGGTAATCATCGGTTTACCTCCCCTAGCACGTCAGCGAGTTTCACTGCACCTGTATATAATGCTTTTCCTACAATAACTCCTGTAATACCTTGGACTTCTAATGTTTTTAGTTGCTCGATATCTTTTGCTGTTGCTACTCCACCTGATGCGATGACTTGTCCCCCTGATGATTTGGCTATTTGTATTGCGATATCACTATTCACACCAGAGAGTAATCCATCTTTCGCGATATCCGTAACGATAAAAGTAGCAGCTCCATAATTTGACATCTGTTTGGCTAACTCGACCGCTGTAGTTGTCCCTTGATTCAGCCATCCATGTGTGGCAACATATCCATCCCTAGCATCCAACCCAATAGCAATCTGCTCTCCATATTTAGCTAGTGCTTCTTTTACAAATGTTGGATTATCTATAGCAGCTGAACCAATAATTACACGCTTCACGCCTAAAGAGAGGAGATATTCCAAACGTTCTAAATTACGAACACCACCGCCGACTTGAACCGATACACCAGATTCCTTGGCAATCGACGCGATCACTTCACTGTTGGTCAATTCGCCTGAACGCGCTCCATCTAAATCCACCAAGTGAAGCCATGATGTTCCCTCTAAAACCCATTTTTTAGCCATTTCTAGTGGGGAATCATGAAAAATAGTCTCTTGATTATAGTCTCCTTGAATCAGTCGTACACATTTTCCATCACGAATATCAATTGCTGGATAGATTGTAAATCCCATACTATATTCTCCCCTCTGCAAATTGATGGAGGAGCTGCATACCGAGTTGACCGCTTTTTTCAGGATGAAACTGCATACCAATAACATTTTTACGAGCTACAACAGCAGTGATATCTTCGTTATAGTCTGTAGTCGCAATCACATCTTCCGGATTTGTTGCCTTCACATGATAGGAGTGAACAAAATAGACATGTCCTTCTTCGAGGCTGCGAAACAGTGGATGAGGATGACGAAAAGATAACCAATTCCAACCCATATGTGGAATTGGTAAGTCCATATTCATTTTTTCTACATGACCAGATAATAAATTTAATCCACTATAATATCCATGTTCATCACTGCTAGTAAAGAGTAACTGCATTCCTAAGCAAATACCCAGCAAGGGCTTACCTCGTATGGCTTCTTCCATAATAACATTTGTCAATTTACGTTTACTCAACTCTCCCATTGCATCGCCAAATGCCCCAACTCCTGGAAGAATCAGCTTATCTGCTTGCTGTATGATATCAATATCGTCTGTGATTACATATGCATGATCCAATCGTTGTAAGGCTTGACTGAGGCTAAATAGATTCCCCATGCCATAATCAATAATAGCTATCACCCTAATACCCCCTTAGAGGAAGGAACACCTTTGATACTTGGATCAATCCTCGTAGCCTCATGCAAAGCTCGTCCCAACGCCTTAAAGAGTGATTCTATCATGTGGTGCGTATTGCGCCCATAATGAAGGATAACATGCAAATTCATCTTGCTTTCTAATGCTAGTTTCCAAAAAAATTCATGCACGAGCTCGGTATCAAAGTTCCCAACTCGATTACTTGGGAAATCAGCACGGAATTCAAGATGTGACCTGCCAGAAAGATCAATGATCACTTGTCCTAAAGATTCATCCATCGGAACAAAAGCATTGCCGTATCTTCGAATACCTACCCGGTCCCCTAACGCTAAATCGACTGCCCTGCCGATACAAATTCCTGTATCTTCTACAGTATGATGATCATCGATATGATTATCACCGATCGCACGGATAGCTAAATCAAACTGTCCGTGTTTAGCAAATAAATCCAGCATATGTTCTAGAAAAGGCACACCTGTATGTAAATTAGCTTTCCCTTCTCCATCTAAAGAAAGATTTACATCTATCTGTGTTTCTTTGGTGGATCGATCCACATGACCTCTTCTGTTCATTTTCCATCCTCCATCCGAATGCGAATCGAAGCCGCATGTGCTCCTAAACCTTCTTGTTCCGCTAGAGTTATCACTTGCTTGCTATCTCTTTGCAATGCTTCCTTACTATAAGAAATAAGACTCGTTTTTTTCACAAATGTATCTACACTCAGAGCTGAAGAAAATCGAGCTGTGCCACTAGTTGGCAATACATGGCTAGGCCCAGCTATATAATCTCCTACTGTCTCTGGACTCATCGAACCTAAAAACACTGCACCTGCATGCTGTACATGGCTGAGATATTCCCATGGGTTGGTTAACATCAGTTCTAAGTGCTCTGGCGCAACCTGATTAGATAAGGCAAATGCTTCTTTAATATCTGAAGTAAGCACTATCGCGCCATGCTTCTTTAAAGATGCTTCGATAACGGATACTCGTTCCAACTTGGCTGTCTGTTTTGTTACTTCCGCTGCTACTTTTTTTGCAAGCTCCCTTGACGGGGTAAATAACATTGCGGCAGCTTCTGGATCGTGTTCTGCTTGTGCTAACAAATCAGCGGCAACATATGCTGGATTTGCTTGCTCATCAGCGATTATCACCACTTCACTTGGACCTGCAAAACTATCAATATCCACTTGACCATATACCAATTGCTTTGCTGTAGCAACATATTGGTTTCCCGGCCCTACAATTTTATCCACTTTTGGAATTGTCTCTGTTCCATATGCAAGTGCTGCAATTGCCTGTGCTCCGCCTGCTTTGTATATTGTTTCAATCCCTGCAACTTGTGCTGCCGCAAGAGTTGTCGCTGGAATTGCCCCGTTTTTATCAGGAGGTGTGACCATTATGATATCTTCCACACCTGCTACGATAGCAGGAATGGCGTTCATTAATACAGAAGAAGGATATGCTGCCCTTCCCCCAGGTACATAAATCCCTACTCGATCCATCGGCCGAACAAGCTGCCCCAAAATAGAACCATCTTTCTCCATGTTCCACCAAGAAGTATCTCTCTCCTTCTCATGAAACAAACGAATTCGCCCAGCTGCCGTTTGAAGGGCCTCTAAAAAGGCTGCATCCACCTGCTGCATGGCAAGTTGCCTTTCCTCTTCGGTTACGAGCAAAGATTGGAGGTTCGCATCATCGAACTCTTTCGTATAAGCAAATAAGGCTGCATCCTTTTTGATCCGAACTTCGTCGATAATATGTTGAACCCTTGAAAGAATATCTCCTTTCTGCTCCACTAGATTCTCCCTAGGCTGCCATTCACTCACCCGAACAATCTTAATCACCTTTCCCCCTCCGTTCAATATGCTTCTTCAATTGATCATAAAAGCGATTTACACGTTTGTATTTCAACTGATAACTTGCGCGATTGGCGATAAGTCGAGAGGTTACAGAGGTGATAGTTTCAAGTTCAACAAGCCCATTTTCCCGAAGGGTCTGACCTGTCGAGACGATGTCCACAATCCGGTCTGCCAATCCAATCAATGGTGCCAATTCGATAGAACCGTTAAGTTTGACAACTTCGACTTGCTCCCCGATGCTGCGAAAATATTTTTCAGCAATGGACGGATATTTCGTAGCAATCCGACCATTCACTGTCTCTTTATCGGGAAGACCGGCAACAGCTACACGACATGGACTAATCTGTAAATCTAGTAATTCGTAAACATTTCTCGATTCTTCCAATAAAACATCTTTGCCGACAATCCCAAGATCAGCCACACCATACTCCACATAAGTTGCTACATCCATCGGTTTGGCTAAAAAGAAAGCAAGCTGAGCTTCGGGAGCTGTCAAGATCAGCTTGCGTGTTTCTTTTGTCAGATCATCAGGCACAGGAATACCAGCATCTGCAAGTATTGCTAATGCTTCTTCATAAATTCTCCCTTTTGGCATAGCAATCGTTAAAAGCTCCACCTATTCTTCCCTCCATACAATATCTGTCTGTGTATCATCTATCTGAAGTACCACCGTATATCCTAATGACCTCAGTTCTTTGGCTTTATCTATTGCTGCTTTTCGCTTTAGCTTTGGATAGAACAGAGTCGTTTTCTTTGGTTCCAAGCACTCAATGTTACAAGTTTCAATCAAGTTATTCATCCGAAAGGCAAAACCAGTAGCTGGGAGTGACCTGCCAAACTGTTCATAGAGTTGGTCATATCGGCCGCCACTTAAGATAGCAAAGCCAACTCCATCCGCAAATCCTTCTAAATACATGCCTGTATAGTATTCAATATTACCTAGTAAACGTATATCTACAGTCAAATAAGATTCATAGCCATAATCTGCTAAGATATCCCAAATACGAATAAGCTGTTTTGTCGCTTTTACAACACGATTAGAAGGATGAGACAAAAGAGGCTCTAAATACTCTTTGCGATCCAATCCTCTACAGAGCTGCAAAATATCAGCTACAGCTTCTTTATCTTCTAACTGTCGCAATAACGTCTCAAACCCAACATAGTCACGGTTGATCAGAAAATCTGTCAATTGTGTTCTCTGCTCTTCAGATGGACAAATAGATTCTAATAAGCCTGCAAGTAACTCTACATGCCCTGCAACTAAGCGGAAAGAAGAGGTTTGACAAGCCTGCAAAGCCGTTATCGCCAATGCTATTAATTCGGCATCTGCTTTAACTCCTGGTTCCCCTATCAACTCAACACCTGATTGATATAGTTCAGCGCGACGACCAGCCGCATATTCTTGGGTTCGAAATACACTTGCATGATAAAACAAGCGCAAAGGCAGGGATTCATGTTGAAGTAAGGAATTTACCATTCGAGCGATAGGGGCAGTCTGGTCTGGACGTAGGATCAACATCGCTCGTTCTTGGCCAATTAAACGAAACATCTTATCTTCCGAAATTGCACTTGCACGTCCTACTGTTTCCGCATATTCTAACATCGGTGTCATCACTTCTTGATAACCCCAACTGGAAAATACATGAGATAAACGCGACTCTATTTCCCGCTTTTTTCTAGCAAGCTTTGGCGGAACATCTTGAAACCCAATTGGTTTTTCAAATGCTTCTGGACTCATTTCTCACACTCGCTTTAGTATGCTAATGCATTAAAGTATTTGTTAGTTATTGTAACATAATACACCAAGTATGGCTACAACATGCAGAAAAAGATACATCATTATTGTGAAATGATGATCAAGTAATGGATTGAATATAGACTCATCCGCAAAAAATCGAATACTTTTAAAATTAACATTATTTTTTATTTTAGAATAAATTCATAGTGATCACTGTGGACATTTTTTTTATACCCAATTGATTCATAAAGTCTTTTCGCTTGATGATTCGAAACAGCAGTTTCCAAAATCAAACCTTTGGCTCCTGTTTCATTTGCATAATGGATTGCGCTGGCCATTAATTCTCTTGCGATTCCTCTCTTTCTTGCAGAAACAGCTACATATAAGTCGTTTAGAATCCAGAGTTTTTTCATAGAAACAGAGGAAAAAGACGGATACAATTGAACAAATCCTAATGGATAAACCTTACTTCTTTCGTCTTCTAATGCTAAAAAAATAACTGATTGGTGGTTCTCCATTCTTTCTAGAATGAATTTTCTACCACTCGCTAAATCCGATACTTGATTATAAAATACCCGATACTGATCAAATAACTGTGCTACATAATCTAAATCGGATAAATCAGCTCGCTTTATGGTGTATTTATCCATTTTATTATTCCCCTTTCATCTCTTTATAAATAGCGCCATTCCTGCAAATACAATTATTCCTATTAGGATTATAGCAAATATTGCAAGATCATTTTCAAAAGAAATTCTGATACATTTGTCTACGATATTGTTTTGAACTCGTTTACCCATCCACTTTTATATGCAATCTTATGATCACGTTTCACATTCATCCAGAAAACATGAAAACATCACATTTTTTCCTTCTCTGGTATTCCGTCCATTAATGGAACATATTAGTATATTCTATATTCAATAAAAATATAGTTAATGGAGGAGTATAATGGAACGTAATATATTTAATCCTCACCCTTGGTATAAAAAAATGTCTGAGAAAAATCCAGTGATCTACGACCAAAATTTCATGCAATTTTTTGGTTCAAAAGGTGGCTGGCATGTCTTTCGTTATGATGATGTACAAACCGTCTTGAGCGATCATGAAACTTTCTCTTCTGAATTTATGCCGCAAGTAGAAGAAAATCCATTAACTAGAGGAATCCAATGCAGTGATCCTCCTTTCCATCACCAACTCCGCATGTTAGTAGCAAAAGTTTTTACCCCACAAGCCGTTGATGAAATGAAACTATGGATTGAACAAATTACGAACGAATTAATCGATAAGATCATTGACCATGAGGAAATGGATGTAATAAGTGATTTAGCAATTCCTCTTCCTATTCAAGTGATAGCAAAAATGATGGGGGTTCCTTATGAGGATCAACCAAAATTTAAAGAATGGTCACTCATGTTATTAAAACAACCTACTGATGAAGAAGGAGAATCGGCGTTCCTCCAATGTCAAAAGGAAATGAGTGAATATTTCTCAAGTTTAATCGAACAACGCAAACAATACCCCAAAGATGACTTAGTAACGAATCTGCTCAAAGCAGAGGTTGACGGTCAAAAACTCTCCACTAAGGACCTACTAGCTTTTTTGATCACTTTGCTGGTCGCAGGCAATGAAACGACCACTAACTTTATCAATAATGCTGTCTTGACCTTTACAGAATTCCCTGAAGTCCAAAAACATCTAAGCTCTCACCCAGAAGATATCCCAAAAGCTTTAGAAGAAGTGTTGAGATACCGGTCGCCTGTACAATATGTAAACAGGGTTGCTGCGAAAGATGTCGTTCTAAGAGGGCAGCAGATCAAAAAAGGCGACGACATCAACGTCTGGATCGCAGCAGCAAACCGTGATGAATCCATATTTCCAAACCCAGATCAATTTAACCTTAACCGAACCAATTTGAAACACATCGCTTTTGGACATGGCATTCATTTTTGTCTAGGTGCTCCATTAGCACGACTGGAAACAAATATTGCACTAAAAATGATGTTTGAACGAATGAATCAACTCAAACTAAAGGATAAGAAAGAACCAGTCATGAACCCGAGTGTTATTGTCTACTCGATAAAAGAATTACCTGTGACTTTCCAAAAAAGGAATTAAAAAAAGGAAAATCCCGAGTTCTCGATATTGTTAGGTCGACAACACGGGATTATCCTGTTATTTAAGCTTATTTTTATTCATATCATTGCGTCGCCCCTGTACAAGTAATCAATCCTAAGAAGGATGATCCTGTACAAGGGCGTTTCACACAGGAGGATGCCTTAGGAGGACATCCGACAAGGTCAAGGTTCAATCCAAAGGAAACTAGTTCTTGGAAAATCGGAACCAGCGGTAGCGAGTTCCTTCCTTCCGAATGATCCAGAAATCGGAAACACTCTCCACCCATACGATCTGACCGTCCGTCAAGTCATTAAGGTTGACAGTGTATCCAACCCATTCACCATCTTTCAGCACTTTGGGCTTGATGCATCCTCCGAAAGAGTAACCCCACTCGAAGAACAGCATTCCTTCTGAAGTAATACCCCGAATCTGAATATTTCTCGGATGGTTCCGCGACTGGTTGAACGTGTTTGCAAGGTCTGAAGCCGAGCACAAGCCATTGGCTGTAGGCTCGTTGAAAAGCTTCCTGACCGATTCGCTCGTCTGAAAACCGCCAAGCTTGTCCATTTCACGGAGGAGGTCTTCCATTGTGAACAGATCACTCATCACAAGTCCTTTACTTTCAGCATCATCCTGCATGTAAAAAAAGTATATCAAAAAGCAGGTTGACGATAAAAAACAATTTTTAGCACTTTATTTTGCCTAAAGAATCTAGGAAAATCAATACGAGCTGGCTGTATAAATTCATGTAAATAACCTAATTGTCTGGTTTTCATCTTATTTAGCCCCTCATTAATAATCGAATTGATTTTTAGCTATTTTTTTCTGTCTGTCAAAACGTATCTGAAAGAATAAAAAAACCAACTCTCTCGACATTATTTTATAACTATCAAGGAGAAGTTTATGTCCAATACAAATCTCCCTAAACAGAAACTAGCGACTGTATTTCGTAATCGAGTAGTATGGGTGATTCTTGCTGCAACATTATGCAGCCAAACAGGCATCTGGATTCGCTTTTACGCTGTCATGATGTTCATCATGGCAAAAACAAACAACAACCCTTTTGCCATTTCGATGTTGACAGCAGCAGAAGCTGCTTGCCGCCGACGTCGTGATATTCCATTTTCCGCTCTGGTGGTTTAGTATGCCAGCCATCCTCAAGGGCTGGGTGGACCGGGTGTTTGCTTATGGGTTGGCTTATGGTTACAGAGATGAAGGTAATCGCTATCGTTACGGCGATGGCGGTTTGAAAGGAAAGCGGGCAATACTGTCAGTGACCGTTGGGGGCCGAAGATAGACTATTCGCCGCGAGGCATCAACGGGCAACTAGAACAACTGCTGTTCCCTATCACTCACGGCACACTCTTCTTCTCTGGCATGGATGTGCTGTCCACTCATGCGATCTACGGAACCGGTCGCATCACAACAGCCGAAGTGGAAGCAGCGAAGATAGCTTGGCGTTCACGTCTTGAGCATCTCTTCGAAGAAGAACCCATCCCCTTCCGGCGTCAAAATGATGGGGATTATCCAGACCGCCACGTACTCGGAAACTATGTCGCTGTGGGACAGACCGGATTATCAGCTCACATTGCAGAATAGCGCAACGCGTCTCCGAAAAAGAAGGATCAGTGGTTAAATGTTTTCTTTTCTACTAGAAATGCCACTCCCATCGAGTGGCTCTTTCTATTAACCATGCAGACAAAAGGACGTTATATGAAGAGTTTTCTTTCCACCGTTTGAGTAATATAGGGTATAGTTGCCTTTACCTAACACTTTTTTGGACAAAACCAAGGTTTTCGTTTTCTTTTCTTTAGTGTATTTCTCACCTTTTCCACCTCCGACCATAAATCCTTTGTAATTTTCTAGAACAGGATTATAATCGCCTGCGGCATCTCCATAGAGAGTTATATCAAGTTTTGGTTGAAAGGAATTAGGAGCATGAAAGACGTAATTTTTTGACAATTTCCATGATTTAATGTTTGCACTCCCTTTGACCAAACATTTTGGTTGTGCGTTCGTTTCTTGAGGAATAGTTATACCCCCAAGCAGTAAAGCACTTGTTACCACTAAAACACCAAGGAATTTTGAGAAAGTATCCATTTTGCATCTTTCCTTTTTTCTGGGATTATTCTTATTATTACAAAAAGATGTATCCTAATTGTTTCCCATTTTGCACAAATAAAAAAGGAAGCTTCAACACAATAATTTAAACCATGCGTCTACATGCACATGGCTTTTTCGATACTCATTCCATCTTTCATTCTACTAACCTAGAAATTTAGAAAGGAGCAAAATTAGTTTTGTTCCAATGGGAGACGAACAGTAAGCTAAGAATCTACTCAACTATTTCTAGCATTTGGAAATTCCCATGCTCAATGAAGTATTCATGCTAACTCCCTGATCTCACTATCAAACTTGAAGCTTATCTAGCTCAGGATATGGGTATCTTTCGCACCCCTCATAATAAAATCATATATTTTTAGAACGAATGTTTTATACTGTTATTTATATGTTACTATTTCAATAACAAGGTAGGATCTAGCCTTGAAAGGTGATTGGACTCGTCAAGATCATCCAATCATCGAACAACATTTCCTTGTAAGAGAAGAGAAGGGATGTATCTCTTGAACGGCAACACTGGATGCGTCAAGGGTGAAAATCAGTGGGATGACTGCCTGCTGGCAGAGCGGGAAGGTGATAACAGCGTCATGCTGTGGACCACGTTCCGCCCGGGCAAGATCGTCATATCCCGCTCGCTCTACGACACCTTCATTGAGGAGCTACGGGTGCTGCGGGAGCTGGCGAACGACTTCAACTCCGGGACGTTCTACATCGCCGGGTTCATGATCACCTTCGGCGTCCTCGCCCCGCGGAAGGAGCAGGACGACCCCTCCACCCGCGTGTGGAACCTCACCCGCGGCGTCACCCTCTCGTACGAAGGCACGGCGCTCTTCGCCAACTCCGCTGAGTGGGACAAGTTCCTCAGGAACTACGTCCACACCTGCGAGCCGACCATCTGATCGGCTCGCCGTAAGCACATCCATATGAAGTAAACGGGCAGACTCGGACCTCCTTGAGAGGTTCCGGGTCTGTCTGAGAAGAGATGATCGAGCTAGACCTGCATTCCATATCTCTGAAACATTAGGAGGGTGTCCCAGATCTCTGAGTGAGATCTATGACATTACATCCTAGATGAGTTGTGGAAGTCTCCCTGAGTCAAGATGCAGGGAGACCCTAATTTTAAATCCATATACATTTACATACATTCAATAGATAAAATCCCGTTTCTCTGTGTTTCAATGAAGAGATCGGGATTTTACAATTTTTCTATCTATCCTATCGCTTTCATGCGTACTAGAAACGATTCTCTTGTCTCACGATCTTTGATAAGTATAATTACAACTAGATGCGACATACAAACAGAGGACTCCCTATAAAAAACACGACATCAATCCATAAAAAAACATAATTCTTCCATGTAGAGTGTTTTTTTATTCAAAAATTTTAGGTTATGTTTCTTTACTTAGAAGTAGCAAGAAACCAAATATACTAATACCTAAAATACCAAATAAGGTAAAATAGGACAATTCAATTCTTGGATCAAACATTTGAAAAAAGAAGGTAAAACATGGTATTAGGGATGTAATAATGAGTGATATCAACGGATTGGTGTATTTTATGCTCAATTGCAGTAGATACATTGGTAGAATGGTACCTGTTAGAGTGACTAAAAAAATCCATGAAAAGGTTTCCCATTGAATAGTAGCATATGACCCATCTGACCAAACGATTATCCCAGTAATCAGAATAATCAGATAAAGTCGATTTGATAATATCTTTGATGTCTCCCATCCATTGTCACTTAGTTTTTTGGAATAAAAGGTTATGATTACATTCCCCACTCCAGTAAGAAAAGAAAAGAGTAAACCGAGCATAAGAAAAGAAGAAGAGCTTACTGATAATCCAGAATGTCCATTTAAGGAAGCTAACACAAGGAAAACACTACCTAATAAAATGCCAGTACTAGCCATTAATTTAAAGGAACTCATCCGATAATGAGGTGTTGTTACTTTTAAAAATAGTAGAGCAAACACCGGTCCTATACCCCATTCGATAGAACTAACAATGGCAGGTTCGCAATATTTTAGTGCTACATAGAAAAAAATATAAATAGCGGCTGTGGTAGCATTCATAATAAAAATATCTAGCCAAGTTTTTTTATTTCCTATTGTTATCCTAGTTATTTTTTTGGAAGAGCGAAATAAAGCAAGTGAATGAAAAACAAGAAACGTAATCATAAAACTGATAAAAACAAAAAGGATTGGACTGGTATTTTGAATAGATATTCCGTAGTAAACTTGGGAAATAGAAGTTAGTATGGAATATCCTATTAATAATGCCAACCCCAAAAGTTTCCTATAATAGCTAGTAGTTACTGCTTTCATATGGTTCTACCTTTCATTTTTCTCATAATGTTTTCAAATGTAAATCTATATTTTACAAGAAGCGACCAATTCTTTCTATTTATTATATTAAATTATACATACTTTCCTGTTGTAAAGAAATATGTAATTTTATAATCTTTCTGTTTACTAAATAGTTATGTTGAATTATTATATTTAAAATTAAATAGTTTTATATTTGATTTAGCCTAATCGATCTTTCTGATGATTAAATGTATTACAATTTATGTGATCCTTTTCTCATTTTTTAATAGTCATACTTTTATAAAATCAAATGTTTAGGTGGTGTAGAAATTGAGTATTTTGATTTTGAATTTTGCTTCTCACGAAAGATTACCTTATGAGAAACTTTTTAAAGATTTAAGAGAGCCGTTGGTTCTTTTTACTAGTAAAGAAACAGCCTCTACTTTTCCAAAAGATGCTTTTGCTCATGTAGAGGTAATAGAAGACTACATAAATAATCCATTCATCTATCATCGAGCAATTCAATTAGATAGGCAATTTTCCTTTGATAAAGTGGTAGCAGCCTTTGAAGCGGATATTTTATTGGCAGCTAAATTGAGAGATTATTTAAATATTACTGGGCAGAACGCTCAAAGTGCACTTCAATATCGAGACAAAGTAATAATGAAAGAGCAAGTATCCGCTTATGGATTAAGGGTACCCAAATATAGAAGAATATTCGATGTAATAGATTTGCATAGATTTATAAATGAAAATGGATTTCCATTTATTATTAAGCCTACAGATGGTTTTGGGTCAATCGGCACTACTATTATTCATTCAGAAGAAGACTTGGATTCCTTTATTCAAACTAATCCAAATCTTTATAATCTGGAAGCTGAGGAATTTATCAATGGAACTCTTCATACTGTAGATGGCATTGTAAGACAGGGAGAAGTTGTATTTATCAGTGTCACAGAAGCAGTTGGTGGAAATTTTGCCAATTTGGATCATAGTGGTGTTACAGGAAGCAGTCAACTTCATCCTAATAATCCGCTAGGCAAACGATTAACACAGTATTGCAAAAATGTAATACAAGCTTTAAATACACCTGAGAATACTGCTTTCCATGCTGAAATTTTTCATACAGATGATGATGACATTGTTTTATGTGAAATAGCAAGCAGACCAGCTGGAGCTCATATTTCTCAGTGTGTAAAGTATTCCTATGATGTGGATATGGCCCAGATTCATATACAATTACAAGCTGGAGCATCAGTAGAGATTGCAAATGACGGAGAGAATTTTGACCCTGACAAATTATCTGCCTGGGTTTATTTTGGTTTAGAGGAGGGAACTATTCTTGCTTTACCAACCAATGAACCACCCGAATGGGTATTTGAGTACAAGCCCTACGGTGAAGTAGGACAAACATTTTCAAAAAATTCCTATGTTCTTACACGTCTTGCACATATGTTGATCGAAGGCAGCTCCGAAAAGGAACTTAAAAAGCGGATTGAATTAGCTTGTAAATGGTTTCTTTCACAGGTTAAATGGGAATTGCAGGGATAGGTTAGAGGCTAAGTTTTGTCTTGTTGCGAAGGCACAACTCAAACAACTCATGACGGCGGGAAATATTGCCTAGAGTGCGGACGTGAAAATTCCAGCGAAATGAAAGAGACGTAAGAAAAAGAAGAGAGCTTTTCTCTCTTCTTTTTTTCCAAGAAATGATATATTCATCCTAATTCTTTGTTTGGGAGTGGTGCTATGTATTTATCCTCTGTCGATAGCTTTTTACAAGGTATCAAACCATCCTGCTACGAAAATCATACGAAGTTAGACGCTGTTCAATTGGACAAGCTTAGCGTATATCCGTATTACGATGACAACGAGGAATTTACATTATATTTCCGAGACGAAATATTAAAAAAACGTTTTCTGACTGACATTTATGGTAAAGAGCGTAAAAGCCCGGAATACATACGCCTATTTGGTGATATTCTCGGCTACCCGCCAAAAGCTACAAAGTTCTTCTCAGATTACCAAGCTAAAAAGAAAATAGATGTTGCCGCAGCATCTTCTTACTTTCTAAGCGTTAAAGTGAATATATTATATTGCGGAATTCAATTTATGAGCCATGTAGAAGATGTAGAGGAAAACGCGTTATGGTTATGGGAGCAGTACAAGCATGACAGCCCGCTTCGGTTTAAATTAATACAGCCAGACACAGACTCTATACAAATTGTTATTCCCTTTCGAGATTTCGAAGGTTTAAAACGCGGAGTTAATGAGTGTTTTAAGTTCCATCACATATCGATCATACATACATAAAGACCCTAATGGGTCTTTTTCACTTTTTTAATCCAATTGATTTTGGAGATTTCCATCCGTATCGTTTAGAATCTATCAAAAGTAAGGGGGAATCCTAATATTTTTTTAAAGTAAATCAGCCGGCCCGCCGATATCCGAAAATATCAACGGGCCGGACTCCTTTGGTGCTAGACCTCACCGCCCCCCGCGGACTGCCGCTCGGGCGTCCAGCATGGTCTTGATCTTGCCCATACGGAGGAGAGTCTCCTGCCGCGAGGGCTGAGTCTGCTTGGAGGGTTTGGTGGTGTTGGTCATGGTTGTTCTCCCAAATGGAGGTAGTAGGAAATAGATCCCTATGTACTATCCACTATACCACGATAAAAAAGAAAATCCACACAATAAATATTTACAATTTCAATACTTTAGATGAGGCCATTTGATAACCCCCTATTCTACAAAACGACTTCAAAGTCTCTCACATACACTGCATTTCCAGAGATTTCGATGTCATAATTCCCTTTAAACTCAGAGACATTTACGATAACTCGACCATCTTTCCCCATTTCCTGTCCTTGCTCTACGATAAGGCTTAGAGACTTTTTAAAATCGGTCTCTATATACTTAGCATAAAATGCTCCCATAACACCCGAAGCAGTTCCTGTTACTGCATCCTCTACTGTTCCAGAATAAGGTGAAGAGAAGTGTCGAGCATGCATATGGGCATTAAAATCATAGGTTTCTAAACAAAATGGGTGAATGGATGCTTTTGGCATTTCTTTTAAAATGGCTGGAAATAACTTATTTTCAGGCTTCATTTTTTTGAAGGCATCAAGTTTATGAATTGGAATCAAGAGAGTCCATGTACCTGTACTTCCATATAAGATAGGTAAATTTTGATCTATGTCCTCTTTTGTTAAACCAATTGATTTAGCTAATTCTTCTTTTGAACCGTTAAATTCCTCAAACAGTGGTGAAGCCTGTTTCATCGTTATATATATTTCATTATCCCTGCTTGAATTGATTTTTATTGGTAGAACACCTGCTTTTGTTTCCAATGTAAAATTTGCCTTACCAGCCGACATTCCTTTCTGTTGTAAGGCATACATCGTTGCCATTGTTGCGTGTCCACACAAATTTACTTCGTGACCAGGAGTAAAATAACGGATTCTTAAGTCTGCCTTATCCGATTTAATTGGAAAAGCAGTCTCATTAAAGCCGACTTTAAGGGCGATTTCCTGCATTTCCTCAACGGTTAAACTGTCTCCATCAAAAACAACACCTGCTGGATTTCCTTTGTCAGGTTCCTTGCTAAACGCATCATAATGATAAACCTTTATGGATTTCACTTTTAAATTCCCCCTAATTTTAAAGTGACAACTCTCCTTGTTAACAATCCTTTAATATATTTCTCAAAAATAATATATCTATATTAATATTTTTATAGATTTAATTTCTATAAAAATATGCCATTTCGAAGTGGAATCTATCTGAAAAATAATATACTCCTAACAGATACTCTATTATTTTTTGATATATAAAATAGTTTAAACCATAAATGATTTTTCAATCCTCTTTCTTTTATATCATCTAACTTAAACCTTCATCAAATCACCATAATTGTACTTACTGACCGTTTCAACTTAATAAGAAAACCAATTCGATTGGCATATTGCACAAGTTATTTGTTTTTAAATAATTTCCTAATAATCAGAAATATGATACAATACATACGGGACTAGTTCCCAACAAGATTCCACCCTCGAGCAGAAAGAGAAGAGGATGAATCCACCTGGCAAACCCACAATTACGCTTGTGAGGTATGGGCACCCGCCCACAAGCAAGAAGCGAGGAAAGCGGAGGTCCCAAACCGGGGAGACCTGCCCTGATGTCTTCGGGCTTCCTGGAGTGAGCTTCACCGAATTGCGGAAGGCAATCGTCAATGCAACAACGACGACGGCCTGACGACGTCTGTGTATCGGTCATGGGCACTGGGGTGTCGATCGACGAAATCGAAGGTCTTCGTGAGCTGAACGGAGACTAAATCGGCCCTGACGCTGCTGTTGTGATCGTCCCGCTAGAAGTCCTTAAACCTGCAATCGATGACGCCGTAAGGGCATCCGAATTGGAAGCTGGCGTTACCGAAGGTGATTCATAAGGACATCACCTCGCCTCCCCTCGCAATAGAGGGGAGGCGAGCCAGCTATTATCATTATATCTTCAATAAATCAAAGGAAATGGTGAACCTCTCTTATCTTAGTTCGAAATAAGTCTGAAGTCGCTGATAGATAGAAGACATCAAAATTATACTATTCATTCCTTTGTCAGAATAGTATAATCAAATAAACCGAAATATTTTCTGGAGGTTGAGATAATCGTGTTCGACCCCAAAATTGCAGCGGAAAAGGCTGCTATTGCCTCGGAGTGGGACGTTTTCTTCGAGGACATCGCCTCGGAAAAGGCTGCTATTGCCTCGGAAAAGGCTGCTATCGCCTCGGAGTGGGACGTTTTCTTCGAGGACATCGCCGCGGAAAAGGCTGCTATTGCCTCGGAAAATGCTGCTGTTACCGGAGAGCGCGCAGCGGTTACGAAGAAAATGCAGCCTGGTACTCCCCTTGCGCTGAGGGCATGGCTGGTTCGCTGACCACCAGCGGGCGTCTTACACATCATTTCCCTCCCATTTCTGTTGAGTCTGGACAAGCGTTAGTCTATGTCCAGGCTCCCGATATATAAGGACAACATATAGATGAGAGTCACCTATTGGATGACTCTTTTGATTTGTACAATTTGTCCCATGATTTCCTTGTTCTAGCAAAACGAACTCTATTATGTATACACTGGCTTGAAATGAAGAAACTGGGCACACTGCTCTACTCCATACTGTAATTCATCAAAATCCCGATAATGAACAACAATTTGTGTTGCGACAAGGGGACGGTTCTTGCGTCGCATATCCCTCTTATGGAAATCAAATAATGATTCATAAAATGGTAAAACCATATCAAAAGAAAAAGAATGAGATAATTAATCTATCTTATTCCATACATGTTTAAGTAAAACTATTTAATTTCAAAATTTTCAGGTTATTATCAGATTGGAATGCGACATGAGAACCGTCCCCTTGTCGCACATTTCGGACAGACTTGCGTAAATGATTTTTTCTCTGCTTTTTCATCTTCTTTTTGATCATCATTACTGCCCCAGAACAAACTTACAAAATCATTCATCATCCTTCACCTCTTTTACTTATAAGTAGGTGATTTTTATTATGGATGATGGTGCAAATGGAATATATCTAATATTTCATCAATTACGTCTGTTTCATACTACTATAGGAGAACATTAAGGTAAAGGGAAATTGATGGTTTTGGTAGTAGATCAAAAACCCTGCTCTATACCAAATGAGTGCAGGGTTTTTCCATTATAAAATTACATCGGATACCATAAACTACTTTCTATCCTTATATTTCTGACTATTGGATAAAATGGTATGCCAATGGTCTCCCGCAGGATCAGCAGCCCCACCACCATACATAATTAGCTAACTCCTCTCTCTGAACGATATAACTTTGTTGCATATTTTAAGAAGTTCGTATTATCTTGTAAAGCATCATAGCAAGTACATAAGCTTGACATACTTTTGTTCGTTAACTCTTCAAACATATATTCCCTTGATATTTGTTCTGCTTCAATACAAAGGGAAACAGCTTGATTATGGTGACTCTGTTGAATATACCACTCCCCTAAGACTAACAAAGATTGTGCTAGTATCCAATTATCTCTAATCTTTCGACAGATTTGTATTGAGCGCTCGACAAGTTGTTTTGCTTTTTTCCATTGGTGTTTTCCTATGAGTAGCTTGGCAAAGTGGACATACGCAAATGGAAAAAGTTCTTCTTTCCCTTGGAGGGTATTTTCTAAATCCATTGCTTTTAGAAAATACCTTTCTGCATTTGGAATATCATTTAAACTCTCATAAATAATGCTCATTTGTGCCCACAGTCTAAATAAATACTCAAAGTCATTATTCGTCTTTGCTAATCGTACCCCTTTTTTAGCATACTCGAGTGCGCGTTCATTCATATGAAGTTTATTTAGAACACTTGCATACATGATATACATACGAATAATTACCGAAGTACGGAATTCCTGTTCAAGTGAAAGACTCGCTCTAATATGTTTTTCCAATTCTTCGATGCAAAGCAGAGATTTTTCTAGTAAGTTTAATCGTTCTAAATAAATACTTTTGTTAAGCAAAAGTAACCCAAAATGAAAATTTTGGTCTTCTTGATCATGGTAAAAATCCAATCCTTTGACTGTTGAATTCAAAGCTTGATGAAACTGGTCTTGTTGATAATAAACAATGCCCAAATTCAAATAACACCTTGGTATTAGGTTATCAACTGCTAATTCCGGTTGCATTTCAGAGATTTGAATTGATTGCAAATAGCAATCTTGTGCCATTTTCCAGTCTTTGTTAGCATAGTAATACTTCGCCTTTAAAAATGAAACAAATGGCTGTAATATTGGAATACTCTCGATTTGTTCTTCTTGATTTAATTTCTTTAAGTCCTCAAAAGCTTTTTTAGGATTCGGAACCAAAATTTCCTCGATATCTTGCAACTTCTCTTTCAAAGCAATAATTTTCTTATCCGCTTCACTTGCCATCCCAAATAATATTCCTTTGCCTAACTTCTCGGCATAGTACTGATACTTCTCCAAGCTAACTGTTGGCATTCCACGCTCAATCAAGCTAATCGTCGTACCACCAAGGGCAATTTCCTCGGACAACTTTTCAATACTTTTTTTAAGTTTTTTCCGTTCTGCACGTAAAATGCCGCCAATTTGAACAAGATCAAGCAACTTTCATCTCTCCTACGGTAGATACATCCCCATCTACTGTTTATTTTCCTAATTATAGGTATAACATTCCGAAAATTAGGAAGTCAACAGTATATTGTTCTGATATTTCGGATTAGTAAAAATAGACTTACCCGATTAAAATAAAGCCAAATAAAGATAGATTTACCAGCAGGAAGAGGAGATAGATATGGATTTACGACTAAAAATCGAAGGAGATAGTAAAGTAGTTCGAGATTTCATTCATTATATTCGCATGGATGACCGCTACACTTTTTTATGAATCTGCTAAATATATATTTTCCCCTGAAAGAGATCAAGTCGAGTTTATCTTCGCTGGGAGGGGTATAAATGACACTGGCACACATGAAACAGATCGGGAAAGAGTTGGCTAGATACTTGGTCTATTGTTGTGAGCAAGAGGATTATGTTATCCGTATGGATCATTTACGCTTAGCGACTTCTCGTCTTGCACTGATCGAGGCAATCTACTTCCTCTATCAAAATGGAGAGCCGATCGCCACCCAAAGTAGAGAGCCTATCCAGCTCACTGCTCAGCAAATAGAGGAATTATGTACGTTTATCCACTCAAGTGACATCCGTGACGTAAGAAAGCTTCATACTTCGATGATTTGTGATATCGCGACTTTTGATCTTGAGAAAATCCATCAGATCGAACAGTATATCGAACAACTGCTGGCTGATAGGTGTGAAGGGGAGATCAACCGATGATGAAGACAACCAATATAACCTATGTGACATTAGAAACAGAAAATGGCTCTGTTACCATTGAACTGCTACATGCTTGTAAAACACAAAATGATGATCATACGGTTCAGGTAAAAGGCGTGAGCTATGATATTTTCGCCATTCCTGTAAATCACCGAAATCATTCTAATGACTAATTCTTTCTAACTTCTTTCTATAACTTTGACTTGAAATGCGCCGCCCCCACACAAGTATCGATCCTTGACAAGGATGATTCCTGTATGGGGGCGTGTTTACGCGGGAGGGTGTGCCCTTTTCCTCCTATGGGTTACTGCTACTTGAGCAAGTGGTACCAGTGGAAGAAGTCCCCCGCCTTCTGGAAGACCCAGAGCTGGGAGTCAATTTGCACCCAAGCAACTTGCCCCTCTGTCAGGTCGGTCAGCTTGACGGTGGGTCCACTCCAGCCTTCGGCCATCCGGTTCTCGACCTTCGGCCATTCCCCGAATTCGTAATCGTCTTCGAAGAACAGCGTTCCCTCAGGCAGATTCGACCAGCTGCTCGGCAGGGTTTTTTCCATGTGAAACAGCTTCGTCACATGGGTAACCGAGCCATGTCCCGAGGCCAAACTCTTGGGTGAAAGAAAAGCTAGTAGAACGACGTCCGCGCCAAGGCATCCTGCCATTCTCGCAAAGGCAACCTCGTCATGGAACAGATCACTCATTCCATACCTTTCCGAATGTCCTGTGTAGGACATCCTCCTGCATACGATTGGAACTAGTATGTATTATATCAGACATTTTGTTGACCAAGAAAGATATTTCTAACACAAAGAAAACGATAGAAAAGAACTAAAGAAATATAACAAAAAAAGAACAACGAATTCCCACTTCCATCTGTTTAGGCAATTATTATTAGTTAGGAAAAATATCGTGTCCTCTTCTTCATATTCTATGTTCACAAATAAAATATTGATTTACAATAAGGGTAAGCAAGCAAAAGTCCACATCCAAGCGAAAGTGAAGGCAAACCATGCAGTCGATGTCTCTCAAGGGCTTCCGCATCTTCCTCAGCGACGAGAACGGTGAGGATGTCCTCATCGTCAACCCCCACAACGGCGGGGTGTATGAGCGAGTCGAGGTCGAAGACGGGGTCGTGTTTACCCCTCTGCTGGTGAGCACTTGGAATTACTGGGAGGCAACTCAGGCGACCACCCGCCATCTGGTCAACCCAGCGAATATGGATGACGAGGAGTTCGCGGAGTACCTCTCCAATCCCCTCAGCAACCAGGTCTACGTTCCCGGATCGTCGGAGCACAAGTACTGGAGCTTCTACCGTGTCTTCGACGGTGACGAAGTGAGGGGCATGCCGAATGACGGCTTTCCTCTCTACAGCGGCGAGTTCAGCATCATCGGCGACCGACTCACGCTGAGCGAGGCCTGGTGGGAAGACGGGACCGAGCGACCGCTGGACACCAGGACGTATTCGGAAGCGGTGCAAGTGCGTACTCCGAAAGACGGGGAGGATGACGAGTACGAGTACGGGAAGTTCGCAGCCGCAAACCGCCTGGAGTCCCAGTTGTACTCGATGGAAAATCCCGGCGTGATTCAAGGGATTCATGGCCTGACCCCCTCGTACTGCAAGTCTGGGAAGATCGACGTGATCCCCCTCCCCACCACTTGGACTCCGTACATCGAGAGGGAAGATAGTGTCTGGGAGCGCAAGGGTGTCGGTCGAATCACGGTACTGGTGCTGGAGACCCAGTCTAGGCCCCAGTTCCGCGGTATCCTGTGCAAGGAAGATGGAACCGAGATCCTGCTGACCCGCGTCGAAGATGGAGTCTGGTACTACGGAATCACCCTCGAGTGTGAAGGTGTGGGTCAGTTCAACCTCTGGTCTGACTTGACCGAGGAGACCACGACGGGACGGTGGATCGACGACCGTCATCTCGGTAAGGCGAAGAGGCACCTCGATCGAGTCAACAAGCAGTGGGCCAAGATCATGCATTGCCTGACGGATTCGGCTGCTGCGTGACTCCTTCATAACTGCATACCGGATGTGGGCCTCCCCTGTGCTGCTTCAGCGCAGGGGAACCATTTATAGTAGAACTAGAGGGTATTTCATCCTATGTACTTATTTTCCAAATTTGACTCTTATGTGCTGGAATGGCATATTTTTAATAAATCATTATTTGTAACCATATCTGAAAGACTTTTATTCTTTTGCTTGAATTTTATAGGATTAGTAGTAGAGA
This sequence comes from Shimazuella sp. NTD250, assembly GCF_059510375.1. NCBI lineage: Bacteria > Bacillati > Bacillota > Bacilli > Caryophanales > Thermoactinomycetaceae > Shimazuella > Shimazuella sp. NTD250. Next base: position 367,124 of record NZ_JCAJZS010000004.1, on the reverse strand, counting down.
GGCAGGGGAAAAGAGAAAGGGCAATAGTTTTCCAAGAAAGGAACATCACATTGACTGATTATCCTGATTTTGGTCTAACTTTTGAAGAAGGCTTTTTATTGGGAATAAAACCTGCCATTTATGCATGGAACGAAGACCTCCTGTATAATCATTATCAATCCTACCCATCTCTTGAAATGAACAAATTTCGTGGAGATAATGAGGGATATCGTTTGTTTTTCCAAACTGAAGCATTACGAGAAAAATTTTTGGAACAATCAAAAAACATTTATCGGTCAAACTCCCCTGAATTTCATCACTTGTTAGGACTTACCCTTGGCTTCCCTCCAAAAGCAGTCGCATTTTATCTTCTACTTCGTTTTGTAAAATCGAAAGAAGCGAAGAAAAACTCCATGCTTCATCATTACTGTGGTCTACACTTTTCCGGTCATATCGATAACTTGATTGAAAACGTCCAATGGATTTGGAATACGTACCCCAAACAGCAGCAAATGGATATGAGCTTACGTTTGCATAAGGATCTTCCAATATACAAGGTGGAATACGGTGATTTAGCGGGATTAGAAAAAGCAGAAATGGAGTTAAGGAAGGAGATAGAATCAATCTGAACACTCCTCTATCCGATTTGATTGTCTATGAAAAGGGAGAATTCATGCCAAAAAGATTAGGGGTGAATGGATGGACATTACAAACTATAAAAAGTCCCAACAAATAGAAATATTTGGTGGGGTTCATTTTGATAAAGTATTATCTAAATTATTGGAAAAAAAGCTAATAGAAAACAAATTTGCAGAAATACACCAAGTCGTACAAAGAGATGAATATTCATACATGGTTATCTTTAATGTTTACAACTGACTGCCATTTGGCGGTTTTTATTTTTTAAGTATGGGATCGGGAGATCTCCACAAAACCCCATTAAATAACATTTCAGTTTAAAAGTTAAACTGCAAACCTTTCATTTCTTAGAATGACAATTGCACCCCTATTAGGAACTATAAACGTTCTCAATTAAAAAACCCCTGTCTCTCCATTATCAGAGAGCAGAGGGATTATCCTTTTAAACATCCTATTTCACTTAATATATTTCCCCAACATTATACTCAGCAGAAGCAGGGCTTTCTTTGAACATGATCACCTCCGCTTTCGGTTTTACACCTTTTTGTGAGCTTTGATAAACTTGTCCAGTATAGCAAGATTTCTGCCCTTTGTTGATTCGTCCATTGCCACCTTCGTCGCAGGAAACAAATTCGATATTATTCTTAAAGCAATTCCAAATTAATAGAATTGCTTTCTGCTGATGAATCTATCTTAGATGGATCTAATTAAAAAACGTGTACTTCTTTGATTGTATCAGGAGCATTCCCTGCTTTGTTATAGTAAAAGTCAATTTGTAATGTATGTTTTCCAGCTTTATAGGTTAAATAAACCCCATCATCGCCTCTTATTTCTCTAACAGGTTTTCCTAATTCCCGTTTTACTTCCTTGTAAGTAATACCATGATACTTTTTATCAAAAGAATTGATTTGATATACATGATTTTTCTCAGCAAAGAAACTGATTTGATGTTTATTATAGTAAAGGTGAACGGCATCTGATCCCTTATCTGGTTTTCCCCATTTTCTTACGATATCTTTCGTTTTGGAACCAAGTGAGAAGTGTCCGCTATTTATTGTTTTACCAGCTGCTGCATTACTCTTAATTTCTCTAATGGTTTGTTGGTGGAAATCATGATGATGGGTATGTTGATGATATTCTACTGTTTTTGGAGCAGCATAAGTAATATTTATCGTAGTGGTTGCAACACCAGTTATTAACAGTCCAGTTGCTAAGCTAAAAGCAATTGCAGTATTTTTCCAATTTTTCATAGGTTTTCACCCTTTCACTGAATATAGTTATATTTTAAAATTCTTTTCAATCAAAATAAATGCTCATTTTTGTCTGCATTGTTTCAAAACAATGTGTAAAATTAGACATGCTAATTAATATACTTTTCTATTTAAATACGATTACCATGAGTGTCCTTTTTGGTACGAGGATAGCTGCAACTTAAATGTTCTTGAACCTCCATTCTTGATGGAAAAATAAATTATCTGAAAATCCAAAATAGACCACATACAATTTTCAACACAAAGTATCCTCTTATTTCTCAGTATTCTATGGTATGCTACTTTAGATATGTTTTGTAGAAAGGACGCTACCAATGGTATATAAATCGCTTCGTAAATTCCTTTTTCGGATGAATGCGGAACAAGCTCATACAATGACGATTCGGGCTTTGCAAGTGATGCAAAGCACACCTAAAATCAGCACATTTATTCAAAAAAGATTTACCATAATAGATAAACGTTTAGAAAGTACAGTATGTGGCCTATCTTTCCCTAATCCTGTAGGCTTAGCGGCTGGATTTGATAAACATGCCAATGTTTATAATGGGCTAGCTGCTTTTGGGTTTGGCTTTGTCGAAGTGGGAACATTGACCCCGAGGCCCCAGGTTGGAAATCCAAAACCAAGACTCTTCCGTTTGGTAGAAGATGAAGCGATTATCAATCGCATGGGCTTTAACAATCATGGGGTAGAAGATGCCAAAAACACGTTTCAAACCCTCCCCAAACCAAATATCCCAATCGGGATCAACTTGGGTAAAAACAAAGATACCCCCAATGACCAAGCAAGCAGTGATTATCGAAGCGGACTGATGAGTCTCTATGATTATGCAGACTACTTCGTTCTTAATGTCAGTTCTCCCAATACAGAAGGCCTTCGTGATCTTCAACACGTGGATGCACTCCAAAAATTACTCACTTCCGTACTATCTACACGAGATGAGTTACTAAAAGAGACAAGCTCTTATCGCCCTGTTCTTTTAAAAATCGCACCAGATCTCAATCTGGAGCAGATGAAGGATATCATCCAAACGGCTATAAAGTCTGGAATCGATGGTATCATTGCTACCAATACCACTATTTCCCGGGAAAACTTGCATTCTTCTCCTTTTACCCAAGAAAGTGGAGGCTTAAGCGGTCGACCACTCACCCAGAAATCAACAGAATTTGTTCGTCATATTTATCATATTACCGAAGGTAAAACTCCAATTATTGGAGTAGGCGGTATATTCTCAGGAGCAGATGCATATGAAAAGATATGTGCAGGAGCAGATTTGATTCAAGTGTACACGGGAATGATTTATGAAGGTCCGGGAATAGCCCGTAAAATCAATACAGAATTACTCGCGATCTTAGAAGAAAAAGGGGTTCATTCCTTAAGTGAAATCGTTGGTTCGAAAACTAGTTGACAACTGACTTGTAAATTCGGTATCGTAATGGAACAGTTATACTTCAGCAAGCAATGATGGAGTGAAGCATGTCTTAATTGGGATGTTTAGAGAGTAGGATTCTCGGCTGGAAAATCCTATCATCCTGGAGACAGATCCCGCCTCCAGAGCTACTCGTGAAAAGCGGGTCGGTGAGAACCGATATGATCTAATAGAGTGGGTTTTATATGTCCTCATATAAAATCAATGAAGGTGGTACCACGAAGCCATTCGTCCTTCTCTGGGATGAATGGCTTTTTTATTTTTATAAAACTACTTCAAAAAAGGAGGGATTTCCAGTTGAAAAGGATTGTCGTAAAAGTAGGTTCTAGCAGCTTGGTTGATGAATTGGGTTCCTTGAGTCGATCTAAAGTGAATCAATTGGTTTCGCAACTGGTATACCTACACCGACAAAAGCTCCAATTGATCCTCGTCACTTCAGGCGCTGTTGCTGCCGGTGTTGGAGCTTTGAGTTGGAATCGAACAACAATGACTATGCCTGAAAAACAAGCGGCAGCAGCAGTTGGGCAATCTGTTTTAATTCAACAGTATCAAGAAAGTTTTGCACACTATCATATTCCTGTAGCTCAATTATTACTGACTCGGTCTGACATCGAAGATCGAAAACGTTTTATTCATATTCGCAATACGATAGAACCTCTTTTGCATCACGGCATTATCCCTATTATTAATGAAAATGACACAGTAACAGTAGAAGAAATTCGCTTTGGAGATAACGACACTCTTGGCGCATTGGTTTCCTTAGTTGCAGCGGCCGACCTCTATATCATGTTATCGGATATCGATGGTCTGTACACTGCAAATCCCCGAATAGACAAAAATGCCAAACTGCTCCATCAGATCGAAGCGATCACGCCTGAACTTTGGCAGATTGCTGGAGGAAATGGCAGTTCAGTCGGTACAGGCGGAATGAAAACCAAACTGCAAGCCGCACAGATTGCTACTCAATCTGGTGTAAATGTACGAATTGCAAATAGTAAAAGACCTCATGTTTTACAACACATCATCGCTGGTGACACAATTGGAACACACTTCATTGCTGATACTCCGTTAAAAAAGAAAAAACCATGGATTGCCTATGGTACAAGAGCGGAAGGAAGTGTAATCGTGGATACTGGTGCATATGTAGCTTTAACAAAAGGAAATTCTAGTTTATTACTTGCAGGCATTCTTTCAACAACAGGTGATTTTGTAGAAGGTTCTGTAGTGGAAATTTGTCACCAAGAAAAAACTATTGGCAAAGGTATTGTTCATCTGTCAAGTCGCGATATAGACCAGCTCATCAGCAAACGCCATGAAGGTGAGCCTCTGCCTCTTCTTCCAGAAGTGATCCATCGGGATCAACTTGTCTTATTATCATCCAAAAGGAGTGTTCCCCTTTGCTCGAAAAGCTAACAACACAAGCAAAAGCAGCATCACGTAAACTTGTCAGCCTAAGTAGTGAGGAAAAAAATAAGGCTATCCGCCATATCGGCCAAGTACTTTGGCAACAACGAGAAACTATTTTAAATGAAAATGAAAAAGATTTAGATGCCAGTAGAAAACAGGGCTTAACTGAAGCTAAATTGGATCGTTTACGTTTAGATGAGACTCGTATACAAGACATGATTACAGGCCTTGAACAAATCGCAGAGTTAGATGACCCTGTGGGTCAAACCATCCAAACCATCGAGCGGCCAAACGGACTCACGATCGAACAAGTTCGTGTTCCCTTTGGTGTTATTGGGATTATTTATGAATCAAGGCCAAATGTGACCGTAGATGCAGCTGGTTTGACGCTAAAAACCGGAAATGCCGTTATATTACGCGGCGGAAAGGAAGCGATTAACACCAACATTGCCTTAGTAAATGCACTTCGAGATGGGCTGAAAGAGACATCACTTCCCGAAGACGCGATTCAAATCATCCAGCAAACCGAAAGACAAACCATCGAGCAATTGATTCGCAGCAAAGGAAAGGTTGACTTAATCATCCCTCGTGGTGGTGCGGGACTTATTCAATATGTTTTGGAACATTCCCTCGTTCCAGTGATCGAAACTGGTGTAGGGAACTGTCATGTCTACGTAGATAAAGAGGCCAATCTGCATATGGCATTAGATATTACTGTCAATGCAAAAGTTCAACGTCCTTCTGTCTGCAACGCGATTGAATCTTTACTTGTGCATGAACAAATCGCAGCTGCTTTTTTACCTGCACTCGTGCCGATACTAAAAGAAAAAGGCGTTACGATTCGCGGCTGTGAACAGACACTTGCTATACTTTCCGATCAAGCAGTCGAAGCGGCGACAGAAGCTGACTTTGATACCGAATTCCTCGATCTTATTTTAGCGATCAAAGTGGTTAAAGATACAACAGATGCGATATCTCACATCGACCGCTTTGGTACCAATCATTCAGAAGCGATTGTTACCGAAAATAAAGAGACTGCAAACCAATTCCTCACAAGCGTAGATGCAGCAGCAGTGTACCACAATGCCTCCACTCGCTTCACCGATGGATTTGAATTTGGTTTTGGAGCCGAAATTGGCATTTCCACACAGAAGCTACATGCGAGAGGGCCGATGGGGTTAAAAGAATTGACCAGTTATAAATATTTGATTCATGGGGATGGACAGGTAAGAGAATAAGACGCATCCCATTGAATGCGCCTATTCTATATTTTCAAATGTTATTTTCCCCGGCCCTGCTAGAATCTTCTCTAGCAGGGCCTTTGTTCTCAGGATGGCTTCATTCGTCCGTAGTTTTCGGCCAGACGCTCCAGATTTTCTTGCGACTGACCATCGTCATAGTATGCGATGGCCGTCTCCTCTGACTCGGTACCAGCATTAACCCTTGCCTGACGTGCTTGATCCTCTGGCGACAGATGTCGCGGGTCAGCATCACGCAGGGCCTTGACAACCTCGGCTGCCGCTTCCTTTCGACCCATGAGAACCTCCATATAGATGGCTAAGCAGCGGATGCTACTCCTCTCTATTTTATCACATAATTTTTCTATCTAATCACCCTCATAGGATTTCCTGCTACAAAAGTATAAGGTGCTACATTCTTGGACACAACGGTACCTGCTCCAATAATTGCCCCATCTCCGATCTCAACCCCTGGAAGGATCGTTGTGTTTGCTCCGATCATCACATTATCACCTATGATCACTTCCCCAATACGGTATTCATTTATTAAGTATTCATGGGTCAAAATCGTTGTATTATATCCGATTATCGTATTTTTTCCGATACTTATTTTCTCTGGATAAAGCAGATCCATCATCACAAAAAAGGCAATCGCTGTATGTTTTCCGATCTTCATCCCTAAACAACTGCGATAAAAGCTATTTTTCAACCGAAAAAAGGGAAGATATCGGACTCCCCAGCATACAAGAGTGTTCCGCAATACCTTCCAAAAAGAAATCGTATGATACATCTGCCAAAGGGAATTGTTCCCTTTGACCGAGGTGCGAGTTATCTTTCTAGTTATTGGTCTTCACCTCAGTTGACACAGCTTTTACTTGTTTGGTGTTTGTTGCCTCTGTTTTTCTGGTACGTCTGTAAACGATGATTCCTACTGCAACAAAAACAGTTAACATACTTACGAGCTGGGCTATGCGTATATTCCCGCCTGTCAACTGCCCTGCCTGGAAAAGAAGCCCCATCGGAGACCAGAAAAAATGAAGTACAGATGCTAACCAGTCAGGACCATTAAACGCTAAACTGTCTGTTCGCAGGCCTTCAATAAAGAAGCGTCCCAATGAATACCAGATCATATAACTGAACAAAATCTCCCCGCGTTTTGGTACCATTACATAGCGTAAAAATAAGAGAACACCAAAGCCAATCAAATTCCAAAGCGATTCATACAAAAACGTCGGATGATAAGTAACTCCGCCAATTGTCATTTGTTGTATGATCCAATTTGGCAAATGAAGGGTGTGTAAAAATTGGGCACTTACTGGACCGCCGTGAGCTTCTTGGTTAATAAAATTCCCCCAGCGTCCAATCGCTTGAGCCAATAAAATACTTGGGGCAACGATATCTGCCAGCTGTAAGAAAGATAGTTTATGTTTGCGTATGTAAAGATAACCGACCGAAAAAGCAGCTATCAATCCACCATGTATCGCAAGTCCACCTTTCCAAACCGCAATAATATCCTCTGGATGTGTAGCATAATACTCCCATTCAAATAGTACATAGTACAATCTTGCCCCGATAATAGCAGAAGGCAGCACCCAAATCATCATATCTAAAAGCTTATCTGTATCTATACCTTGCCTTTTTCCTTCCAAAACGGCAAGATACAGACCGAGCATAGCCGCTGTTCCCATAATTATTCCATACCAATGAATTTGGAATGGCCCTAGCGCAAATGCTACAGGATCAATCACAAGCATATATTCCATCCTTTCAACACTTTACTCCACAAAATCATTGTACAAGAAAAACAAAATAAAAGAAAACGAGCCGATAAAAAACCCGAGTATTCCGATCTTACTTAAAAATAATATTATTTATCAATATAGACAAATTTCATATAACATCTATAGGGTAAAATGTAAAAGGAGGGTGATTATCGTGTTAAATGTAGAAACCTATACAAATATAAATAGTATGGAAACAAAAGGATATGATTGCTTGGAATGTGGGCAAAAGACAAGTGTTTTAGAAAAAAATGGTTATGGAACTTGTCACACACCAGGATGTCTCTACCACAACCCCATTCAATTTGTTTACTATCCCAACTGGCTAGAACCAAAAATCAGCCGTGCTGGTCGTACTATTTGGTTTCTGTAGCACCTTCAACATTATTACTTCTCTTCTAATGAATTTTCCAAACGTGTTACAAACTGTTCTGCTGCATGATACCCGAGTATTTTAGAACGATAATTCATTGCAGCAACCTCAATCAAGACAGCTACATTTCGACCTGGACGAACAGGTATTGTCAATTTTGGCAACTCCGTATCCATTATCCGAATCGTCTCTTCTGACAATCCCAATCGATCATATGGATAATTTTCGCGCCATGTTTCTAATCGAGCTACCAATGAGATATTCTTTTTATTACGCACTGCACCAGCACCAAATAATATCATCACATCCATAATCCCCAAACCGCGAATTTCTAATAAATGTTTGATGATTGGTGGAGCAGTCCCCGATAGTTCTCCTTCTGTAACTTGGGTTATCTCAACAGCATCATCTGCAACAAGCATATGCCCGCGCTTGATTAGTTCTAAAGCCGCTTCACTCTTGCCAATACCGCTTTCACCTGTAATCAAGACACCTATTCCATACACGTCAACTAATACACCATGTAATGTAGATACAGGTGCAAGTCGATTTTCTAAATAGTCGGTTACCTTTCCGGCGAACTTGGTTGTGGGCAATGTGGTTCGTAATACTGGTACTCCTACTTCATTTGCAGCTTCTAACAAATCTGCAGGAGCACGGAAATTCCGTGTGATACATATTGCTGGTACTTCAGGATGACATATCTTTTTCATTCTTTCTTCACGGACATCAGCTGATAAACTTTCTACAAAAGACAGTTCGGTCTTTCCTAAAAGTTGCAACCTATCGACTGGATAGTAGGTAAAAAATCCGGCCAATTCCAAGCCAGGGCGGTATAAATCACTCGTTTGAATCATTCGTTCTAACGAAACGCCTTCACCAATTAGTTCTAAATTAAATTCCGCTTGTAATTCCTCGATCTTTACGCCAATACTCATCCAATTCCGCTCCATTCAGCCACATCTTCAAATATACTTTTCGATCTACATGTGAGAATATGCTAATATGATGACAACTAGAGTTACTAGGTATCTTATCACATTTTCGTCAAACATATCGAATATGGAGAAAACAATCCGAGTAACTTGGTTTTATACCCATAAATAATATACGGATAACATAGTTTTTTCATCCTCTAAAACTCACTACCAATTGTGTCTATTATGTAGCAATGAAGGTTTTATTATAAAAACTGACAAATCTAATTAGTTAAGGTATAATATTCGGGGTTTTTCAACATCTAAAGGAGTGTTTCTTTTGATACGGAAGCTGGCTTGGATCATTATCATCGTAGGAGTATTTATAATGGTGTTCAATGGTTACCAGTGGTGGGATCAGCTGCGAAGAGTAGTTTATGATCCGATCGCATCCAAAAAAGTGGCAGCAAACTGGGATGATCGACACACACAAAAGACATTATCAGAAGGGATAGCCAGCACAAATACAAAACTAAAAGTAAGCGGGCAAATCGGAGAGCTTATCATTCCCCGCATGGGAGCAATTCTCCCAATTGTTCAAGGAACAGATGATGCATCATTAAAAAAAGGGGTAGGACATTATATCGGTTATGGTACTGTAAACCCTGGGGAGACAGGTCATGTAGTCTTATCCGGACATCGTGATACCGTATTTCGAGGAGCAGGTCAGTTAAAATTAGGTGATCGACTCTATGTGAAATTTCAAGGACATATCTATACCTATCAAATTCGCAAAACATGGGTGACAACCCCTGAAGATCGAACTATTATCGTCCCTATACCAAAACCAGTACTGACCCTTACGACTTGTTATCCTTTTGATTATATTGGAAGTGCCCCAGAACGATATATTATCCGGGCTGAGCTGATTGAAGTTAAAAAAGATAGTGGAGCCGTTTAAGTGAAAATAGAACACCAAGAAAAATAAGCCATTGCCAAACAGTGGCTTATTTTGGGTTTGTAGGCTGCAAATCAAAGGTTTTCTAGTGAAAAAGACTACGTCCAATTAAGTTAGCAGAAACTGGTTTCTGTCCTATTTCTCGTGCCCAGACAGATAATTGCCCTGCATGATGGATTTCATGAGCAATAACATGACGCATTACCTCACCCCATGTGTAAGTTACTATTTTTCCATCTGCTTTTCTATCCTCAAAGAGCTTATTTTCCATGCTGTTCTCCCATGAAAACACAAAACTCTCTACTTCAGAGCGGAATTTTGCATCTAATGCTCGAACTAGATTCAAACTTTGATGTTGTTTAAAATCTTCTTGGAAATCAGGCTTGCCTTGTATGACTTGAATCCAACTCCACTCCACATCAGCAATATGGAACAGTGTATGCAGGATTCCCCCTACTCCACCTGTTCGTATACGAAGTAGTTCCTCTTCTTCAACGGCTTCACACCATTGATACCACTCTTCTCTAACCTGCCAATTGTAACGGAACATATTTAGCAAAGTTATCTCCCTTTACTACACTATGGTGACTAGCTTGGTTCCACATGAATATGAACATCATAAATGTCATGGGTTTGAATCAATTCGTTTTCCACTTCTGTAGAAATATCATGGGCATCTTTAATTGCTAAATTTTCACCAACACATAAAACTACATCAACAACAGCATTATTTCCATAATTTCTTGCCTTTATTTCTTTTACTGATGTAACACCATTTACGTTTAAAATGGTTTCTTTGTATTTCGCTATCAACGTTTCATCATAGCCATCCATCAAATAATGAGTAGCTTCGCGAAAAATATCCCAAGCAGTTTTACATATAAGAATACCAACTATAATTGCTGTCACCGTATCCAGCCATGGGAGATGAAATTGCGACCCAATAATCCCAACAACCGTCCCTATACTCACATAGGCATCAGAAAGATTGTCTTTTGCTGCTGCCATTACAGCTTGGCTGTTCGTCTTAGCAGCGAGCTTTTTATTATAACGATAAACGCAGATCATAATTCCCGCACAAAAGGCGCCGACTCCAGCTGCAACTAAACTCGGAGCTGTTTCTTTCCCTCCTGCAATCGAAGTAACTCCAGTATATAAAACCTGAATCCCAACTGACATCATGATAAATGAAGCGATGAGAGAGGATACTGTTTCTGCTTTCCAATGTCCATATGGATGATCATCATCAGCTGGCTTTTGTGAAAAACGCAGCCCAATGAACACTGCAATCGAAGCAACAATATCTGTAGCATTATTTAATCCATCTGCTCGAAGAGCTTCGGAATTTGCCATATAACCAATACATAATTTTAGAGCGGATAAAAAGAGATAGGCAATAATACTAATGATTGCACCTCTCTCACTCCTTTTTAAATTCTCATATCGCTCCTGATTCAAATCAACATCTCCCTTCCAACACAAATGCTATCCCATTCTAACAGCCAATGATGATGTGGGTCTAGAGAAACGTTTTTTTGTTGCTCATAAAAAGTAAACGAGAGCAAAAAATGTTGCGTTCATACAAAGAGGTCCTGAAGCCTAAAAACAATGATTTTCAATATCGGATAAGCAATAGAAATCGGCATGTGTGATATGATGTTTAAATATCTTTAACATTATGAGGTGTAGCAAAGTATGTTTAAAATTGGCACATTCTCCAAACTTTCCGATGTATCGATTAAAACACTTCGCTATTATGATCAGCGTGATATTCTAAAACCTAGTATGATCGATGAGGCATCTGGTTATCGATTTTATACATCCTCCCAACTTCTCACTATCCGCAGAATTCAAGCATGGAAAGAACAAGGATTTACTTTAGAAGAAATCAAATTATTATTAAAAAAAGACATTACAGCCGAGACGGTTGTAGGATCATTAAAGCAGAAACAGCAAGAATTAGAAGCAACCATCTTAGAGGCACAGAAACAGTTAGAAGAAATAAAGTTGCGTATCCAACATGCACAACAGGAAGAAAACAAAATAGCGACAAAGTCTATCCCAATCATCAAACAAGCAGATACGCACTTTGTTGCGGCTATCAGGGAAAGAACTCCGCGCAGCAATATGTGCTTATTATTAGATGAACTCAAACAGTATGTTCATTCTCATGGAGAAGATGATAATCAACAATTGATAATACAATGGTACGATGAATTTCAAATAGATGACCAAACGGAAATAGAAGTTGCCATTCCCATCTCGAAATCCATCCCTAACTCCAAACGAGTAAAAGTTTATAACTTGGCAAATGATACACGTGTTGTTTCTCTTACTCTAGAATGCAATCCTTATGAAATTTCTTGTGAAGCTTGGCATCAATTGAAAGATTGGATAAAAGCAAACGATCTCGTCATTGATCCTCATCAACCTATTCGTGAACACTATCTTTCTGGAGACAAAGAAGTATTTGGAACAACTAGAAAAGCAGAATTAAGCATTCCGATTCAATAAAAAACTTTCTTCTTGGATGGAGAAAGTTTTTTATTTTCTCTTGACTCTCCCCTTAGGGGTAGGTTTTACCATAAGGATACAAGACAAACAAGGAGTGAAAATCGTGAAACATTTACAAGGAAAAGTAGCATTGGTAACAGGAGCGAGTAGAGGAATTGGGAAAGGAATAGCATTGCGCTTAGCAAATGATGGTGCTTTCGTTGCTGTTCATTATGCCAGCAAAAAGACGGTTGCAGATGAAGTAGTAAAAGAAATAGAAGCCAAGGGTGGAAAAGCATTTGCTGTTGGAGCTGATTTAAGCAATGTAGATGGTGTGCATCAACTGGTACAAACATTTAGAGAAAATCTGCAAAATATAACCGGAACGACTTCATTTGATATTCTCGTGAATAACGCTGGAATAGGAACTTCCCAAAATTTAGAACAAACGAGTGAACAAGACTTCGACCGACTATTTGCCGTAAATGTGAAAGCTCCCTTTTTTTTGATTCAACAACTACTATCTGACTTACGCGATGGCGGACGGATTGTAAATATCTCTTCTGGTGTAACACGAATCGCTATGCCTGATATTATTGCTTATAATATGACCAAAGGTGCTATCAATGTGATGAACTTAAATCTAGCTCAAAAGCTGGGTTCACGTAATATTACCGTCAATGCTGTGCTTCCTGGAATTGTTGATACAGATATTAATGCATCGTGGCTGCATACACCTGAAGGTCAAGCAAATGCAAAGAGCATGTCCGCACTCGGACGTGTTGGTCAACCTTCTGACATAGCGGACATAGTTTCTTTCCTCGCTTCAGACGACGCACGGTGGATTACAGGAGATACAATCGATGCAACTGGTGGTTCCCATTTGTGAACCTCTCACGACTGAAGTCGCAAGCTTCGTCTACGAAGGTTGACAGCTAGGCTATCCTTATTCGTACAGGCGTGTCCACTTCGCCTCTAGCGTATAAGCCCGTAAGGGCTACAACGTTACTTTTTCGCAAGATATTCAATGCTCCATGGATATCCGCGTTGAGCAAACTGCCCGAAGACGTACGATACAAACCACGTTTTACACGTGTCCCACTAAAGGTGTACGTTTTCGGATCGGATTCCTGATAGACTGGCAGTTCATCTCGATCCCAAAAACTCGCTTTGGATGTGTAGCTTTCTTCTTGTTGCACCAATGTCATCCCATATCGCTGACACAAGTATTCCAGTTTCTTTTGGATCCGTCCAAATGGGATATTCACGAAATTTTGGTTATTCCGTTTGCCTAAGTTGCTTCCTCTTTGCAGACTCTCGTTATATCCGATGACCAGTGTCCCAATGCGATTTTTCAAACAGTAGTTGATCATCTTACGACAGGTCTTGTTCAAGTAATCGTTCACCCGACGATTTCGTTTGGCAACCAGAGCAACTTGTTGTTGCGAACATATTTTCTGCTTTTGTTTGTCTTTGATTCGCTGCAAACGGGCATTTCGTTTGTTATACCATTGGTTGATTGCCTTTAGTTGTTTTCCATCTATAAGAAAACTTTTTCCCTCGGAGGTGACACATGCCGCGAGATTGCTGATCCCCAAATCGATTGCAAGTGTATGGTTTTTATCGGTATCCCTTTGAACTGCTTGCTCTTCATACGTGTAATGCACTTCAAAGAACCTTGCTCGGTGTTTGGGAAGAATACGAATCTCTTTGATTTTTTTGTCCGCCAACAAGGGAGGAATGCGAATCACCAGTGGTGGATGTTTCTTCTGATCCAAACGAGAAAAGGGCAGCACAAACTGATTTCCGTTTAAACGAATGAAGCCAACTACTAGCGGATAACATCCATCTTTCGGTAGATATCGTGGCATCTGAATGGCTTGAAAGTCATACTTTCCCTGCTTGGCATGTCGGATCCGTGCAAAGAAGGATTTCCAAACCCCATCGACTTCTTTTAGAATTTGTTGTGCCATGTTACTATTCAACCGCTTATAATTATCGCTACCTTTTAAGAGATGATAGTTTTTCTGGTAATTCAGATATTTTTTCTCCTGAAAATAATGCTGGCGAACTTGGTATAGACCTTGGTTGTACAGGTTTTTAGCAGTATGACACAATTCTTTCAAAAGCAAATATTCTTCTTTCGAAAGATGTTTAAGTTGTTGTTTGATGGTGAAATACATGAATTTCTCACCTCTTTACTAGACGAGAGTGAATCCTAATATACAAAATATGGATGGATTTGTCAAAAAAGAAAATCAAAAACCGTGGCGATTCATCCCTCGAATGAATTCACGGGTGTTTTCGCCACAAAAATAAAAGCAGGCCTGCCTATGGCAAAATAGCACCCCACATCTTGGTGGATGAAGTGAACAACCACTCCATCCTTGATTCGGAAAAGAATTTGTACTCCTAACAGCAGAAGAAAATACCTTATGGGCAGAAGCAGCAGATCAGTTTACCAAACAATTTCAAATTCCTATCAAAACGATACCCATTACTGAGTCTCATTTTGACACAAAGGTTGTTGATCTCTTTCTAGATAAGTATGGAATTACGCATACAGGTGCTGTACTAGTAAGACCAGATGGTTTTGTAGGTTGGCGTTCTGTGGAACTGGCTGAGAATCCATTCGAAGAATTGACATCTGTGTGTAGACAGTTAGTTTGTCTTTCATAGCAGCAATGTCCCTCTCCTATTTATATAGAGAGGGACATTGTTTGTATTAATTATCCTTTTTCCTTCGTTGTTCTGCCAGCTGTTCTACCATGTTTATCGCTTGTTCTGAGATGACAAAAACTATCCCTTGTTGCCGCTCGCTGTCATCCCACTACCTCTACCATGGGTTTACTCACTCGCAATGTTATAATGTTAATAAAGATTCACTCTATCTTAAGGAATGACATGCGTTTCAAACATCTACGAGAACTGTGGAAGCAAGGGTGGTTTGGTATTTTTACAAGCCTCTCCCAGATTAGCCTCAACTTTGTCGACGCTTGGTTTGTGGCAAAGATCAACTTGGTGGCAGTTACTGCTGTAGGAATTGCTGGTGCCATCCTGATCTTGGTACAGAACGCGATTCTGAATCCACTGGTTGGTTCCACATCCGTATTTGTCTCGCAAAGTCGCGGAGGCAAAAATCTGCTGGATGAGGATGACACAAAGCTTTTGTCTAATCCATCCAATCAGATTCGACAAGTTGCAACCCAAGGAATTCTCCTCTCTATCCGAGTTGGATTCTGGTGCGGTTTGCTGTTCATCTGTTTTTCTCCGTTACTCGTACAGCTCCTCTATGGGGCAGATTCACAGACCACAACAGAAGCAGTAAGCTACTTGTGGATTCTGGGTGGGTGTTCCGTCATCCCTTGCATGCTGGGAATGATGGGCTCTATCCTTCGTGGCAACAAAGATAGTAAAGCTATCTTCCACGTTGGGGTAACGATGAACCTGATCCATCTTCCACTGGATTATGTATTTATCTTCACCCTCGATCTCGGAGTAAAGGGTGCGGCGTTGGCAACTGTGCTCGCCAATCTCTTCGGACTGGTATTCATGTGGATGTCGGTAATGTCGTCGATCTTTATCAAAAAGACTTGGTCAAACGACTGGATGACCCACAAGATGCTGTTCCAGCAATCCCTTTGCCAAGGAGTGACTGGCACCGTCCGGAAGACGGTAATCACCCATCTCTTTGAGCTGAACTACACATGGTGGAGGGTGCAGAAAAAGATCTTTGCTGACAGGTTTTCTTGGCGTCGCGAGGCGATGCTCCAAAAAAAACTGATCAAGCAATCCCTTTCCACCATGGGTTCCTTTATTACCAGCCAAGTTTCTGCGTTGTATCTCGGTCGGACCATGCTTCATTATGGAACGGATATCTACGCAGCTGGGCGCATCGCGAAACAAATCAAAGAGCTGCTCGATGTGGCATGGATTACGGGTTTTTCCAGCGCGGTATCTCCTCTAGTCGGAGAGTGCTTCGGAAAGAAAAATTACAAAGAAGCCATTCGATACTGCAATTGGGCTGTTGGAGTAGTAGCAGTAGGCTCCGTGATCATGTGGGTAATCCAATTCTTCACAGGAAAATGGATCGTAGGTCTGTTTACCAATGATGCACACGTTATCACGACGAGCAATTGGATGCTCTCCATCCTCGTTATCATGGATGGCTTATGGGCCATTCAGGTTTGTGTATTCTATTCCCTTCGAGGTGTCTCTTACACCAAGGGACAGTTCACCAGTAGTTTGATTGCCAGTCTGTTTCTTATCAATGCGGTCTGGTTCGCAAATCATCATGGATGGGATTACAAATCCATCTACTATATTCAACTGGTCTACTGGATCATGCTTGGCCTTTTTGGGGCAGCACGATTCTATTCCTTCAAGTGGATTCCTACGCGAACCCTAAAGCAGGATCAAATTCGCGTTCAGACATGTAATCTACCATGGACATCAGCCTGGCTGCCGATTTGGTTTCCAGTTTGGTTCCCGAATTGGGATCTCCAAGTCACAGGCAAAAATCCTCAATAGACCAAAAAGCACACTCCCATATGCAAGAAGGGAGTGTGCCGCACTTTACAAAGCTTATTTTAAAATTCCTCGTGCAATGGATGATGCCACTGTCAATATCAAACCTCCGAGAATTGCAGGTACAAATCCATCGATAGTAAACCCATCTACAAAGAAACTAAGACCCCAAAATAATGCAATGTTAATAATTAATCCAAATAGACCAAGTGTAACAAGTGATAGAAGCCATTTGATTGGCCATATGAGAATATTGATGACCGCTAACAAAATTGCAATCCAAAATGCCGTGCTCCAAGAATCAACGTGTACTCCAGGTAAGTAGTTAGCAATCAGAAACACAATGATTGCATTTATAATAATTCCTAAGATCCAACGCATCATTCACCTCTCCTCTCAACAAAAGTATATCGAATGTACATGAGTGGTCTCAAGCGACGAAAAGGATAAAAAGAGACCATAGCAAGATCGCTATGGCGCACTTCAGACTAATTCCCTGCTGTTACAGCTTGTTTCACCCTTTTTTGATCTCTTTTAAGGATTGGAGCTAGGTATTCGCCTGTGTAAGAACCTTTTTTCTTCGCCACTTCTTCAGGTGTACCGGTCGCCACAATGATTCCTCCACCTTTTCCACCTTCAGGACCTAAATCTACGATATAATCAGCTGTTTTGATTACATCTAAGTTATGCTCAATGACAAGAACGGTGTCCCCATTATCCGCAAGTCTTTGCAAAACCGTAAGCAGTCGAGCAATATCATGAACATGAAGCCCTGTCGTCGGTTCGTCTAACACATAACACGTCCGTCCTGTGCTGCGTTTGTGCAATTCAGAAGCTAGCTTTACTCTTTGGGCTTCTCCACCGGATAACGTGGTTGCCGGCTGGCCTAATTGGACATATCCCAAACCTACATCCAAAAGTGTTTGCAGTTTTCGTTTGATTTTTGGGATGTTGGCAAAAAACTCTACTGCGTCTTCTACTGTCATACTTAGCACATCCGCAACGTTTTTCCCTTTATAGCGAATCTCTAAGGTGTCACGGTTGTATCGTTTACCTTTGCATTCTTCACAAGGTACATAGACATCTGGTAAGAAGTGCATTTCAATCTTGATAATCCCATCCCCACGACAGGCCTCACAACGTCCGCCTTTGACATTGAAACTAAAACGACCTTTGAGATAACCGCGGACTTTCGCCTCTGTTGTCGAAGCAAAAACATCACGAATATCATCAAACACACCCGTATAGGTTGCAGGATTACTTCGAGGAGTACGACCAATTGGAGATTGGTCAATACTGATTACTTTATCGAGATGTTCGATACCGTCGATTTTTTTGTGTTTTCCAGGTACTGTTTTGGCTCGATTTAGCTGCTTCGATAACGATTTTAGTAAAATTTCGTTGATCAGCGTACTCTTCCCAGACCCAGAAACACCTGTGATACAGGTTAGAAGTCCAATCGGAAAAGACGCAGAAACATCTCGTAAATTATTTTCGGATGCTCCAACCACTTTTATCCACTTATCTGTCGCTTCTCGTCTCTTTTCTGGTAGTGGGATAAATTTTCGTCCGCTCAAATAGTTACCTGTAAGAGAATCTGGATTTTCCATGATCTCGTTTGGAGTACCAGCTGCTATTACTTGTCCACCATGAACACCTGCACCTGGACCAATATCCAAAATATAATCAGCACTCATCATCGTATCTTCATCATGTTCTACTACAATCAATGTATTCCCGATATTCCTCATTTTCTCTAACGTAGTGATCAAACGACTATTGTCTCTCTGATGAAGCCCGATACTTGGTTCGTCTAAAATATAGAGAACGCCCATCAAACTAGAGCCGATTTGAGTAGCAAGCCGGATACGTTGTGCTTCTCCCCCTGATAAAGTCCCAGCGGACCGACTTAGGGTGAGATAATCCAACCCGACATTGGACAGAAATCCAAGTCTACTCTCGATTTCTTTTAACACCAATCTTGCTATTTGTCTCTCTTTTTCTGTCAGCTCAAGAGACTCAAAATATGTGAGTGACTCAGCAATCGTCAATTTTGTCACATAATCAATATTTTGACCACCGACCAATACATAGAGCATCTCTTCTTTAACCCTTGCTCCCCTGCAAGTTGGACAAGGTTTCGTACTCATATAACCTTCCAATTGATCACGTACCATGTCAGATGCGGTTTCCCGATGTCGACGAGTTAAATTATTTACTACACCCTCAAACGTCGTATGTGTATCGCGGGAAAAGCCCATATCATTGGTATATTGAAAACGGAATCTCTCTTTGGAACCATATAAAATGATGTTTTGCTGCTCTTCTGAAAGCTTCTCAAATGCCTTTGTTTGACTGATTCCAAAATGTTTACAAACAGCATCTAACAGCTGGTTGTAGTAGTTACTAGACGAACTAGCCCACGGTTCAATTACCCCTTTACTGAGAGACAGTTTTGGGTTTGCAATCACTAATGTCGGATCTATTTCCATTCGGTTTCCGAGCCCGTCGCATGTTGGACATGCACCAAATGGGCTATTAAAAGAAAACATCCGAGGAGTGAGCTCAGGAATACTATAACCGCACTCTGGACAAGCAAGATTTTGACTGAATAACATTTCTTCTCCATCGATGACATCGACGAGAACTTCCCCATCTGACTGACGCAATGCCATTTCCACTGAATCCGTAAGACGGGAAGTGATCCCTTCTTTGATCACAATACGATCGACAATGACTTCGATTGTATGTTTTTTATTTTTCTCTAGTTTTTCTACTTCCGTTACTTCTTGAATTTCTCCATCGATCCGAACCCTTACAAATCCTTGCTTTTGAATATCTGCTAGAATTTTTTCGTGTTCTCCTTTTTTACCTTTCACAATAGGAGCGAGGATTTGTATCCTCGTTTTCTCAGGCAAAGCAAGGATATGATCTACCATTTGCGGGGTAGTTTGAGATGTTATTTCGATTCCGTGATGTGGACAATAAGCGCGTCCGATACGAGCGAACAACAAACGAATATAATCATAAATTTCCGTTACGGTGCCAACAGTAGAACGTGGATTGCGGCTTGTTGTCTTCTGATCGATGGAGATTGCTGGAGACAAGCCTTCAATACTATCTACATCAGGTTTGTCCATTTGGCCTAAAAACTGTCTCGCATACGCAGATAAAGATTCTACATATCTCCTCTGCCCTTCCGCATAGATGGTATCAAATGCAAGGGAAGATTTACCGGAACCACTAAGACCCGTGATTACTACCAATTTATCACGAGGAATGGTAACATCTATATCTTTTAAATTATGGACACGTGCTCCTCGTATCTCAATATTTTCGATCGCCAACCGTCAGTCCCCACTTTCTGCTTTTAACTCTAAAAGAATATCTCGTAATTCCGCAGCACGTTCAAACTGCAAATCTTTGGCCGCTTGTTTCATTTCCTTTTCCATCTTCTCTAAAAGTAATTGCCGTTCTTTCTTTGTCATCTTCTTGCCATTGCGAGTTGTCGTATAGGCTGCCTTCTCTTCTGCAACTTTCGTTGTTGCTTCGATTACTTGACGGACTTTCTTCTGAATCGTCATCGGTGTAATTCCATGTTTCTTATTGTGCGCAATTTGGATGGTACGACGACGTTCCGTCTCTTCGATCGCTTTTTGCATGGAATTGGTTATCTTATCCGCATACATAATAACTTCACCATTTGCGTTACGTGCAGCCCTGCCAATGGTCTGAATTAACGAACGCTCTGCACGTAAGAAACCTTCTTTATCCGCATCGAGAATGGCTACTAAGGAAACCTCAGGAAGATCAAGTCCCTCACGAAGAAGATTAATTCCAACGAGAACATCAAACTCACCCAAACGAAGATCACGCAAAATTTCCATCCGTTCAATTGTCTTGATATCTGCATGTAAGTAACGAACTCGAATCCCTATTTCTTTGAAGTAGTCCGTCAAATCTTCTGCCATTTTCTTAGTCAAGGTCGTAACCAAAACACGTTCGTCCTGATCCACACGTTTATTAATTTGCCCTATCAAGTCGTCTATTTGACCTTTGATAGGACGAATATAAATTTTTGGATCGAGCAGACCGGTCGGCCGGATAATCTGCTCTACCATTTCAGGCGTTTTATCTAACTCATATGGCCCTGGTGTCGCAGATACAAACATGATTTGATTGATCTTACCCTCAAATTCTTCAAATTTGAGCGGTCGGTTATCTCGAGCAGAAGGTAAACGAAAACCGTGTTCTACCAACATATTTTTACGAGCTTGATCCCCATTAAACATTGCCCCAATTTGTGGGATCGAAACATGTGATTCGTCTACGACGATCAAAAAATCATCAGGAAAATAATCGATCAACGTATACGGAGGTTGACCGGGTTCCGTACCGATCAGGTGCCTGGAATAATTTTCAATTCCTGAACAAAATCCGATCTCACGCATCATTTCCATATCATATTGTGTACGTTGTTCTAGGCGTTGGGCTTCTAATAACTTTCCTTCTTGTTTGAAGAAAGCCAACTGCTCTCGAAGTTCGGATTCAATGGTTTTTAAAGCTCTCTCCATCACTGCCCCGCGAGTGACATAGTGAGAAGCTGGGAAAACAGCAATATGTTCCCGATCTCCGATAATTTCTCCAGTCACCACATCGATTTCTCGAATTCGTTCTATTTCATCCCCAAAAAACTCCACCCGAACTGCTTGTTCACTGCGAGAGACAGGAAAAATTTCGACCACATCTCCACGCACGCGAAATGTACCACGCGTAAAGTTTAAATCGTTCCGTTGATATTGAATATCGACTAATTTACGAAGTACTTCATTTCGCTCTTTTTCCATTCCTACACGCAGAGAGAGGACAAGATCACGATACTCAATCGGTGAACCAAGCCCATAAATGCAAGAGACACTGGCAACGATAATCACATCTTTTCGTTCGATTAATGCGCTTGTCGCTGAGTGTCGCAATTTATCTATCTCATCGTTAATGGAAGAATCTTTTTCGATAAAAGTATCGGTTTGAGGAATATATGCTTCTGGTTGATAGTAGTCATAGTAACTAACAAAATATTCAACTGCATTGTGCGGGAACAATTCTTTTAATTCTCCACACAACTGTGCTGCTAATGTTTTATTATGAGCGATCACAAGGGTGGGTTTATTAACTTTTGCAATTGTGGATGCAATGGTAAATGTCTTACCCGTACCAGTAGCCCCTAGCAGGGTCTGTTGTTTTTTTCCTTCTTGTATTCCTGCTGTTAAGGCTTCAATTGCTCTTGGTTGATCCCCGCTTGGCTCAAATTCAGACTCCAACTGAAAAAGCTTCTCCACACTTCTCACCGTCCTATTCTTGCAATTCATCTATATAAATTCATTTATCTTCTATTCACAACATCCAACATTATAACATACTTTCGCTGTCAAGCGAAAACATTCGTTCCGGTAATCAGGATGCAAAATCTAATTCTTTATCGCTTCTATAGGATTTTCAAATATATGAATTCTCCTATTTTTCGACTACAATTGAAGTATGTGCTCCCTAACTTAAAGGAAGGTTATGAAAGAGAAAGAGCACCCGCTAAAATCGATGATCCATTTGGGCTGGCGACCGATGCTACTTGCCTTGCTCACTGCGATTGAAGGATTTGTCGACACTCTTTTCATCACCCGAATCGGGCTGTCGGCAATCGAAGCCGTGACCATCTCCGGAAACGTACTGCTGATCCAACTTGCGATCTACGCAACAATTGGTTCCGTAACGAACTACTACACTTCGACCTCAAAAAACAAAACCGAGGCATGGAAGTATCTCCTCCAAGCTCTCTATCTGAGCTGCTTTCTTTGCCTGGCATTGGGTGCGGTTGCCGTCGTCTTGGCTAGACAACTGCTTACACTCTATGGTGTAGAAGCAACTGCCAGTGGAGTGATCTACCTGCAAATGGTCGGCGGAACATGTATGTTTCCAGCCCTGTTTGGTGTGGCAAGAGACGGACTACAAGGACTCAAATTGCAAAAGTCTGCTACATACACAGGCTTTGCAATGATCATCCTCCATCTATTGCTGGACTACGTACTCATCTACCCGCTGCATCTCGGGCTGATGGGAGCTGCATGTGCAGGTGTGCTGTCTTCTCTGATCGGAACGGTTTGGATCATTTCGACATTCCTTCGCTATGCAGGCACTTACCTGCAATGGCAAATCGACTGGACGATTCAGAAGAAGATTCTCAGCCAAGCATTCCCCAAGGCTTTGGGAAATGTCTCCAATCAATTGGGGATGATTTATTACTTTGCCATTCTCGCTGGAACTGGAACTGAGGCCCTCGCTGCCAATCGAATCTTTAACGTCGTCCAAGGAGTGTTCTACATCACTTGGATGAGAGGAGTCTTCTCTTCTATTACCCCTGTGGTGGGTCCCATGATCGAGAAAAACAAACAAGTAGCCCATTACATTCGGTGGGCGCTTGGGACCGTACTCGTGGGTAGTATTGTTTCATGGACGATCCAACTTATGTTTGGAAAAGC
Organism: Shimazuella sp. NTD250; assembly: GCF_059510375.1. Classification (NCBI taxonomy): domain Bacteria; kingdom Bacillati; phylum Bacillota; class Bacilli; order Caryophanales; family Thermoactinomycetaceae; genus Shimazuella; species Shimazuella sp. NTD250. The sequence goes on along the minus strand of NZ_JCAJZS010000004.1, from coordinate 343,581 downwards.
TGTGGTTGGAATCTTCACAGATGATCCGATCGTCTCGAAGATGGCAGTTTGGCTGCTCCTTCTATACGTATGGGTAAATGGCCTTTGGGCTGTCTACGTATGTGTGGGAGAGGTGTTGGGGGCTCACAAACAAACTCAAATCTCTTCCACCATCATGTTCCTGAGCTCCGTCATTTTGGCGATTGGATGCTGGGTCGCTTCCCCGACTTTGGTAGCAATCTCCTATGCAGAGGCAGTCCAGTACCTGTTCATGGGAACTGTTTCAGTAGCCTATCTCTGTGGATACTTCAATCGTGCAGGGATCACGCTGTTTCCGGTTCGTGCAGCTTTCGAGCGTAGTTTGATGCTTATGAAGGATCACCTAGCACGACTGGCTGGGACACTTATCCAAATCCAACGTGTTCGGGATTATTGGTCTACCTTTAGTGGAGCAGGTCTGGACTTTACAAGGCATCAAGACATGATGCCTGTATTTTACACATTTCAAGCATACCATGCGATCACTAACCTTGAATCTCTCAGGCTGATTAAGGATGATTTGCCGCTTGAGGAAACCATGAGCACTGCCAAGGACTTGCTCCATAATTCCTTGACAACGATCGCAAAAAATAGGGATTTGCAAGAATTCCTTGAACTCGAAACTGGTACAACCTGGCCGCAAAATCGAAACTCCGTTACTGTGGTACAGAAATTTTTGGAAGCCTTCGTCCAACATGCAAAAGAAAAGGCAAAGGCCCCAAAAACAGCGAAAGCTATGTCGGAGCAAGTAAGGCGCATTGAAGCTTGCTTGCCTGACACCAGCATCACCAAGTGGCATAGGGCTTTGCCGGAGTTGGAAGACAATACTCCTCCTCTACCACAGTTCCAAGTCTACCCCAGAATCATGGAATCATATGAAACTAGGGCCTTCTGACACCGTTTGAGTACATACAACTGTAGTCTCATGGTAGAAGTTGGTCAATTGCCCAAGGTCGCAGCGTAGGTTTCGTTGTGATCAGCCCCCTTCCGATGTAATTGGGAGGGGGCAGTCATTTATGTCTTCATTCTTACATGAATCCACGATATATTCCAAAATTAAATGCCTACTCAGTTATATAGCATCAAATAAAAAACCTTCCCTGATTATCATGGAAAGGCTTTGATATTTGATCGAATTTTTTCACTCAAATAGCTTCTCTGCTCCTACTATCCCAAGATTCATGGGATCTTTCTCATAAATCGCCCGCTGAAGAAAGTGGCTGTCATATTGTTCATCTAATATTTCTAACTTACAAAATGATGAGAGTGAAACAGCTTGTTCCAAATCGGCTGCTGTCTGAATACGCACTCCATTTAAACGATGGATGATATCTCCAGTCTTGATTCCTAATACAGCAGCAGGAGTTTGTGGAAGAACAGCTAACACTTTTAACCCTTTTTCATCAGAGACAAACAATGGTGCCTTGCGTCTTTCCATAAATCGGCTCCAAAGATACATTACTTCATGACCAAACAATGCAAAAATGGCAGCTATCCATAGCAATTCCTTTTGGAAGGTTGCTAACCATAATATCGTAATCAGTGTACTTGCATATAACAACGTGAGCGTAGAAATAAGCCTCTTTTTTTGTTTGAGTGGTCTTGAGCATGTTTTACTAGCAAATCCCATCATGATAGGTAATGGCAGCCATCCTGCTGGAGTAAAAGCAACAAAGGAAATAGGCCAAGTTTTTGCGAGCAGATAACCTGGTACACTCTTTCCAGATATATGATCAAGTCGGACGGGTGTACTGGAAATAGAACCTTCTGCACGAATTAAAATCCATTCTAAGAAGTGAGCAAAACCAACGATATACAGCCAATTCACCACTGAGAAATGCTCCACTACGTAATACCACTTCACTAGTCCGATCGGTAAAACACTTATGTACATATAAGGCAGGGCTAAATGAAGCAAAGAAATAAACCCCACAGAGTAAGCGATACAGGCAAAACGTCTACGAAAAATAGCAAAAGAAATCGTCATCATCCAAACTAAAAATAATTCGTCTTTATTTATTTCGAACATAAAGGAAGATAATGCCAAAGAAAGTGCAAATCCAGTCAATAATCCATAACAACACGTTCGGAGTATGGCTGGCAGCGGTGCCTCCACAATATGGCCAAAATGCTTTCGCTCTAAGAGGTTTGTATAAATTGTAAACAAGATTGGAAGTAACAATGCAATAACCCATAGTGGCTCTGTCCATAGAAATAGCCAAGTTTTCATAAACTCTAGATGCAAAAGGAACCCCCTCCAGTGCAAACATCTAATAGAGAGGGTTTCGGCATAAGTACCAAATATTCCTTTGAGTTCACTATTTATTCACTAATATGAGCCAGAAATTGGATAGCAGTCTGCAATTGTTTATCGTTCTTTGGATCACGCAATAAACTTTGGTATGCAATTCCCAAATATTTTGCTGTCTGTGTATCTAGATTTCCATTTTCTGAGATTTTATTGTATTTTTGGAAGTTTTTCAATGCAGCCTCTGTACGAGTATCAAAATAGCCATCAGTTCTACCAGGTTTAAAACCAAGCGCATCTAAAATTAACTGCATATTTTTCACATCGGTAGAATTGCTATCCGGTTTCCAGGTTTGCTTTCCTGCTGGTAAATTCGCTTGTGTAAAAGCAAATGGAGCAACTTCAATATTTGGTGATAGTCCTTTTGTCCCACCATGTTGATCGATCCATGTACCATTTGGAGTCAACCATTTTGCGATCGTCAGTTTTAAATTACTGCCATCGGAATATTCAATACTGGATTGAACACTTCCTTTTCCATACGTTTTCTGACCGATCACCGTATACCCACCTGACTGTTGGAAAGCGGCGGCCATGATCTCTGCTGCACTAGCACTGCTTCCATCTACCAATATCGTGATGGGATATGATTTTAACTGAGTTGCTTTTGCACGATATACTTCTTTGTTTCCTGCCTTGTCTTGTGTACTCACAATGATTTTTCCTTCGGGAAGCAACTGTTCACACATTTTCACTACTACAGCTAACAGTCCACCGGGATTACCTCGCAGATCAATAATAAGACCTTTCATTTTTTTCTTTTCTAACTGCGAGATGGAAGTGAAAAATTCTTTATCGGTTGACTGTGAAAATTGAGAAATACCAATGTATCCAATCCGATTATCCAACATTTTATTACTAACCGTTTGTTGTGGAATATCTTTTCTGACCGCAGTAACCGTAAAAGGCGCCCCTCCTCCTCGCACGACTTCCAATGTAACTTTGGTTCCTTTTGGACCCCTGATCTTGGCTACTGCTTCGTTTAATTTAAGACCAATGATACTCTTTCCATCCACTTTGCGAATTTGATCATTTACTTGCAACCCTGCGTGTTCCGCTGGTGAGTCCTTAACAATTGATTCAATCGTCACTTGACCATCCTTCATCATAACGCCAGCACCTATCCCGGAAAAAGAAGAATTCATAATGGACGAAAGAAATTGTTTTGCTTCTTGAGGATTCATATACTCAGAATGCGGATCACCTAGAGCTGCGATCATGCCGCGCAAAGCACCATCCATTAGAGCTTGATCCGAAATATTTCTCACATAGCTGCTGCGGATAGTATCATAGGTCTTTTTCAGTTTTTCTTCATATGCTTTATATTCTTTTGACTCACTTGAAACTTGATTAGGTGAGCTGCTTGATTCCTGTCCCATAAAAAACAAGGAAGTCAGCAAACTACCTAGAGCCATAGCTGCTATCACCATAAGCGCAACTGTTCTACTACGAAAAGTCATTTCTCCAGCCCTTTCTTCATCAACAACGTGATCCAGTCTCTTTATGATGTAACACGAAAAACGGAACTCTCCATTATGCCCGTCCATTTTGGTTCTACTCTAACATATTCCTATCATTTGAGAAATAGAAGGAGGACATCTTTCACGCTTCAAAAGCGTTACCGGATGTCCTTCTTTTATGCTATATACCAAATGGATTAACCACCAAAATAGTTCATTGGGTCTTTCGCAGGCGGTTTGGCACCATAACCAATTCGCACTTCAAAGTGGAGGTGAGGACCTGTAGAGTGCCCATTATTCCCAACCGCAGAAATAATTTCTCCTTTGGATACTTCTTGTCCTACTTTTACTTTTACTTCATAGGGATAACTATGTGCATATCGAGTATAGAAAGGTTGCCCATTATATTCTCCATGATAGATGGTGATAAGCCATCCATATCCAGAAGATACACGACTTTCTACTACAACACCGTCAGCTGCTGCTCTATATGGAATTCCTATTTTTCCTTGAGTCCCAAAGTCAATCCCTTCATGCATCCTGCCCCAACGGAATTTAAATCCAGATGTAATGGGATAGCTCATTGGTTTTTGCAATGGTCCTGTATAAGCAAATTTTAATTTTCCGCTGCTTATCAGATCTTTATTGATATCGATCAATTCAGACTCGTTGGCATCTTCCATGCCTTGGAGTTCCTTTAATTTCCCTTTACTCTTGTTTAGTTCTGCCATCATTTTATTAAAAGCAACTTTTGATTTATCTACTTCTTTTTGCTGTTTTGCGATTAATTCGTTCAACTTATCGATCTGTGCTTGTACTGCTGCTGTTGCTTTTTTACGGTCTTCTAACAAAGCATAGTCTTGTTGTGCAAGTAACCGAACATACTCAAACCGTGCCAAAAACTCATTAAAGTTATTGGATTGAAGCAGAACAGACATATATCCAGTTTCACCTTTTTCATACAATTCGCGGAGTCGCTTATTAAATTGTTTCTGGAAGTATACTTCTTTTTGTTCTGCTTCTTTTTTTTGAACGGACACTTTGTCTACTTGAACTTGCACATCATCAATCGCTTTTTGACTTGCTGCCATCTGTGCATTATATTTTTCTAATGTCTTATTTCCGCTTGCAATGGAATCCATCACTTTCAACTTATCTTTGCGGATTTGCAATATTTCTTCACGTGTTGTTTTGGCATCCACTTCGGTGCTGCTGCCTACAATTATACTGGCACAAACCAAAACAGCTATCGTAGCGGTGAGTATTCGCTTTGTCTTATGCAACTCAACGTCCTCCCAGAAAGAATGTAGCTATTAAGATATGTATGGCATCGGATCAACTGCATCTCCATTTTTATGTACTTCAAAATGAAGGTGTGATCCAGTAGAGCGTCCGTTGTTGCCGATATCTGCAATCCATTGTCCTTTTTTGACTCGATCTCCGACTGACACACGCACAGTGCTTCGATACATATGACCATATAAGGTGGATAACTCATCTGAATGTTTGATGACAATGTAATACCCAAAACCATCAGGATCAGACTTAGTCAAAATAACTACTCCGTCATCCGCTGCAAAAATTTTCTTTCCATTAGAACCAGACTTGTTATCATCTATGTCTATACCTTTGTGTTTCCTGCCCCAACGAGAACCATAGTAAGACGTGATGGACCCGATACCAGGTTTCATCAATTCTCCTGTACCAAAATTCCCACTATATTGCTGAGACGCTAATTTTTCCAATCGCTCTTGCTCTTTAATAGCTGCTTCCGTCGCTTCTTCATCATGTTGAATATTAGCAAGTTCCTTGCTGATCCCTTGTGTTTTCTTTTCGATTTCTGCGATTTTTGCTTTTTCTTTTGCAAAAAGCGGTTGAATCTTTGCTCGTAAAACCTCAATGGATTTCTTTTTATCCGCAATAGACTTTGCTGTTTGCTTGTATTCTTTCAACAAGTTACTATCATTCTTCACAATGAGACGAATACCTTCTACACGAGCAAAAAACTCACTAAAAGATTTGGCCGAAATCAATTGTCCCATATAGCCCATTTCGCCACTTTGATAGAGATGAATCACTCTTGTATTTAACTGTTTTTGCTGTTGCTTTAACAATATTTCGTTTGCTGCGATGTCTTTATTCAGTTGTTGAAGCTGAGTATCATATTGATCCATTTGTTTTTCAATCGGTGCGATTTCCTTCTTCAACTTGTTCAATTCAGTCTGAACTTGTCCGAGCTGTTGATTTTTCGATTTTTTATTCTCTTGTATTTGCTTAAGCTTTTCTTGTTGTTCCGATTTCTTTGAAGGTGCAGCATAAGCATCTGCACCCCATATACTTAATGCCAAGCAAATAGACAGGCTAGCAATAAATAGGCGTCTCATATAACCCCCCCAAGTTCTATGATGTCAAAATCCTATATTTTGAGGAACTTACGAATAGAGAGTAAACTACCCGAGATACCAATTAATGCACCTAAAATAAATGTACTGACTGATAAATATGTCCCAAGGGAAGTTACTGGCATCATCTGAATAACGGTATATGCAGCACCTGAATTTACTGTATTGAAAAATGCTTGGTACAAAATCAGCAAAATTCCTATCGGTAATATAGCACCTACTACTCCGATAAAAGCACCCTCGATGAAAAATGGCCAGCGAATAAACCAGTTACTCGCACCTACAAGTCTCATAACTTCTATTTCTTTCCGTCTTGCAAAAATGGTCAGTTTAATGGTGTTGGAGATGAGAAATGCAGCTAACACGGACAATGCGATACCGAAAATAAGAATGACATTTCGAACCACACCAGAGAATCCAAGTAAGGTTTGAGTCACACCACCACCAGAGTCTGCTGCTACAATACCATCGATGCTTTTAACTTGTGATTCTAGTTGATTTACTTTTTTAGGGTCGCTTGGCTCGATTCGAATAATATCTGGTAATGGGTTTTGGTCCCCAGACTTCAAACCTTCGATAAAGTTTGCATCTCCCCAGCTTTTCTTCATCTCTTCTAAACCTTGATCTTTAGGGACAAGATCAGCTTTTTTCACGAGCGGATTTTGTTTCACTTTATTGAGAATCTCTACTTGTTTGGTTTTAGGCATGCCATCTTGAAGAGATGCTCGAACAGCTAATTGCTTGTCCAATTCTTTGGTCAAGTAATTGATGTTAAACGCAAATATAAGGAACACCCCAAAAATCAAAAGTGTTACAGCTACAGTCCCCATTGCCGCAAAACTCATCCATGAGTTTTTCATGATTCCGCGATACGCTTCGCGAAAATGGCGACTTAAGGTTTCAATCTTCATAACCGTATTCGCCTCCCAATTCGTCTCGCACAATCACGCCTTGTTCAATCGCAATAACTCGTTGGCGCATCGTATTTACGATTTCTTTATTGTGTGTTGCCATAACGACTGTTGTGCCACGTGCGTTAATCTCTTCTAATAGGTACATGATATCCCAGGAGTTTTCTGGGTCTAAGTTACCAGTAGGCTCGTCTGCGATGATAAATGTCGGGTTATTGACAATCGCCCGAGCAATGGATACCCGCTGCTGCTCTCCACCAGATAACTGAGATGGCAAGGCCTTCATTCTATCTCCCAATCCGACTAACTCTAACACTTCTTGAACGCGAGGCTTCATTTCTCGTTTTGGTGTTTCAACTGCCTCCATTGCAAATGCAACATTCTCATATGCAGATAAGTGCGGCAATAATTTATAGTCTTGGAACACGACACCAATCCGACGTCTCACATAAGGAATTTTCCAGTCACGCACACGTTTTACATTCACACCATTAATCAAAACAACACCATGAGTTGGTTTTTCTTCCCGGTACATGAGTTTGATAAAAGAACTTTTCCCTGCACCACTTGGTCCTACTATATAGACAAATTCACCTTGGTCTACCTTTACATCGATCCCGCGCAGTGCTTCAATTCCATTGGGATAGACTTTCCATACATCGTGCATTTCTATCATAAAATCACCTTCCGTTTTAGCACAGCATTTGTCGTTAGCGATTTTGCCTACCACTTAGGATAGGTAGTTCAGGTATTTCTCGAAACTTCTCTCAGTTTCCTCTTTTAATAGGAATTATAGTCGATAAATAAAGAATAACATTCCAAGTCAACAGTATTTGGTAATCAAAAGAAAAGAAGCTCTCTTCCAATATGCTATCAACACTTGTTTTTTTAGAGTAAAAGAATCCCCTGTCCAAAAAACCTGTTTCCTATTATAGCATCATTCTTAACGTTTCCTAGACTAATATTTTTCTAAATGATGATATATTCAAATTTGACAGCAAAAATCTCCAGTATAAGCAATAATACTTACTGGAGACTTATTATAACAGATCTTGTCTTTTTCATCGTTGGCAAGAAAAACCAAATATTAGACTTGAATAAGTTGCTGAGCAGTTTCCACTGTTTTCAACCATTGCTTTGTCTCATTGAGAGAACGACGTCTTAATATTAATTGATTCTCGACTTGTGCTCTAGCTGTGCCACCTTCACTCTTTCTAGCTTCTACTACATTTTCTTCTGCTAAAAAAGTATAGATATCTTCTTCTATGATGGGAGAGAATTGTTGGTATTCATCTAACGACAATGCCAGTAAATATTTTTGTTTTGAAATAGCATAAAGTACCGTCTTTCCGGTAATTTCATGCGCTTGTCGAAATGGTACTCCTTTTGAAGCCAAATAGTCTGCTAAATCTGTTGCGTTGGAATAACTCTGTTGTATATTTTGTAACATTTTTTCCTTTTTGACAACCATCGTTTCGATAACAGCACTCATCAAGGTTAGACAATTTTCCGTTGTTTCTACTGCATCAAACAAAGCTTCTTTGTCCTCTTGCATATCTTTGTTAAAGCTGAGCGGCAGAGCTTTTAGCATGGTCAAAAGACCCATCATACCCCCAAAAACTCTCCCTGTTTTCCCTCTGACCAGTTCAGGAATATCTGGATTTTTTTTCTGCGGCATCATACTGCTTCCTGTACAGTAAGCATCGTCAAGTTCAACATATTGAAATTCTTCACTCGTCCATAGAATAAGTTCTTCGGCCAACCGTGACAAATGCACCATGATCAAGGAACATGCTGAAGTTAACTCTACAATATAATCGCGATCGCTCACCGCGTCCATGCTATTTTCATAGAGGTTTGCAAAATGGAGACGATTTTTGACATATTGTCGATCGATAGGGAAAGTAGTACCTGCAATCGCCCCTGCTCCAAGCGGACACATATCTGTCCGCTTATAACTATCGATTAATCTACCCATATCTCGCTCCAGCATACTCGCATAAGCGAGCAAGTGGTGGGCAAATCTCACTGGTTGTGCACGTTGCAAATGCGTATACCCGGGTAACAGAGTATCTACATTTTTCTCTGCCTGTGTGAGTAGTACTTCAGAAAAAACAACTGCTTGTTCCACCAGTTCCACTGTTTTTCTTCTCGCATACAGATGCACATCCAATGCACTTTGATCATTTCTGCTCCGACCTGTATGTAACTTACCCCCAACTGGTCCGATGAGATCAATCAGCATTTTTTCAATATTCATATGAATATCTTCATGTTCTACTGTATATTGCAATTCTCCAGCTTTTGCTTTTTCCAATAACGTTTTCAGACCAGCTTTGATCGTTTCGGTCTCTTCGATGGTCAAAATTTCATTGGCACCAAGCATCTCTACATGCACGATACTTCCAATGATATCTTCCATCACTAACTTTTGATCAAAAGATATCGATGCTTGGAATTCAAGCGCCAGTTGATCCGTCGACTTGGTAAAGCGACCGCCCCAAAGTTTCATCTGCTTTCACCTCATCTTCATGTATCGTTGCATAAATATGCGTTGGTAATCCCCATAATTTAATAAAGCCGACAGCTGCTTGATGATCAAACGTATCATCTGTGGAATAAGTAGCCAACTGTTCGTTATACAAAGAGTACTCTGATTCCCGTCCTGTAACTACTGCGGTTCCTTTGTACAATCTCACACGCACATCACCTGTTACAAACTTTTGCGTTTCATCAACAAAGGCATCCAATGCCAATTTCAAAGGAGAGAACCATAGACCATCGTAAGCGAGCTCTGCCCATTTTTGTTCGATAGATGGTTTAAATCTCGCTACATCGCGAGTCAAAGTCAAATATTCTAACTCTCTATGTGCAGTAATCAATGTGATCGCTGCTGGGCACTCATATACTTCCCGTGACTTGATTCCCACTAATCGGTTTTCTACATGATCAATTCGACCGACACCATGTTCGCCTGCAATTTTGTTTAATGTGGTGATCAATTGATGAAAAGGCAGGTTTACACCGTCTAATGCCGTTGGAATCCCTTTTTCAAAAGTAATTACTACTTCTACTGCTTCATCTGGAGTATCATCGATAGATTTCGTCAACTCATAAGCACCTTCTGGCGGAGCAGTCCAAGGGTTTTCCAATACCCCGCATTCACAGCTTCGTCCCCAAAGGTTTTGGTCCACACTGTAAGGATTATCTAAATCAATCGGGATTGGAATATTGTGCTCTTGAGCATATTTGATCTCTTCATCGCGAGACATCGCCCATTCCCGAACGGGAGCAATTACTTTGAGATTTGGATTCAAAGCTTGAACGGAAAGATCAAATCTCACTTGGTCGTTTCCTTTTCCGGTACATCCATGTGCAACAGCAACTGCTCCTTCTTCCTCTGCTACTTGCACCAAAATCTGTGAGATCAAAGGACGAGACAACGCAGAAACGAGAGGGTATTTCCCTTCATACATCGCATTGGCTTTTAAGGCAGACTCGAGAAAGTGTTTTGCGAAATGTTCTTTTGCGTCGACAACAATTGACTTTATTGCTCCTACTTTCAGCGCTTTTTCTTTGACAAAATCCAAATCTTTTCCTTCACCTACATCAAGCGCAACAGCAATCACATCATATCCATAGTTTTCCGTCAACCAGCGAATTGCTACAGAAGTATCTAAACCGCCAGAATAGGCAAGTACAATTTTCTCTTTACTCATCATTCATCCGCTCCTGATTAATAAAAATTCATCTCAATGAGTTATTATACATTATTGTGCAGAAAAATGTATCAAAAAGTTATTTTTTTTGTAACTTCTTCTTTTTAACAAAATAAGATACTTATATTTTCCCATAAAATCACGCGGCGGACACCGCTCTCCTTGACGTTTGTCATAGAGAGACGAGTGTCCGCCACATTTGACTGGTTACCTGCCGCGCTTGCCGCCACCCGAGGTCTTGCCGCTCGAAGACGAGCTACCCGAGCTGCCGCCCGAAGACGAACCACCCGAGCTGCCGCCCGAAGACGTGCCGCCGGAGGTCAGGCTCTTCGGCGGGGTCAGCGCCTTCGCCTTGGACGGCGTCCCCGACGGGTTGAGCGTCTTCGACGTTCCCGGCGTGGACGGCTTCCACGTCGGCGTCGTCTTGGACGTGCTCACCGGCGTGGCCGTGGCCTTGCGCTTCTTGCCCTTGTCGGAGCCCGCCACATAGTCGAAGCAGAAGTACTGCGGCTTCTTCCACTCTCGCAGATTGGCCTGCTTCTTGAGCATCGGGACCTTCGCGATGTACTCGTCGCGGTCACACGCCGGCTTCGAGCTGACGACCTTCCAGTCGTACACCCGAGGCAGCCTGGGCGCGTACGGCGGCTGGTAGCACCGCTTGACCCGCTTGCCGTTGTCCTTGTAGGTCACCACGTAGTTGTCGTGGTCGGCGCACTTCTTGAACGGGTCCTCCGGCACCGACAGACCAGCCGTCCCCGTTTCGGGGTAGTACGGCGATGACGCCGAACCACCCTTGAAGGAACAGCCGGTCAGAGCGAGCGCCACAGTGCCCAGCACAATCAGACTCGAAGCCATGGGCTTCTTCATGGGTCCTCCCCAGTCAAAGTATCTCCCGAATGGAGATTCATACCTTTATCGTAATCAAAAATAAACAAAAGGTAAAGAAAAATAAGTATAAAGATCAATTATAACGGCGCGGCGGGCAGCTGCTCCTCTCTAACCGAAGTCAAAGAAGTGCTGCTGCCCGCCTTGATCAGTCTCAGCGTATGCCGCTGGCAACAGAGGCTGTTGTCTTCACGTTCTTCTCCTGTCTGCATCCCGTGGCCGTAAGGGCCAGACCGGTGAGGAGGTCTGCCGCGACAACTCGCTTGAAGTTGGTACCCGTGTGTTTCCTTTCCACAAAGGGCCGACTGATGTTTCTTTCGTTTATATTATGTTTTCTGTCCTTTCAAGTTCGAGGAGGGGGAAATTTAAGCGAGACTCACTTTCCATTTCCTCCGGCTCCGACGCTCCTCCATCGTATGGGGATCATGCTGCTCGTTCTGCTCGTGTTTGGAATGTTCCATGATGTGATGGGACATGTTCTTCCAGACTTGCTCGACTCCGATCTGTTGGAGCCCGAGCACACATGCCACAATCAGGGAGAGCACGAAGTCGAGGAGTACACCTTGTTGGCGAAGAAGCATATCTGTCTCTTTCTCTGTGTTTTGCTTCTTGTCTCCCTCATCTTACGGATACTGCGACACGTGTATAAGTCTTGCTAGCATTTCTTATCCTACTGTTAAACAGATATTTAAGTACTTTTAATAGAAACCGCTTACTATTAATTTTTCGTATAGTTGTCCTGTGATTTTTTTCAGTCTAAAATGGAAGGTATGCTATGAAAAGGAGTATGGAAAGATGATTCGTATACTGGCCTATAGCAAATCAGGGGAAGTTTTAGAAGATTTAAAGCTTGAAGATATTGAACAAAAGCGTAATGAGTTAGCATGGTATTGGATCGATTTCAATGAACCGACACCAGAAGAAGCCAATGAACTGTACAAGCTCGGATTTCATGAATTAGCAATACTCGATTGTCTCCATCTGCAACAACGTACGAAGCTCGATGATTATGATGATTATCATTTTTTCGTGATCAATGCGATTGATAAAGATAACATAAGGCCAAAAGAAATTGATATCTTCCAGCATCGTCAATATGTCGTCACTTTTCACTATAATCCCCAGCCTGAAATTGACGTCGTATGGAAACGAATGCTGGGCGACTCCAATGCCCAATCGCTTGGCAGCCGATATATCTGTTATAAAATCATCGACAAAATAACAGATTCTTTCTTTCCTGTGTCGGAAAAATTGGAAGATCGATTGACACAGATTGGGATGCGCCGGGAAAGAGCAGGGAGAATGCAGAAGCAGATGGATGAAGTATTTCACATCCGTCGAAAATTATTGCGCTTGCGCCATGCTGTCCACCCGCTGCGTGATCTCATCTTTCGAATCACGCAATCGGATCACCTCTCTGGCAGTGAGGAAGAAAGACGTTACTATATGGATGTCTATGACTATCTGAGCAAATTGAGCGCGATGATTGATTCAAGCAGAGAAATGGCATCCGATATTCGCGATAATCATATCTCCATCAACTCCAATCGAATGAACATCATCATGATGACATTGACTTTGTTCACGACTATCTTTATGCCGCTCACATTCATCGTTGGTGTATATGGCATGAATTTTGAATACATGCCAGAGTTAAAATGGCATTATGGCTACTTTATGATACTCGGTATTATGCTTATTATTACTCTAGTTATGTACACATGGTTCAAACGAAAAGGATGGTTTTTTAAAGAATGAAAAACTATATCATTGTCTTTTCTACCTTATGTCTATTGACAGCTTGTTCGATCGTCTCCAAATCAGAGCTGCAAGCCGTCCAACAGACGCCAGTTAAACAGCACACTACTGTGAAAAAAGAAACAACGATTCCTTCCAAAACACAAGAATTAAAACTGTATCAAAATCGAAAACCAAAGAAGTGGGGAGAAGATATTCCAGGAGTGGTACGAAAACTGCCGACGAAGGATAAAGTAATCGCGCTCACTTTTGACGCTTGTGGAGGAAAACATGGAAGTGGTTATGATAAAGCAATTATTCAATATTTAAACAAACACCAAATTCCCGCAACTTTGTTTATCAATTCCAGATGGATTGATGCCAATCCTGATACGTTTATGGAGCTTGCACATAACCCCTTATTTGAAATCGAAAACCATGGAACCGAACATCGTCCATTATCCGTTACAGGACGGAGCGTCTATGGGATACAGGGAACCAAAAGTGTTGCAAATGTTTACGATGAAATTACCAGCAATGCACAAAAAATAAAAAAACTAACTGGAAAATCTCCAAAATTTTTTCGTTCTGGAACCGCCTTTTATGATGATATCGCTGTCCATATTGTGAAAGACTTAAATGAAACCCCAGTAAATTTTGATATTATCGGAGACGCAGGGGCAACATTTACTACCAAACAAGTAGAACATTCGATGCTTCGAGCAAAAGCTGGTTCGATTATTATTTTGCATATGAATCAACCGGAAGGAGATACCGCAGAAGGAATCCAAAAAGCGATACCGCGTTTGCTGCAGAAAGGTTATCACTTTGTAAAATTAGAAAACTACTTAAAATCCAAATAAAAACGCGACCTCACGAAGAAGTCGCGTTTTTCATTTTAAAGCCAAAGGTAAAAAATAAGACATATCATGCGTGATCCCTTTATCTACACGGCCAATTACCGCTGAAGGTTTACCCCCCACTAAAAATGAACCTAACAATAAGTTACCTGTATATAAACCATTGGACGTTGCCACCGTTATGGTCGGCAATTCCACTTTTGCTTGGTAGACCATAGGTTGATCCCAGTAATATTTTTCTATATCTGCTGTCTCTAATGTTCCATCTGCATCAAAGAGAGAAACTGCACCGCCTTCTCGACCAAAGAAAGGCTTTTTCACATATGGGACTTTCCCATGAAACTGATTTTCCAAGTAAGTAGGAAGGCAGTACGTGGATATTACTTCCCTCTCTTCGGCTGAGAAAAAAATATTTGATTCATATAAATTCCAGATAAGTGCTTGCATCGCTTTTGTCTGTGCGATAAATCCTGATGGAGGATTGATCATGGTCAACCTCTTTTTAGCCACCAATTCTAAAAGCTTTGATCCGATTGGAAAGCCTTTGGTAGTGCGGTCTTTCGCCATCATTTCCAATGCATGCAATCGGTAGAGGACGTCTACTTGTCGATATTCCCCGTTTTCCAATTTTGTTACGAGACGTTCCGTATTCGGGTCATATGCTAAATGTAAAATCGGGGAGTAAATACCAGATAGCCCAGACTGCTCTAATAAATACTTGGTAGTTCCTTGATCCTCACCATCGGCCGAATCACAGCAAAAAACAATATTTTTTGTGGCATGACCTTTTTGTCGATAGTAATCAACTATGTCCGTAAACGCCTTTTTAATATCATCTGCTGCACCATTATTTATATTTTCTACTTGATAATAACGACAAACTTCTTCATTGGCATAAAACGCCTCAACGATACTCGTGGGTGTATCGCTATTAAACTCCAACATCTTTAAACCCTCTGGTGTGTAAGCGAAATCAAATCTTCCAATCGTAGTAATCGCCTTATAATCAGTAGACAGTGAGATTGCTCTCCACGTTTCTGGAGGATAACCGAGTTCTCTCCATAATTCTTCTGATCCAAATCTTACTACTTCCGCAACTCGAACAAAAATATTTCCTAATAACTCCGTAGCGAGCTCTATATTTTTTTTCCAAGTTTGATCAATTGCAGCAAATGACGCTAAGGCATATTCTTGACCGTTCCAAATATCCCACGAAAAAGTATCTCTTATCGGTCCATAGATTCGCTCTCGATGATGATGATAATCACCCACCGCTGCTGGATGAGTCGTAACTATCATAAACGACATATGCCTCCCGCTTACCATTTATCACTACATAGGAACTTGAGTCTACTCGATCATAGGAATCATCGCAATATTGATCATTATCGTTATCATAACAGAGGGTATAATTATCCAGATCATTATCATCACACCCAGTCATCAAAAGCATGCTAGATGCAAATAAAGAAACAACTAATTTACTCTTCATCCATTGCCTCCCATTGTATGAGTTATATTATTCTCTTTCTTCTGCTTACGGATATATCCAGCAAGCAGCACTAATACTATTAATACTATATTTACTGCGTACTCAATCCAAGGAAAATCTTTTATAAAATCATGAATGATAGGCTCTTCGGCAATCATTCCTCCAGCCGTCCAAGCTAACACTCCTGAACCAATATATAAAATGATCGGAAATCGATCTACTAATTTTATAAATAGGGTACTTCCCCAAACTACTAATGGAACACTTATCACTAACCCAATTACCACTAATAAGACACTTCCATGCGCGGCCCCGCCTACTGCTAACACATTATCTAAGCTCATAATCGTATCTGCTAATATAATAGTCCGAAGTGCGGACCAAAAACTTGTTCCAGCTTTTACATCCTCATGATTATCGTTATCCACTAATAGATTATAGGAAATCCATACTAAAATGAGCCCTCCAACGAGTAACAGCCCAGGTATTTTAAGCAGCCAAACTATTGATACGGTTGCTATTATTCGAAGCGTGACAGCTCCAGCTGTCCCCCAAAAAATTGCTTTTTTCCGTTGCTCGTGTGGCAACTTTCGGGAAGCCAAACCAATTACAATCGCGTTATCCCCAGCTAATACTAAATCAATAACAACAATAGTGAGTAACTTAGATAGAAATTCGAGTGATAATATTTCCATTTTTCCCCTTCCTTTCCAAGGCATAATAAAAACCCTTACTTGCTAGCATTTAAGAAGCTAGAAGTAAAGGTCTCGCAAACAACGTCCTAGTTGCCAACAAAGCCGGAGATCGCTCTCGTAATGACGACTTTGTTGTAGTAGCTACTCCCCTTTATCTAAAAAGGTGCACGTACTATTCTATTCATCCTCATCATACTGGACAATTATGCGCTCTGTCAAGGATGTTCAAAATTTTACCATTCTAATGATATTTTATCCCTTATTTGAATTTTGAATTAAATTGATTAATCCTTCCTTTGCTAGTTGTAATGCTGTTTTACCTTCTTGATTTTTCTTTTCTAGTGCACCTTCATTATCGCTATTTTAGACTCAAAAAAAACCACCTTTTGAAAAGGCGGCTTAAAACATCCTCTTGGAACGTCGATTAGGAAAACGAGGGGATGGATCTTCTTCTTTATTGGTAGTACTGTTTGAATCCTTGCGCAAAGAAGGATAGGCAGTTTTGTTCGTCAAAGGCCTGCGTAAGGGAGAACGAGAATTATTTGTCGTCGTGTTTGTAGTGTTAGTATTATTGTTTGAATTTAATGGTGTTCTTTTCGCAAATGATGGGCGTTTGTTAGTGAGATTTTCATCAGTTGTAAGTGCTGTGTTTCGAGATTGTAAGATATTTGATTTATATTGTTTCCGATTGAATTTGCGTTCTGAGGTAGATGAATCTTGTACCGCTGGCAGGTTTAGATTCTCTTCTTCCTCATAAACACCTAACTCTAAGTCAAAGTCATCCTGTTCTTCCTGTTTATCCACATATTCCTGCTTATCTAACTCTAGTACATCTTCACGTGGTTGACGACGCGGTAAATGTTGAGATGCTTGTTTACGCTGTTGACGTGCTAACGTAGACCGTCTTACTTTTTCTATCGGAATACGAGTAGTATTATCCATTTCACCATCTGGAAAATATGTACCCAATTCATCTACTTCTCGACTACGCTTACTACTTATTAAGGCAGATAATACAATAATAGCAACAATCACAAGGGCAACACCAATCCAAAAAATTGGGCTCATTACTAAATTCAACATGTTGTATCCTCCATTCCCCGGGAAATATTATTCTCCCCGAAAAGTTGGTTTGCGCTTCTCGAGAAAGGCATCCATGCCTTCTGATCGATCCGCAGTTTGAAAGGTAAGCCCAAAATAAGAAGCTTCCAGTTGTAGTCCTTTTTCCAAGGGCATCTCTAGACCATTATGAATGGATTTTTTCATATAATGAAGGGCAATTGGTGCCAGTTTTGCTAATTTTTTTGCAAGTGTTTTTGCTTCTGGTAATAATTGATCGAAAGGAAATATCTTTTGAACAAGGCCAAGTCGAAATGCTTCTCTGCTATCAAAGATTTCACCGGAAAAAGTATAGTACTTAGCGTTTTTCTCTCCGATTGCTCGTGCTAAACGCTGGGTACCTCCATATCCTGGAAGAATACCAAGATTAATCTCTGGTTGTCCAAATTTAGCATGTTCAGCGGCTAGTATGATATCACCAGCAAGCGCCAATTCACAACCACCACCAAGTGCAAATCCATTGACTGCCATAATAACAGGGATCGGCATATTCTCCACCATATCAAAGATACTCTGCCCAAGTAAAGCCTGTTTTTCAGCTTCAGGGCCATTTTTGATCCTTCTTAACTCTGTTATATCCGCACCAGCTGCAAAAGCTTTTTCACCAGTACCTGTGATAACAAGAGCTTTGATTTCACTTCGGGTCATGACATGATGCAGAGCGTCCCTAATCTCTGTTAGCATTTGCACATTCAGTGCATTTAACACTTTCGGACGTGATAATCGCAATATTCCAATTGACTGTTCGATCTCGAGGGTAATACAGCTCCAATCTGTCATTTGCATCGCCCCTTTAAGAATCGTACCTATTTTATCACAGAAAAGCGAACCCTCCAACCTTATAGAGAGCCCGCTTTACATTATTGCTTTGTTTCAACTTGTTTTTTAAGAAATGCTTCCATAAATCCATGAATAGCACCGTCCATAACAGCTTGGACATTTCCATTTTCTACCGTCGTACGATGATCTTTTACTAAACTGTAAGGATGGAATACATAGGATCGAATTTGGTTACCCCAACCGATTTCCGTCTGTTCCCCTTTTATCTCGTTTAGTTTTTGTTCCTGTTCTTCCACTTTTTTCTCATACAACCGTGCTTTTAATACTTTCATTGCTCTGTCACGATTTTTGATCTGAGATCGTTCGGATTGACAGGTAACCACTACTCCTGTTGGAATATGTGTGATCCGTACTGCTGAATCCGTTGTATTAATATGCTGTCCACCTGCACCACTAGCGCGGTAAGTGTCTACCTTTATATCTTCTGTGCGGATTTCAATTTCCACATCATCATCTAATTCAGGAACCACGTTTACCGAAGCAAAGGAAGTATGTCTTCGTCCAGATGCATCAAAGGGAGAGATTCGAACCAAACGGTGAATCCCTTTTTCGGTCCTCAAATACCCATAGGCATTTATTCCTTTGACCAACAGAGTAACACTCTTCAAACCGGCTTCATCACCTGGTAAATAGTCAATCATTTCAATCTTATAACCACTTTTCTCCGCCCAGCGTGTGTACATTCTCAGAAGCATTTCTGCCCAATCCTGAGATTCTGTACCCCCAGCTCCAGGATGCAGCTCCAAGATCGCCGAATTGCGGTCATATGGACCACTTAATAACTGCTGTAATTCAAATTCATTTACTTGCCCTTGGAAAGTTTTTAAACTCACTTCGCATTCACTTAAGAGAGATGGATCTTCTTCCTCTTGTAACAATTCCATCATCACTTGTATTTCATCGTTTTGGGAAGTCAATTGCTGCACTTGATCTACAATCTCTTTTACTTCTCGCAATTCGGCAATCTTTTGTTGTGCTTTCTGTTGATCATCCCAAAATGTCTCTGCTGCCATCTCAGCCTCAAGAGACACCAGCTTGGACTGCTGTTCTTCTAAGTCAAAGAGACCCCCTAAGGTCAGCTAAACGTTTCGCTGTAGTATGAAACTCTTGTTTTAATGCTTGTAAATCCAACTCAGTCAGCCCCTTGTTTTATTTCTTGTAATGACAGTTTTTATATTTTTTGCCGCTTCCGCATGGACAAGGGTCATTTCTGCCAACTTTATCTGCACGACGGAGAGGTACTACTTTTGGTTTTTCTTCTTCTGTATCCCCGCCTGAAATAGGGGTGACATTCATAGTAACCTCTTCTCTTGTCAGTGTTTCTTCCTCTTGCACAACAGCTTTCATGACATATTTGACTACTTCTTCTTGAATTTCTTGAACCATCGCTTCAAACATCGCAAATCCTTCAAATTGATAAGAACGAAGCGGGTTATCCTGTCCATATGCACGCAGATGGATACCTTGTCGAAGCTGGTCCATTGCATCAATATGATCCATCCATTTGCGGTCAACAGTACGCAGAACTACAACTTTGGAGAACTCATTCATCCTCTCGTCCCCAAGCTCTTGTCTACGCTCGCCATAATACTTATTTGCTTCTTCATAAAGAAAAGCAACTAGCTCTTCAGGATTTTTATCTTCTACATCTTCTTCTGCGATCCGGTCTTCCGGCAATATATTCCCATGAATGTATTCCAAAATATCGTCTAGTTCCCATTCTTCCTCATCGCTGCCAGTTGTGTGAACTTCGACAATCCGCTCGATCGAGGATTTCACCATCGGCAAGACAACATCATCGAGATTTTCACTTGTAAGTACTTGACGACGCTGTTTGTAAATAATTTCACGCTGTTGGTTGAGAACATCATCGTACTGCAAGACCCAACGTCTAGCATCAAAGTTATTGTTTTCTACTTGTTTTTGCGCATTTGCTATTGATCTTGTAAATATATTACCCTCTAGCGGCTCACCATCATTCATTACACGACTGATCATGCCTTTAACCCGATCAGGGATGAATCGCTTCATCAAGTCATCCTCAAAAGACAGATAAAACTGTGTAGAACCTGGATCACCTTGACGACCTGCACGACCTCGAAGCTGATTGTCTATCCTGCGGCTTTCATGTCGCTCTGTACCAATTACATGAAGTCCACCTAATTCAGCTACATTTTCTCCAAGCATAATGTCAGTACCACGGCCGGCCATGTTGGTAGCGATGGTAACAGCACTGTATTGCCCTGCTTCGGCAATAATTTCTGCTTCTTTGGCATGGTTTTTCGCGTTGAGCACTTGATGCTTGATCCCTTTGCGTTTTAACAGCAAAGCTAATTTCTCTGAGTTTTCAATGGAAACAGTCCCCACAAGAACAGGTCGCCCAATTGAATACATTTGCTCTATTTGCTCGATAACAGCTGAAAACTTTTCTTGTTCTGTTTTATAAAGGACATCAGACTGATCTTGACGAACCGTCGGCTTGTTAGTCGGTACGATGACTACATCCATGTTGTAAATACGACGGAACTCTTCTTCCTCTGTCTTAGCTGTACCAGTCATTCCAGCCAACTTATCATAGAGACGGAAGTAGTTTTGTAGTGTTACGGTTGCAAGTGTCATACTTTCATGTTGTACTTCGATATTTTCTTTTGCTTCAATTGCTTGGTGCAGTCCATCACTATAACGACGCCCATGCATCAAACGACCAGTAAACTCATCGACTATCACTACACCATGTTCGGCATCAACTACATAATCCTGGTCACGATGCATCGTTACATGTGCTTTTAATGCTTGTTGAATGTGATGGTTCAGGGTGATATTTTTCATATCATAGAGATTGTCTACTTTTAGAGCATTCTCTACTTTTTTGACCCCTTCATCTGTCAAAGAGATCTGCTTGGTTTTGATATCAAGTGTGAAATCATCTTCTGCTTTCAAACGACTCACGACTCGATCGGCAGTGTAATAAAGATCTGTCGCTTTATTTGCTTGTCCACTGATAATAAGTGGTGTTCTAGCTTCGTCGATTAAAATACTATCTACTTCATCGACTATCGCAAAGTTTAATTCACGCTGAGTTAATTGTTCTTGGTACGCAACCATGTTGTCTCTTAAATAATCAAATCCAAACTCATTGTTAGTGCCATACGTGATATCGGCTTGATATGCTTCGCGTTTTTCATCAGGTGAAAGAAAAGGTACATTTAACCCTACTGTCAGCCCAAGAAACTCAAATATTTGCCCCATCCACTCTTTATCTCGTCGAGCGAGATAGTCGTTGACAGTAACAACATGTACCCCCTTACCTGTCAGAGCATTGAGATATGCAGGTAAAGTTGATACTAAAGTTTTCCCTTCCCCTGTTCGCATTTCAGAAATATCACCATTGTGCAGAACCATTCCCCCGACTAATTGCACACGGAAATGACGCATTCCAAGCACTCGTTTAGAAGCTTCACGAGTTACTGCGAATGCTTCAGGCAGAATGTCGTCCAAAGTTTCCCCATTGGATAATCGGTCTTTAAATTCTCCCGTCTTTGCTTTTAGTTCTTCATCTGACAAACTAGAAAGGGACTCTTCTAGCGCATCAATTTGTTCTGCAATCTGAAAATATTTTTTTACTTGACGCTCATTTGGATCAAGCAATCGTTTTATCGTTTTTAACATCACGCTTCCTCCTGCAATCTATCTATCATTTCCTACTTCCCGTAGTAGTAAACATACTATCTATCAGTGTAACAAAAAATAGGATTTTTTTCACTTCCTGACTGGTGACATTTGGGCAAACTCAAAAACCTAGTCACCATTTGGACTAGGTTTTGAGTCTATCACAGCATCCATCTACAAGCTGAAGAAAACTATTTCGATGAAAAAGGCTCGTAACGGCGCCCTTCTATTTTTCCAAGTTATTTAACTACCAAATTTTTCAAAATGCCATAAAACTTTTTGGCTAATTTTTGACGATCCCCTTCTCGATCAATAAAGGCACGACCATTCTCTTTGATTTCCGTCAATTGCTCATCCGAATAACTACTCAATTTTACGATTGCTTCTGCTAAGCCTTTTGGGTTTTCTGCTCCACTAAAAACACCAACTCTGTTTTCTTCTACAATCTGTCGGACTTCACCGTCCACAGTAGTAATAATAGGCTTACCTAAGAAAGTATAATCAAATAATTTATTAGGCCGTGCTCCACGAAATACTTCATTATCTGCAAGTGAGATAATTCCAAAGTCAGCCGCATTTGTATAATCAAAAATCTCTGCCTTTGGTACAGGGTCCTTCAAGTGAACATTTTTCAAACCTAATTCTGCAACTCTTTTTTGTAAACGTTCTTTATCTGGACCATCTCCAATGAGAACAATCGAGTATCCTTCTTGCGGTAAATACTGCCCTGCTTGTACGACATACTCCAGCGCATTTGCTGGTCCGTGAGCTCCTGTATAGACTGCTACATAGTCTGATTCTGGAACTCCAAGTTTGGCGCGGTATTCTTTTCGCTTTGCTTCATCAGGATACCAAGATCCAACCACTACACCATTGGGAATCAGGTCAATCTTATCAATCGGAATTCCACGATTGGCGATATATTGGCGTTGATGTTCCGCTAAAACAATTATTTTATCGGACTTCTTATAAAGTTGATTTTCCATCCAGGTCAACGCTTTAAGTACTGTTCCTTCTCGAACTCCACCCATCTTCACAAGGGAATCCGGCCATAAGTCGCGCACTTCAAATACAAATGGAATCCGCTTGATTTTAGCTACCAGTAACCCTGCATATGCAAGGAAGAGGTGTGGCGAAGAAGCAATGAATACATCTGGTTTACGACGGAATAGAGTAGCAAAAAAGAAAACAAAGGCAAAACTGATCATGTTGATGATTCGGCGAAAATCATTTACCTTATGAGGGAAAGACCAGAGCCATGCTAATTTTAGTCCATCCACTTGCTCGATTTGCGCCTTTTCTTCTGGTGTGATAAAGGTTCTGCGGGGGTGAACAAACTTAGATAAAAATAATGTTACTTCTGCATCTTCTTCCCTTGCCCATTCTCTTGCTAACTCAAAATGACGAGTAATACCGGCGATATTTGGCGGTACAGCATAGTGATTGGCCAACCAAATTTTAAACCGTTTCATGTTATAAACCCCGTTTGATGATATCAACCAATTTTTCTGCTGTTTTTCCATCACCAAATACTCTTGGAATATGGGAGAAATCTACGGAAAACTCAGAAACAGCTTGTAAAATAAGTTCTGTATTTGCACCAACTAATTTATTTGCTCCATAAGAGACAGTTTCAACCCATTCTGTTTCATCTCTCATCGTGATACATGGTACTTGTGCAAAAAATGCTTCTTTTTGTACACCGCCAGAATCGGTCAAGATCAATTTCGCTTGGAATTCAAGTTGGATCATATCCAAATACCCAACTGGTTCAATCACATGAACATTATCATTGGAAATGCTAAGTCCACTCTCTTTCAGCTTTCCAACCGTACGAGGGTGAAGTGGTAATATTGCTGGGATCGGCAACTGATTGATAGCGTCTACAATTGCTTTTAATCTCACAGGATCATCCGTGTTCTCTGCACGATGGAGCGTAATCAATGCATATGATTTGGGTTGTACAGGTAAACTGCTTAAAATTTTTGCTTTTCCTTCTGCTAACTGGGTGTTGTAGTTAAATGCATCTAACATCACATCACCCACAATATGTACACCTTCTGTGATCCCTTCTTTTGCTAAATGTTTCACAGCAGTATCCGTCGGGCAGAAAAGCCATTTGGAAATGTGGTCAGTCAGTACGCGATTCACTTCTTCTGGCATTCTACGGTTGAAACTTCTTAGTCCTGCCTCTACATGTGCAACAGGAATATGTAATTTTGCTGCAGCCAGAGCACCTGCGATAGTAGAGTTCGTATCTCCATAAACCAGTAATGCGTCAGGTTTCTCTGCAAGTAAGACTTCTTCTACTTTTTTTAGCATTTCTCCAGTTTGTGCACCATGAGATAAAGAACCTACATGTAAATGATATTCTGGAAATGGTATCTCCAATTCTTCAAAAAATACATCAGACATTGATTTATCATAATGTTGACCAGTATGTACTAAAATTTCTTCTCCTTCAGCACGTAGTGCTCGTGATACAGGAGCAGCTTTGATAAATTGCGGGCGTGCACCAACAACTGTTACTACTTTCATAAACTAGAAACCTCCCTTATTTCAAAAACGACTGCCACTATAATAACACATGAGAATGCTTGAAAAATTGTATAAATCAAAAACTCCCCACGTTAACGTGGGGAGCTTGTTAAACTCTTATTTTTTTTCAATGTTGGCTGCTTGTGGCCCACGGGAACCTTCAACAATATCAAATTCTACCGTTTGACCTTCTTCAAGGGTTTTAAAACCATCAGTTTGAATAGCAGAATAGTGTACGAATACATCGTCACCATCTTCACGTTCGATGAAACCGTAGCCTTTTTCAGCGTTAAACCATTTTACTTTGCCTTGCATGGAAAAACATCCCTTCTTCTAAAAACTGAAATCTTAGCACAAGAACTATTCTTATGTAATTTCAATATAACATTTGGAAAAAATCAATGTCAAGCAACCAACTTTTCCCTATATTATGAATAGCTATATACAACATTTAAACACAATATTATCCACAATATCCACAAAAATAAGTAAAATAGGGGTTTTTCTATTCTTATTTTTCCCATAACTCAACTTATAAAATACTGATTCTTTTGCAAAGGATTGTGTAATTTTAAAAAAATGGATGGTTTCTATTCTGTAAATAACAAAATAGATACCATCCATTTTCCTCTATGAATTAACCGATTCTTTCAATTGTTTTCCTGGTTTGAAAGAAGGAACTCGGCTAGCTTCGATTTGAATTTCTTCACCTGTTTGTGGGTTACGTCCAGTTCTAGCAGCACGCTCACGAACTTCAAAGTTTCCAAAACCAATCAAAGTAACTTTATCTCCATCTTGAAGAGCGGAAGAAATAGAACTCAAAACTGCATCAACTACTTGCCCCGCTTCTTTTTTGGTTTTTCCTGTAGACTCTGCTACTTTTTCAACTAGCTCTGTTTTATTCATGCTTTATTTCCCCCTAGAGTAGGTAATTTCAGACAGTCTCCCATATATTAGGAAATTCTTGGAGAATAGCTTAACGCTATTTTAAACCCAAGCTAACCCCGCCTGTCAAACGGTTGAAAGTAAAACCGCTATCACTGGTTTTGCCCAGTAATAACAATTCCATACCTGTTCCTTCTACAAATTATCTCGCAAAGGTAACAGAATAGACAGTTTGAGCACCTGCATGGCGGAGAATTTTAGCACACTCTCGTAGCGTAGTACCAGTTGTGTACACATCATCCACCAACAAAATCGTATGGGATGTAAAATCTAGTTGCATCTTATCAGATGGTATCCCAAAGCAATCGCGTAATGACTGAATCCTAGCATTTCTGCCGAGATTAGCCTGAGGTGGCGAGGCTTTTATTCTTTCCAATAGGCTTGGAGTGGGCAAGCCTAAACTTTTTCCGATCTGTTCTGCAAGAAGCTGGGATTGATTAAAACCACGTTCTTTTATTCGATTTTGGTGAAGAGGTACACTGGTTATCAGGGTGAATGGAATAGGAGAGTAATGTTTCTCCACTGTATCACACATGATAGTACCAATATATTTGGCATAGCCTTCATCACCTAAGTACTTAAAGCGAGCTAACACTTTCTTTGTCTTACTCGTATAAGATACAGCACTCACATTCTGAACCCTATCTCGATGTGCTATTTGAAGACAATCACCACACGCATTCCTATCATCATCTAGCGGTCGAAAACAAATCTCACATATAGGTGGACATATAGGAGATAACTTTACTGTACACTCCTTACAAACTTTAGACCACGCACTAGCAAAAAATAACTGCTCTATGGATTGATCACAAAACCAGCAACTAGGACGAATCGGAAATAAGGAAGACCACCACCTCATACGGTATTACGCCTCCTTTTGTAAATATCCTTCTTTTTTAGCCAACTCATTTAAATAAATGTGTTCTTTTTTTGTCTGGACGATCATTTCCGTATTCATTTCTCCGATAAACAATACTTCACATTCGGGGAAATAAGCATTTAATCCAATAAAATGAACCAATTCTACTAATCGTTTACGATCAAATGCTGGATGGTCAGCATGCAGTAAACAAAGATGTAAATTTGCAATTTGCATGCTCTCCATTAATTGCTGTGGCAAAAGCAGATTCATAAATTTTTGCTCTGAAAATAAAATTCTTAATTCTTTGGCATCTTCATCCCACTCCGAAATACTGCAAGTTTTATTTGCAACTTCAGGCATTACTGCTTGCATCCACTTTAAAGTCACTTCTATTTCTTCTTTTGTCGGGACAAGAATCAGTGCTTGTCCATTTAGCTCTTGTACTTCTTCCACAAATGAGCGAAAGGGAGGAATAGGCTTATTTCTCTTGATGTGTTTCCGGAGATTTCGATACTGGACAAATTTTGGAACTGGTATAGGGTATCGATGCAAGCGAACAGGATGAACAATATCAGGATAACGATTCCACTTAGGAAGAGTGGAACGAATCACTAACTGTTGACCTTCTTTTGCCATCGATCTTTCCCATGCATGAAATGCCTCTGGTACTTGACCATCCCAAATAATCAGATCAAACTGCTGATAGTAAGTCAGCAAATCCCATTTCGTCCCTAGAACCAATGTTGTATCTTTACTTTCTATGTACTTAGCCAACTTCGGCATTAACAAAGTCAATTGATTCATCGTTTTTGTTATTTTCTTTTTCTCTTGACACCAAAAAATTCGTTTCTTCTTATCGAGAAGATAGTTTAAAAAATCCAATAAGATGAGTAGTTCACCGCTTCCTGGAATAAGGACCGCATGAATTTGTTTGGCAGCTTTTTCATATAATGATTTTAGGTTACCACTGGTATGTTGCAGTACTTCTGTAAGTGGCAATGTAGCACTGTTCAAAAAATCTTTTTTTCCCTTAGTGGTTGGAAAAAAAGAAAATAAAGGAGTACAGCTTTTGACTCTGCCGTAAAACAAGCATCTCTTGCAATAAAAACATGTTTTGTTACCGCAATTCATACAGTCACTCACTTCTATGTCAGACGCTCCAGCACCACACCGGTTGCATTTTCGGAAAATAGACCAATTGGAAGGCTTGATCGCAAATTCTTTTTTCAACGTGCCTATTTCTTCCCAAACTTGAAGTAGATGCTGCAAATCGCTTATCTCATTATCATCCAAAATTTGTCTCATGTCCCTCCATGTCAAACATCTTCCCGCAAGGTTGTTATAAACAGATATAGATTCCACTAAAGCACCTCCCACAAAAAAAATCAGCCACCTGCGGTGACTGATTTTTTTCGCTTTTGCTCGTGTTATGCAGTTTCTTTGTCTTCATCAATATCACGCAAATCAAGTACAACCACTTTCTCTTTTTGTTGCTCCTCTTTCAGCCACTGTGTCAGTTCTTCTTCAGTAGAGAGTTTATGTGAAAATACATCTAGATGGTCATACTTCTGTTTCAGCCGTTCGATAATGGAAATAGTGTCATCTGATGATCCCATATCCAAACAGGTAATTCGCCCTTTTTTCAAGCCATCAGCTCTAAGATGATTTGCTATGTGATAAGAACGAATTAGCCATTCAATAGACTGTTGACTATTGTTCGTAATAATCACAAGATGAGATGCTCTATGGTGATATAACCCCTTGCCAAATGTGAGCAACCTTTTGTACAGGAACACGAAAGCGACGACGAGAACTGCCCCAATCAGCAGGTACCAGTAACCCATACGCCCATCCTCCTTAATTTCAGTATGTTATCCGGTTACTTTTAGGTAAGAGTTTACTCGCAGTATATGCTGCCTTTTAACAAATCGTTTAATGGTTCTTTCGAAAATGTAATACTATTTTCATTTTACCACTTTCCTGCGGTAAATAAAACGTCTGAATGTAGCAGGCAGCGATGACCCCGTCATCACTGCCTTTGCCGCTACAGCTGGAACATTTCGGAAAATGAACAGCTGTAGTGTTTCTCCCCCATTTCGCAGAGCTTGAGCGTATCACCATGCTCCGTTCGAATTAGTCTCTTGAGTTCCCAGTCTCCCTCGATTAGGAGGTCTGATGCCTCATCTTTCTCAATTACCAACTTGAGAGCAAAGAGGAACAGGTCACCACAACGAATAAAAGCAAGGTTCTTTTCTAGAACCTTATCCTGCCCCACCTCATTATCTTGATTACTTTTCACCGCATCTCCCAGCAACTCCCTCATTGTACGAAGGGGCTTGTACTCCAATCGAAATCCATGGAGTTCAATGCGGTTTTCGTCTCTCTCTACTTGGTAATAACCAACCCTGCATGGATATTCTCGACCGTCCGAATTACGGTAAACAGCAGATTGATAAACAAACCCAGGCGAAATAGGATCAGAAAGCAGGGTAAGCATTCTTTTTCCTTTCTCTTGCATAGCCCACTTGCCAATTATTTTATCAAAAAATCACATACAGAACATGAAAAGATGGGGTTAAAAAAACATCTTCCTTTTATTAGAAAGATGTTTTTCTCATTCTCTACTTACGCTTCTGCGCGAAGAATATCTGCTTTATCTGTTTTCTCCCACGGGAGCTCGATGTCAGTACGGCCAAAATGCCCATATGCAGCTGTTTGTCTGTAGATAGGGCGACGCAAGTCCAAAGAACGGATAATTCCAGCTGGACGAAGATCGAAATGTTTTTCTACTAATTCGACAAGACGATCTTCCGAAATAGTCCCTGTTCCAAATGTATCCACTCGGACAGATACAGGTCGCGCAACACCAATCGCATAAGCGAGCTGGACTTCACACTTTTCAGCGAGACC
The DNA here is from genome assembly GCF_059510375.1 of Shimazuella sp. NTD250. Lineage (NCBI taxonomy): Bacteria > Bacillati > Bacillota > Bacilli > Caryophanales > Thermoactinomycetaceae > Shimazuella > Shimazuella sp. NTD250. The sequence goes on along the minus strand of NZ_JCAJZS010000004.1, from coordinate 314,208 downwards.
GGCGGCGACGATATTTTTAGCAACATATCGAGCAGCATATGCAGCAGAACGATCAACTTTTGTTGGGTCTTTTCCAGAGAATGCTCCTCCACCATGGCGAGCATATCCACCATACGTATCGACAATAATTTTACGTCCAGTTAGACCAGCATCTCCAAGTGGGCCTCCGATTACAAAGCGGCCAGTTGGGTTGATAAAATACTTGGTTTGATCATCCAGCATATCTTTTGGTACGATAGGAGTTATAACATGACGATGGATATCTTCTTTAATCTGCCCAATGGTGATGTTTTCAGCATGTTGGGTAGAGCAGACAATCGTTTCGATTCGTACAGGCTTGTTGCCATCGTATTCGACAGTTACTTGGATTTTACCATCCGGGCGAAGATAGCTTAGCGTTCCATCTACACGAACTTCATGCAGCCGGCGCGCAAGTTGGTGAGCCAATGAAATAGGTAATGGCATAAGTTCAGGTGTCTCGTTCACCGCAAAACCGAACATGAGACCTTGGTCACCAGCACCAATTGCTTCGATTTGTTCTTCACTCATGGTACCTTCTTTTTTCTCATATGCCTCGTCAACACCTTGAGCAATGTCGGCAGACTGTTCATCGATGGAAGTCAATACAGCACATGTTTCTGCATCAAAACCATACTTTGCTCGATCGTACCCTATTTCCTTGATAGTAGAACGAACTAATTTTGGAATATCAACATAACAATTGGTACTAATTTCTCCTGCGACTAAAACCAAACCAGTGGTAACAGATGTTTCACAAGCTACACGGGCATTTGGATCTTTTGATAGAATAGCATCTAAAATGGCATCTGAAATTTGGTCACAGATTTTATCTGGGTGTCCAGCTGTAACAGATTCAGATGTAAATAGAGTACGACTCATTTGATTGGTATCCCCCTTCACTTATCCAGAAAAGTTATTTTCCGTCCTTTTCGGCACAATAACCATAGATTAACGTATCAGATACAGAAAAACAATAACGAATAAAAAAGATATTTATATCAAAACAAACAAAACGAATGGGAAAATAAAAAAAAGTAGTCAACATTGTGTTTTTTTCCCTATATCCTTGAAATAAACTATCATTACATTGTAGTATGTTTTATAGTGTGAAATTATTATCTTTTATTAGGAAGGAAATGGACCGATGATGGAACGCGTGGACCAAAGCCGTAAAAAACGGGTTAATCATAAAAAACGAAAAAAATGGGTTCTACGGATTTCTCTGTTCTCTTTAGTGGCCATTTTAATCGTAGGAATTTACTTTGTCGGCACCATCTGGGGCGCTCTGACTAAGGGACATGATACCGACCAACAAAAATCTAAATTCCGAACACAAGAAGTTGATATAAATAAAGACCCCTTTACAGTATTGTTTATCGGAACGGACCAATATGATACAAAAGCGGAAGAAGAATCTTTTCGCACAGATGTACTGATGGTTGCAGCAATAAATCCTCAGAAGAAAACGATTAAATTGGTAAGTATACCAAGAGATACCTATGCGACTATAGCCCATACAGATGGCTTTAAAACAAAAATAAACGCTGCTGCCTTTTGGGGTAAACAAAAAGGCGTTAACCCAATCCAAAATACTCGTGAAACGGTAGAAACTTTATTGTATGGTGTGCCAATCGATTACTACGTGAAAATTAACTTTAAAGGATTCATAGATATCGTCAATGCAGTTGGCGGTGTTGACGTAAACGTCCCAATGACCTTTAGAATAAGTACATTTGACCGTGTCGTTCAATTTAACAAAGGACCTATGCATCTAAGCGGAGAAGAAGCTCTGCCTTATGTGCGAATGAGAAAGAAAGATCCACTGGGCGATCATGGCCGAAACAAACGCCAACAAGAAGTAATCAATAAAATTTTGGATAAAATAGTGAGTTTTAACTCTCTCTCCAATTTTACCAAGATAACGGATGCAGTTGGGAATAACTTAACTTATAGTATTAATCCAGATGAATTTTTAAGTCTAGCTACCATTTACAAAAACACTCCAAAATCTGGCATTCAAACTTCGACAGCACAAGTAGAAGATAAAAAAGTAGATGGTGTATGGTATAGCTTCATGAAAGAAGACGAACGCAAACGACTTAGTAAAATATTGAAAGAGGAACTAGGTCTGCCCACAACAGACAACGGGGAAGTTGATTCCAGCACAGATAGTAACGATGGTGGAGACAGTAGCGGAAGTAATAGCTCAGACAGTACCAATAACTAACAACTACAGATAGAGCGGCCTTGTGCCGTTCTATTTTTTTGGGGGTCAAGCTATGGGCAAGACGATAGGTGAATTTGGAAAAACGGAAATAACCATTCAAAAATCCCGATTTATTTGTCAGGCACTAAGGGTAGAGACAGAAGAGGAAGCGAATCAATTTTTAACCACAATACGCAAAAAATATTGGGATGCTACTCACAATTGTTTTGCCTATATCATCACAGATCAAACGCAAAAATCTTCCGACGATGGCGAACCAGCAGGAACGGCCGGCCGGCCAATTCTAGAAGTTATTCATAACAAGGGATTGACACATACTGCAATTGTAGTAACTCGTTACTATGGCGGGATAAAATTAGGTACAGGCGGTCTAGTTCGTGCCTATAGCCAAGGTGCTACTGCTGCTATTGAAGCCGCAGGCACCGCCCTTAGATCATGGTATCAACAACTCATCCTCAACTTTGACTATTCTTTCTTAGGAAAAATAGAACACGAACTTCATCAAGCTGCTCTTATTTTAGATACTCCAGCTTACAGCGATAAAATAACATGGTCGATCTGGGCTCCTGTCGATAAAACAGATAACTATAAACAAGCCTTTATCAATTGGACATCTGGACAAGGTAAAGTCATGGAGGGAATACGAGAAGAAAAAATAATAGCGGAAACATAACTGTGCCCCTAGACGATGATCATTCACCATCTAGGGGCTTTTCCTTTACCTGCTCGCTAGATCAAGCAGGATCAGGGCTTGAAGGTCTGGATGAATGCACTCCAAACTTCGGGAGAAGCTGCCACAGTCGGTCCCTTGGGACGCTTACTGTCACGGATTTCGAAACGAGAAGCGCCTTGGTCAGAGTCTGCCACCTTGACCTCTACGCAGTTTCCTCCGTTCCCTCCGGACTCACTGGACTTGGTCCAGACACCTCGTTTGAGTGCCATGAATTTCTCCAACCGCTCTCTCTTCACACCATCAGATGAATGGTGTTTCTTTACGGCATATCTATTGTAAAACACTACAAATTTAACTTCAATTATTTTAAGATGATCAGAATAATATGCTTGAATATTTGGAGCCGGCCGCCTCCCGTTTTTGATGTCACTCCATATTAGAAAGGTAGAAATAATCCCCAGTAGTAAGCCCAAATGCTAAAGAGTAAACCTAAACCAACTAATAAACTATAGCGGAAAATATCAGGTCTCAGGGCTTTTTTACTAAATCCGCGGAGAGCCAAGATGATGGAAAGCAAGGTTGTAAGACATGCAAACACTTGGATAATCATCCAGATGAGCGGGCGGTCCCACATGATTGGGCCTAAAATTTTAGCCCCTTTGGACCAAATCATAATAAAGTAAGTTGCAAAACTAAGAGTTGCGAGAATACCTGAGGTGATGATCCAACCTGCATATCCTTTAATCGGGGATGCTTTCTTTTCTCTTCGATTAAACATAGAGTTTACGATGGCAACAAGGTACCCGAGCAACAAGATACTAAGTATTGCAATCTCCACACCTAGTGAATCATACCCCTTCACGTCTTGAATGAAATTGTGATACACCTCTACATCTTGTGTAGGAGTTTGTCCCATTACTTTAGATACTGGGGGTTTTCCTTTTACTACTTGATCCAGCCAACTTGTTACACCCTCGTCATAACCTGCTGCAAAAGCAGCATACCTTTCAAATCCCGTTTTATCTGTTTGATGAGCAGCATGGTCTGCATTTGCAATATATAGAATTGAACCATACTTATTGCCATTTTGAGCCCAGATTTTTTTCAGCTTTTCTGATCCTTCTACAGCTGGTGTAAGACGGTCTTTACTTCCCCAGACTGCAAGAATTGGCTGCTTCACTTGTTTTAAATAATACTCTGCATTATGATCTGCTTCTGGAAACATACCAGAAGTGAATACAAATCTCGATCCTTTTATTACTAATGAATCAATAATATTTTGCGATGTAACCCCATTTTGCACAAAGCGATTTTGGATATTGTACGTTTGTTGTTGAATTGGAGTAACCACTGGTGTTCCTAACAAAACTACGAACGAAATATCTTTTGATTTAGCAGCAGCCATCGGGGCAACCCATGCACCTTCGCTAAATCCCCAAATACCAACTTTTTGTTTATCCACACCTGATTGAGATTGAAGCGTATGCACTGCTGCTAAAGCATCTTCTGATAATATTTCTAATGTACGGTTTTTATATTTGTCTCGTTTATCATAGACCAAAGTTGCAAAGCCTGCTTTCACAAATACTTCTGCATCCTGTCTTAACTTCTCTCTTTCTTTTTGGCCTGAACCATGAACCAGTACAATGCCCGGATGTTCTCCTTTTCCGTTCGGCATCAAAATGGTACCGTGCATGGTAGTATTTTGGCTTTGAAACGTTATCTCTTTTTCTGCATAATCTTTGATCGGTGCTGCATGAACATATAAAACATTTGTCAACATAGACAAACATGTCAGAGTTAATGTTATGGCCATAAGACGGAGCATCGATTTAGCGGAAGTTATTTTTGATTTCATTTTTTATTTCCTCTCTTTTGCTTATTTGATATTTCGATTATAGGAGGAAATAAATATAAAAAAATCAAGCATAGGATGGGAATTCCACTAAGACCCGAGTCCCAAAATGTTTAGGGCTACAGATAGTAGATCAATAAAAGCAAAAAGACTTGAGTTTCAAAATAAACCCAAGTCTTTTAATATACAAGCTAACTGCATGAAAAATTAAGATTCACGCTTTTTGAATACAATTGGTAGTGATTTGATGGAAAACATAAGATTTATTTCATTCATCTCTGGTTCCTTGCCAGCATCCTTCAATTCCAATTGTTTAAACTGGGCAAATAGTAATTCCAAAACAATTTTCGCTTCTAATCTTGCTAATGGTGCACCTAAACAAAAATGAATACCGTGACCAAAGCTTGTATGTTTTAAATTCGTTCTGTTTAAATCAAAAGTATCTGGATTTTTAAATACAGATGCATCTCTATTTGCTGATCCCATCCAAGCATTGATGAGGTCACCTTTTTTTATGGTTTGACCACCTAATTCAATATCCTTTGTAGCAATTCGATTGATGTATTGTACAGGAGCTCGATATCGTAATAATTCCTCAATTGCTGTTGGGATATCTTCAGGATATTGGTAAAGATACTCTTGAAATTCTGGATTCTCGATAAAAGTATATAGAGCAGCACTGATTAAATTAGTTGTTGTTTCATTCCCAGCTACTAATAGGGTAATACAAAATGCAAGAAGGTCTTGTTCAGATAGTTTTTCTCCTTCTAAATCAACTCGTTGTAAATGAGAAATTAGATCGTCTTTTGGTTCTTTTAATCTCTCTCCAAATAAATTCATAAAATATTGAGCCATTTCTTGCTGAGCTTGGAAGTAACCAGTGACTCCACCTTCTACTTCTGTAGGGTTTTTCACGATGATAGTGGACCAAAATTTGAATTTGTCTTGATCCTCATACGGAACACCAAGCATTTTAGCAATTACTTTTATAGGTACTGGAATAGCTAGATCAGCTGTAACATCCATTTCTCCTTTATCTGCTACTTTATCCAATAAATCCTGCGTTATTTCTCGGATCCAAGGTTTCATATCCTCAATTACTTTAGGTGTAAATGCTTTAGATACGAGTAACCGAAGTTGTTTATGACGTGGCGGGTCCGACACTTGAATGGCAGCTGATAAAGTATTGTCCACTTTTGGAACATATTCTGATGAAAAGTTTTCCCAATCATAAAGTACTGTCTGCACATCATTATAGCGAAATACATGCCAAGTTCCTTTTGAGCCGAAATAGTGCATATAATCCTTGTCATAAAAGACTGGATTTTCCGCAGACATTTTTTTATACCAAGGGAAAGGATTAGAAACAGAATGGTTCAATTGATCTCCTCCAGAAGTAAAATTCAATCTATCTAATATTCTATTCTATTACAGAAAGAAAATAAATGAAAATTACCACTATTACTATTATTATGCTTATGTAGTGGGAAAATAATGTACAATAAATATTATATGGATGCAATATTGATTATTTCATATTATAATAATTAAATCTATTCGAAATAAGTAGAATTAAAAATTAACATGTTATCCATTTCACCCACATTCCACCAAACTTAACATAATGAGCTTTCTAAATATTATTCAAATCTAAAAAAGGACACTAACCACAGTGAACAATTTGAGAAAGGATAAAAAATTATGATCAAAACGATTACGATGTTTAAAAAAATAGAAAATGTGGATGCTCTTCTCAAATTTTATATCGAGACCATCTTTCCAACTATTCACCAAATCCCTGGAGTTCTATGTACGGATATTACAAGAGTATTTGATGTGAGCCCCGATATTGACCAAGACGTCAAAGGACTTGATATCATTATGGAAACTCACTTCGAATCAGAAGAAATAATGAACGGACTTGTTTTTTCGAAGGAAGGATATGAATTGATGTCCAAAGCAAGTGAAGTATCTGGTTGTGAAATCTCTTTTTTTGTTGGTAAAGAAAAAAGATTTTCCGCTGAACACACAGATGATCTACGAAAAACAATCGCTGAGATTGGGTATGAAGAATAAATAAAAGCAAAAATATTTTGGTTACATATAATAATAAAAGGAAAAAATAACTGACCTCAAAACTGAATTCTAACTATCTTCTTTTGAATTTTATCAGAAAATTGCTGCGTCCCCAAAACAAGGAGTCTTAGGGACGCTTTCATTTTTATATTCTATTATCTATTTTATTTTCGTACAGGTTTACTTGTTCAGCTTGTAGAGCAAGAAGAGAACCATTGCTTTAATTGCTCCCTGGATTGCTTCTTCGTTTACCCGGAAATCTCGACTGTGAAGGCTGCTGTTTTCCCGATCCGGGAATGCAACGCCTTCCCTAACGATCAGCGTAGGGCAATATAGTGTCGCATATCCAAAATCTTCTCCCCCATTTGACCTTGGAGCTTCATTCAGGACATGCTCGCCGAAGTGACTTGCCACGATTGCGGAAAACTCATCCACGAGCGTGGCATCACAGATGACAGCAGGGTAGCCATCTACTATGTTTACCTCCACCTGATAATCAGGATAGCAGGAGATAAACTTCTCAGAAAATTCCCTGAGCATCTGCTTGATGAGCTGACGAATCGCTGGATTATGACAGCGAATGCTTCCATTGAGGATTGCTTCGCCAGAGATCACATTGACAGCACTATCGTTATTCGGATTCAGCGGATCTACTTCCCCACACAGAACCTTGGTGAGCTCCGAGCAAGAAGAAGAGGCCGTCAGTCCAAGTGAATGTGCCCAGTCATAAAGCTCTGGGTGTTTAAGAGACCAATGCTCCTCAAGCCCATCATGCAAAACTTCGTCCAAAAGGACAAGCAACCTTGCCGCAATCGGAAGTGGATTTTTTGCCTTATCCGGATGACCAGAGTGCCCGCCCTTTCCAATGACACGAATAGAGAATGTGTCATAACTGGCGGTTATGGCACCCTTGCGCAAGCCAAACTGACCGGCGAGGAAATCTGGTGTGACGTGATACATCACTGCTGCATCATAGACATCACCAAGTTGTTCGGTCATGAATTTCAGCATGTCCTTACAACCACCTGGTGGTGTTTCTTCTGCAGGCTGGAACATCACGATGAGGGTTCCATTGAATTTATCTTTGTTTTCATGAAACCAGAGCATGATGGCAAATACTTGAGCAGTATGGACATGATGCCCACAACCATGGAATGCATCGTTGAACTGTTCGTGTACCCCTGAATCCAGATTCGGTTGGCCCGATAGAGCATCCATGTCTCCCCGAAGCAAGATAACCGGTCCGTTACCACCATTTTTCTGTCCGACAATCTTTACGCGCAGGCCGTACGTCCTGTCCTGCTCCACAGGGATTTGCTCGTAATCCACACCATGCTCTCGAAGCTTGTCTTCCAAGTAAGGAAGCGTCCACCTTGCCTCTTGAAAAGAAGGGCATGGATGAGCGTACATCTGACGGCTGATTTCAACAGCCAGATCAACTAGTCTTTTTGAAATTTTGGGTTGAGTCACAATACTCCTAAGTGAGTTTTGTACAGGACGTTTTCATTATAATATAAATATTTATATTTTTCTTTACTAAAAAAGAGTAAATTCCGTAGAATTTACTCCAATGGGAAATATAGTTTTAAAATGCAGGTACTACTGCACCTTTATATTTATCTTCTATAAACTTTTTCACTTCAGGAGAGTTCAACACTTTCGCTAGCTTTTGAATACGAGGGTCATTCTCTTTCCCTTTCTTGGTTGCAAGCACATTCACATATGGCGACTTAGAATCCTCAATAAAAATTGCATCTTTTGTAGGATTTAGTTTTGCTTGAAGTGCATAGTTGGTGTTGATGATCGCAAGGTCAACTTGATCTAAAACCCTTGGTAACATAGCTGCTTCAAGAGGCTTGATTTGAACATTTTTTGGATTAGCAACAATATTTTTAACCGTTTTTTCACCATTTCGATTGTCTAGCTTGATCACACCATTTGCATCGAGTAATAGCAAAGAACGGGTGATTTCTGATGTAGCATTAGGAACAGCGATAGTAGCTCCATTTTTTATTTCAGATTTATTTTTGATCTTTTGAGAGTAAGCACCCATTGGTTCAATGTGAACACCAACTACTTTTACCAAATGAAATCCGTTTTCTTTATTTGTTGTTTCCATCCAAGGAATGTGTTGAAAATAGTTAGCATCAATTTGGCCTTCTTCTACAGCACGGTTTGGTAATACATAATCTTGAAAGACCTTTACTTGAAGATCAACACCTTGTTTTTTCAAAATTGGTTTTACATAATTTAAAATTTCCGCATGAGGAACCTGTGTTGCTCCTACTGTCAATGTTTGTAATCCAGTACTTTTACTAGTATCTGTGTTTCCACAAGCAGACACGATTACTGCAAGAATAAGAGAAAAACTCAATAATAGCCACTTTTTCATTCCTATACACCTCTATGATTGTAAGTTTCGTTTATCTAATCGACGGGAAATAAAATCTCCAATCCATTGAACCAATTGCACCATTACAACAAGTAGTATTCCACAAGCAAACATCATTTTTTCATCAAACATCTGAAATCCGTAGCGAAGTGCAAGGTCACCGAGACCTCCTCCTCCAACCATCCCAGCCATTGCAGAATAACTGATTAAACTAACACATGAAACGGTCAAACTCGAGATGATCGCCGGCATTGCTTCTGGCAGGAACACACGCAATATAATCGTGAAAGGACCTGCACCCATTGCTTCTGCTGCTTCTACTACCCCACGATCAATTTCCCGGATAGCAGTCTCCACCATTCGAGCAAAAAATGGTGCCGCACCAGCAATCAACGGAATGGTCGCTGCCGTTGTTCCAAGTGATGTACCTAAAATCCATTTCGTAACTGGAAATAAAAATAAGATCAAGACGATAAAGGGTACAGCACGAAAAATATTTACAATAAAGCCTAAAACCTTTTGTAACCATCTTTGTTCCCAAAACTGACCTCGATCTGTAACTACTAATAAAACACCCAAAGGTACACCGATCAATGCTGCAAAAAAAGTAGAAATCGCAACCATCCACAATGTTTCCTGTGTTCCTTGAATAATGAGGTTCCAATCCAGACTAGGAGACATTTCGATTCCCCCCTTTCTTAGGTGTTAGACCCAAAAAAGATTTGGTTACCGTGTGCTCAGGGTTGGAGAAGACATCCGCTACTTTTCCTGTTTCCACAATGCGGCCAGCCTCAAGGACTGCAACTTGACTGCAAACTTTTTCAACAACAGACATTTCGTGTGTAATAAACACAAACGTAATACCTGTCTCCTGATTAATTTCTTGAATTAATTGTAAGATGGAGTCTGTTGTCGCAGGATCGAGTGCAGAGGTGGCCTCATCACAAAGTACGATCTCTGGATGATTTGCGAGTGCTCTAGCAATTCCCACACGTTGCTTCTGCCCACCACTTAATTGTGAGGGATAAGCATTTTTCTTGTCTGTAAGTCCGACACGTTCTAACAATTCTTCTACACGAACCTTGATTTCAGACTTCTTCTTGCCCACAATTTGCATTGGGAACGCGACATTTTGAAATACTGTTCGAGATGATAACAAATTAAAATGCTGGAAAATCATTCCGATCTTACTGCGAAGCTGACGTAATTCCAACTTGTTCAGATCCGCGATATTTTTCCCCTTTAGCAAAACATCGCCTTCAGTTGGTTGTTCTAATCCATTTATCATTCGCAGCAAAGTACTTTTACCTGCTCCGCTATGACCAATAATCCCAAGCATTTCTCCTGTCTGTACTTCTACAGACACACGATCAAGTGCTGTTACTTCAGCATATCGTTTGGAGACGTTTTGCAACTGGATGAAACTCAATTTCAAAGCACCTCCTAAAATAATAAAAATCCCTTTCCGCATAGATGCAAAAAGGGATATATTATCATATCGCCTTCTCTCATCTGCCAGAACTAAAATTCTGTAGGAATTGGCACCTTTCCTTAACGGATGGTTGCCGAGGTATCATAGGGCCTGTCCCTCCACCTCTCTGGATAAGAGAACTACATATCAAGTTAACTTTATTATAATGGATAAAAATATAAAAATCAACATGGAAATATAAAGAATAAGCATAGAAACCTATTCCGATTTCAAGTGATCAACCAAAATGTTTGTAAATGCTAAATCATTTTTAACTACATAAAAATAGAACAACAGATTACTCGGATTACCAATACTAGAAAATATCTGTCCCCTGCGCTATGGTAACCACGGTGAACATTTTTATTTCAAATCAAACATTATTCTGAAATAATATAAGCCAAATTGTAATAATGACATATGATATTACCCCAACATTACAGTTCATTTACATTTCCCCCCAAATCCTTTAAACCTCACACATTTTGAATATAATAAAGACATCAGATCAAAACGGAGGTGTCTTTGATGCAATACACAGTGGTAGGTAAGTTTTTCTGGTTGGGAGTTATGAATGCAGTGTTACTCAGTATTCCGATGTGGGGTCTTATCTACTTGGCGCTAAAAAGCATTTTTTAGACCCTGTGTAAAAAAATCAGGACACTTATATAGAATGAATCAAAAACCGGGAATCCTTTAAAGATACTCGGTTTTTGTATTCTGTTGAAATAACAGGCCTATTGCAACAAGAAAAAAAGGGAATACAATGTAGGTACAATTTAGATACAGGAGGGATGAGAATGGGCGTTACAAACGAAGAACTATATGAGCTAATTGACAAATTGGATGAGAAAGAAAAAGAAAGTTTATATAAATTCCTTCGCCCTTGGTCTAAACGCAAACAACCAACAATAAATGAAGTAAAAGCTTATTGGAACATGATCGATCAATTAGAACCGGAAGATATTCCCTTATCAGATGAAGAAACTCGTCAAATGAACAGTCCAGAAGAGTATGTGGCATGGGAGGAGCTTATGAAAGAATGCAAGAAGGACGAAACGAAAGATTAGTGTATGAATTAATTATCAAAAAAGAAGCAAAGAAATTCATCCTAAAACAAAATGAACAAATGAGACAAGGAATACTTCAAGATCTAGATAAATTACGAAATTTCCCTTCTGTGGATTGTGATATTAAGCCCTTGAAAGGTTACAAAAAAACATATCGACTCCGAATCGGTACTTTCCGAGCTTTGTTTGAAGTGAATGCAGAAAAAATCTTAATTCTTGTATTTGCAGTAAACAATCGGGTGATATTTATAAGTGAATAATTCATAATATTATGTATATATAACATTTTAAAAAAATGGAGCATCTGCTCCATCTTTTTTTATCTTGCTCCATCTCCAGTAAATACAACTTTAATGGTACGGAAGAAGATTTTTGTATCTAATTTAAAAGATTGTTTTTGGATGTAGTACATATCCAAGTCCAATTTCTCCGCTGGGGTCATTTCATAACCACCATTGACTTGAGCCCAACCAGTAAGACCTGGTTTAACCAACAAACGATTTTTAAATCCAGGAATTTCTTTGTCAAATTGCTCGGTAAACATTGGACGTTCGGGACGTGGACCAATTAAACTCATTTCACCATTTAAAACATTGAATATTTGTGGCAACTCGTCAATCCGCGTTTTACGAATAAAATTTCCTACTTGAGTAACACGTGCATCATTTTTTGAAGCCCATTGTGGTCCATTTTTCTCAGCGTCACTGCGCATCGATCTTAATTTCCATACATTAAATAGTTTTCCGTTTTTGCCAACTCGTTCTTGTTTATAAAAGATAGAACCAGGTGACTCCAGTTTAATCGCAACCGCAGTGACGAGAAGCACCGGCAATGTGACAACCAGTAATAAAAGGGAGAATAATATTTCAAAAGTACGTTTTATCGCAGGATACATAACCCCACTCATACCTGTATCCCCAAAATACAATTGTGTCTGGTTTTCTGCCATTACTTTGGAACGCATCTCTTCACCACTCCTACTTATATATCTATATCCAAATTTGTTTGGTTTCATTACGAAAGTAACATTTATGTTACAGGAATATTTCATGACCTGTAACTTAGTATAAAGTAGTTGTAATGAAAGTACAAGAGGTTAATTGTTACAATATTTTAGTAGAATTTTGAAGTGAATAATATTGGTAAGTCTTACGCAATCCCTCATCCAATGATATTTTTGGAGTCCAATGCAAACTGTTTTTTGCCTTATTTACAGTGAAATAACTATGCTTAATATCTCCAAGTCGCTCTTTTTCATAATTGGTTTCTTGGGACTTCCCACTGACTTCCTGTAGTTTTTCCGCCAATTGATTCAAAGTAGTATGTACACCTGTCCCAATATTAAACACTTCGTTATTACCAGCTATCAGCGCTGCCAGATTGGCTCTGGCGACATCTTCTACATAAATATAGTCTCTCGTTTGCTCTCCATCTCCAAAGATCGTAAAAGGGCTTTCCGCCAGCACTTTATCGATAAAAATAGAAATGACTCCGCCTTCACCTTGAGGATCTTGACGAATACCATACACATTTGCATAACGTAAGATGGTAAATTCCATCTCATACATTTGCTGATACACCCGTAAATACTGTTCCGGTGTGTATTTGGATATCCCATATCCAGAAAGCGGGCCTACAGGATGTCTTTCATCAATAGGGACATACTGTGGATCTCCGTAGACTGCTGCCGAAGATGCATAAACAAACTTTTTGGTACCATGCAAACGTGCAGCCTCAAGAAGATTAATCGTACCGAGAATATTCATATGCGCATCATAGACTGGCTGACGGACTGATGTCTGCACAACAGTTTGTGCTGCCTGATGAATAACTACTTCCGGTTTTTCACGTTGAAAAACTTCTTGAATCTTAGCATCTTCCATATCGATACGGTAAAATGCTGCTTTTTGATTTAGGTTTGTCTCTTTACCGGAAGACATGTTATCAATGATGACCACTTTATGACCTGTTTCCAGCAATTGATCCACAATATGTGAACCGATAAAACCAGCTCCACCAGTTACAAGAACCTTCATCTCCCTAACTCCTCTCCTATAAAAATGGGAACAAGTTTTTTGCCTTGTTCCCCATTGAGATTACTCTTGGTTTTCCAGTTTTTCTTTGGCTGGCACATCACGCAAGGTACGAGCAGGAACACCCACATATACTTTTGCTACTTCAGTATCTTTGTTAACCAACGCACCTGCTGCAATAAAACTCTCTTCTGCAACAGTAACACCAGGCAATAAAATAGAAGCTCCTCCGACTCGGGCACCTTTCTTGATATGTGGCCCACTAACCAATTTAAATCGCTCCTTTGTACGACCCATAAAGTTATCGTTGGTTGTCGTAACAGTTGGAGCAATAAATACTCGTTCTTCGATGGTAGTATAAGCGGTAATATAGGCATTGGTTTGGATTTTGGTATAGGACCCAATTTCTACTTGGTTTTCTACTGCTACTCCTCGTCCAACCACAACTGAATCACCAATGGAAACTTTCTCTCGAATGGATGCTTGGTCTCCCACCATCACTTCGCGACCGAGTTTACTGCCTCGATAAAGCACTGTATTTGCCCCTAATGTGGTTCCTTCACCAATTTCAAGCGCAGGCAGGCTTGTATCAACTTTTACGGTAGAAGCTTTAGCTGGTCTTGGCCAACGACCTACTACACAATTATCAGAAATAAACACATGATCCTTGACAACCGTATCAGCATGAATGGTGACATTGTTTCCAATGGTAACATTATCCCCAATCACTGCTCCTTCTTCGATCACAGAAAAGTAGCCGATTGTTACGTTTTGTCCCAATTTTGCTGTGTCATGAATATAATGTTTCATGCGACACCTACTTTATAATTTTTCGTAGTACGCGTTGATGTTTTTGATATCTTTTAGTGCATTTCGTGTATCAAAAATAGCAGTAGAAGCATCAGCAATTTGTTGATAATCAAACGCAGTATGATCTGTCGTGATCAATACCAAATCTGCTTCTTTTAGTTTCTCCTCAGTCAGTTCGACTGTCTCATAAACCTTTCCATCTAGTCGGAATGAAGGAATATGCGGGTCCACTAAATCAAAATCAGATTGGTAATTCTCAAGCAGCTTGATGATTTCCATTACAGGTGATTCGCGATAGTCATCGATATCTTTCTTGTAAGCAACACCGAGTACTAACACTTTTGCTCCTGAGAGTGACTTTTGATAGCGGTTCAAGATTTTCATCGTACGATCCACTACGAAATTCGGCATTTCATTATTGATCTCACCAGCCACTTCGATCAAACGAGTGTGGTAATTGTATTCCCGTGCTTTCCAAGTAAGGTAGAAGGGATCAATGGGAATACAGTGCCCACCTAGCCCTGGACCTGGATAAAAGGCCATAAATCCATAAGGTTTTGTTTTTGCAGCCTCGATAACTTCCCATAAATCAATGCCCATTTTATTACAAAGAATAGCCATTTCGTTTGCAAGACCAATGTTGATGTTACGAAATGTATTTTCCAAAATCTTTTCCATTTCCGCTACTTTTGGGCTAGAGACTTCATGCACATCGCCTTCTAAAACGCCGCGATACATAGCAGCAGCGATTTTGGTACAAGTAGGGGAAACACCACCTACTACTTTTGGGGTGTTTTTTGTATTAAAGGTTTTATTTCCTGGGTCTACACGCTCTGGAGAGTAGGCAAGATAAAAGTCTTTTCCAACTTTTAAACCTGTTTCTTCCAAGATCGGTTGTAACACTTCTTCTGTCGTACCAGGATAAGTAGTACTTTCCAATACAACCAACATGTTTGGATGAAGATATTTTGCAATCTCTTTACCAGATGCCTCCACATAGGTAGTATCTGGTTGCTGGTACTTATCCAAAGGAGTAGGTACACAGATCGCAACGGCGTCTACCTCTTGGATTCTAGAATAATCAACGGTAGCCGTTAATTGACTGGAACGAATAATTTGCTTCAGTTCATCATCTACGACATCACCGATATAGTTTACACCATTGTTCACCATATCAACGCGCTTTTGTTGCACGTCAAAACCGATTACTTTATAACCAGCTTTTGCTTTTTCTACTGCAAGAGGCAAGCCTACATAACCTAGTCCTACTACCCCGATTACTGCTTGTTTCGATTCAATTTTTTCGAGCAAACTGTTCACGAGCGTTCATCCCCTTTACTCAAAGTAGTTTCTCACAACCTGAACAATATGATCAATCGTCTCTCTACTTAGCTCTGGATAGAGTGGCAGAGCAAATATTTTTTTGGAAATGGTCTCTGCGTTTGGTAAATCCCCCTCTTTGTAGCCAAGCCCTTTATAGACTTCTTGTAGATGTAGTGGCAGAGGATAATAAATACCGGAAGCGATACCATTTTCCTTCAGATGAGCCATTAATCCTTCACGGTCTTCTGTCTGTACATTATACAAATGGTAAATATGTTTACGATCTTCAGCATGATATGGGGTTACCACTGGTAGTTCCGCTAATTTTTTATTGTAGTACGCAGCATTTTCAGCACGCGCATTGTTCCATTCATCTAAGCGACGTAATTTGATCCGTAATGCAGCAGCTTGAATTTCATCCAAACGACTGTTGTAACCAATCATGCTGTGGTAATATTTTGGACTGCTTCCATGCACACGCAAAATACGAAGTTTTGCAGCCAATTCATCATCGTTGGTAACGATCATTCCACCATCACCATAACCACCGAGGTTTTTTGTTGGGAAAAAGGAAAATGTAGCAGCATGTCCCCATGATCCAATTCTTTTCCCTTTATACTCTGAACCAATTGCTTGTGCTGCATCTTCTAAAACAAAAATGTTGTGTTGTTCAGCGAGTTCCATAATAGCATCCATATCAGCTGGTTGGCCAAAAATATGCACAGGAATGATCGCTTTTGTTTTTGGAGTAATGGCTTTTTTCAATTGCTCCACATCAAGATTGTACGTTTTGGGATCAATATCTACGAATACAGGAGTAGCTTTCAATTGGGAAACTACTTCAGCAGATGCAAAGAAAGTAAAAGGAGTGGTGATCACTTCGTCTCCTTCTTTAACCCCGGCAGCATCTAAAACAAGTTGCAGAGCATCTGTACCGTTTCCTACACCAATAGCATGTTTTACGCCGCAATATTCAGCTACTTCTGCTTCGAATGCTTTTGTTTCTGGACCTAAAATATAATGTCCGCTTTCCAAGACACGATCAATTGCATCACGAACTTCCTCACGAATACCTTCATATTGTTTGGTGAGATCTAACAAAGGAATTTTATTCATTATTTGATAGCTCCTTCTCGAGATTTTAACAACTGATCCATGTGTACAGGTTGACCTGTTTCAGCAGCTTGTTGGCATGCAATTACAAACGCCAAAGCTTCTCTTCCTTCTTTACCGGAAACAACTGGAATATAATCTTGAGCGATTGCATTGGTCATATCTTGGATAATACATTCATGTCCAGGAATACCAAATGGATCTTGATCTATTTTTTCAATCGTGTTCTGTTTTTCTTCTTCACTTAAGCCT
Source organism: Shimazuella sp. NTD250 (assembly GCF_059510375.1). Classification (NCBI taxonomy): domain Bacteria; kingdom Bacillati; phylum Bacillota; class Bacilli; order Caryophanales; family Thermoactinomycetaceae; genus Shimazuella; species Shimazuella sp. NTD250. Next base: position 296,892 of record NZ_JCAJZS010000004.1, on the reverse strand, counting down.
TCAAAATTCCAAGTCTTTATCCAGTTTGCATTCGGTCCGCCAATTATTGCAGTACCCGTTTCTCCAAAAATAGATAGAGATTCTTCTAGGTTTTTTGGATAGATGGTAACTGCTGCTTCTAAAACTCCCAATGCCCCGTTTTTAAAACGAATCACAGATAAAGAAGTATCTTCTGCTTCGATATCGCGTAAACGCGTAGCATTGTAGGAACTAACTTCTTCGATTTCTCCCATCATCCATAGCATCAGATCCATGTTATGGATCGCTTGGTTCATCAAGACTCCACCATCCATCGCTTTGGTTCCTCGCCATGGTGCCTGATCGTAATATGCTTGGTTGCGATTCCAACGCACTGTCGCATTTGCATGACCAACTTTACCAAATGAACCCTTGTCCAACTGTTTCCTTAACTCGATAATAGCCGGGCGGAAACGATTTGGATGGACAACTGCCATTTTCACCTTGTTTCTTTCACAAGCTTCCATCATCGCATCTGCATCTTCTAAGGTAAGTGCCATTGGCTTTTCCACTACAACATGCTTTTTAGCTTCTGCAACTTGGATAGTTAGTGCTTTATGTAGCCCACTTGGAGTACAAATGGAAACAACATCTACTAGATTGCTGGAGAGCATGTCTTTTAAATCCAAAAAACCTTGGACATTATCTGTGACAAATTCCTGTAATCTTTCCTCATTGGTATCACATACAGCAGTCAAAACCGCGCCTTCCACATTTGCAATAGCCGCAACATGTTTTTTGGCGATATGACCGCAACCTACTATTCCATAGCGGATCATGGTATGTTACTCCCTCTCTTTAAGCAACATTTAATATTACAGTAACATTACGATCACTGTAACACAAATGAAATGTTTTTGATATAGTCAACCCTAAATAGACACACTTTATTTGTTAATCTTCGTATGTACTGCAAGGCTCTTGCCAACTAAAATCCCACGTAATACGTGGGAAATAAGAGTCTGTTTCAATTGTCACAAGAGCCATAATTATAATTATGCACAATACCAAATGTCTCAACATAGCTAGTCACATTCGTTTTCCTGCTTACAAGAATTACTCAGAAATCGGTGCCTCACGAAATACATTCAAGTGAAGTATTATTTATCATTATCTCCATCCATGATAGCAAACATGATTTCTCCGTCAGCGACTATTTTGTCACCAACACGGGCTACAGCATTCCCTTTCCCCATTTTCCCACGTAAACGTGTCATCTCAACCTCAAGTTGGAGCGTATCTCCTGGCTTTACTTGTCCACGAAAACGGACACGATCAATACCAGCAAAGAACGCAATTTTCCCTTTGTATTCATCTAATATAAGTATCGAACAAGCTCCTACTTGTGCCAAAGCTTCTACAATTAACACACCAGGCATCACTGGGTAATCTGGAAAATGTCCTTGAAAAAAAGATTCATTCATCGTTACGTTTTTGATTCCAACTGCTTTTTGGCCTGGAACTACTTCTATAATCCTGTCAATCAACAGAAATGGATAACGATGAGGGATAACTTCTTGAATCTTATTAATATCCCATTCCATGTTTCTTCAACTCCTTTTCGCTAGCCAACTATACTCGATACAGTTTAGCATACGAATGAGGCGATGACGAGCTAGGTTACTCTTTTATTAGCAGAACGAATGAGAACGAAATAAATAAGAGTGGTTAAATAAGATAATCCAATGACATACCAAAGAAATGTTTGTGCACCATTTATGGAGAAGAGTAGGGTGAACAAAGCAATATAGAAGAGTACTGTTGTGAGTTTCCCCATAATATTTGCTGGGATTGTTTTCTTACCTTTTAAGTGAAACAGGGTGGAGTAGATAATCATGGAAATATCACGCAAAAAGACAGCAAATGCTGCCCATAAAGTAATTTTATGTGTAATGAGAAGCGATAAAAATACCGCAATGATCATTAACTTGTCTGCTAAAGGATCGAGAAGACTGCCTATTTCGGTTACAAGATTATAACGCCTCGCTATATATCCATCCACCACATCTGTAATTCCTGCTAGCAAAATAATCGCAACAGACCAATATAATTTACTAGGTATATCAGAAAAATATATAAATAGATAGGCAGGGACCAAGAAAAAGCGGAATATAGTAAGGATATTTGGTATGTTTATCATCTAAGACCCTCCAGCTACCACAAAGAATCCCGTCTTTGTGGTAATTCACACAGACGGGGTTGTTTATCCATAAATTAAATTGTATACATGTATCCACATATTCATATCAAATATATCACTAACCGGCTGACCGCCTACAACCGTGTGACCAATAATTAAGCTGACAAATAAGACAATAACTAAAAGTGCAGGGACTCCTAAAATCCATATACTACGTTTTACCCATCTGGAATCTGTTGTATACTCTTCTTCGTCTTCCTCGTACTCAACATAATCTTTTGCAGGGGGCTGATGGTGAATGGTGTTTAATTCTTCTTCTAATTTTTGCGGATTTAACGAATTTAATTCCTGTTCAATTGCTTTTAATTGTTCTGCATCAAATTCATAAGTTTTAAAATCAATCGGAGTAAGGGTATCTTCAATTCCAGCGAGTGGATCTTGTTTTTTCTTCTCCTTCCCCTCTTGTGAAGAAATGTTTGTTTCTTGTTCTTTCTCTGCTTCCAATAAGGTTGCTGAAACTTCAGACTGAACACTATCTTTCTGGGTAGATTCTTCTTCTTTTACTTCCATTGCTTTTTCTTTACTTTCTTTTTGCTCTTCTTTTTCCTGATCCTCTTGTTCCTTGCTCCACTTTAATTCCCCAACTGGCAAACGATTGTCATCTTGTTCTACATTGACTTTGTCGTTTTTTGTATCTTTTTTATCTTCTAATTGACTCATGTGTCATACCTCTCCAATTACGATAAGCTTGTCCATCGAAATCACCTAACAAAAATATAACAAAGCATACCTCGATTCGTCTACTAACACCAGTGAATATTGTATTATATATTTTACCATATAATCAGAAGGTCGGAGATGGGACGATTATGTAAATTTTGAATACATCCGACCTTCCGAAATGTGAAATTTATTTATATAGGAATCCGCGCTACATCTTTGCTGCCTGCTTTGCGCTTATATTTTATTTTGGTAGCTTCTCCACCACGTAGATGTCTTATGGATTTATGATATTCTAAAATTTCTTTTACTTCATTAGCCAGATCCGCATTTATTTCTGGAAGTCTTTCTGTTAAATCTTTATGCACTGTACTTTTTGAAACCCCAAATTCTTTTGCTATTACTCGTACAGTACTTTTGGTCTCTACAAAATATTGACCAATTTTTATGGTTCTCTCTTTTATATAATCATGCAACTCCCCTCTCCTCCTTTCTGCTTGTTTGATACATTATATGAAGCGTACAACCGGTTATGCTGGTACAAGCTAGAAAGGATAGTTAATGAAAAGATGAATGAAGAAGCCACAAAAAAACGCCCTAATCATAAGGGCGTTTTTTTATTTTACATATTCATTTGGATTTAAAGCTTGGTTATTCTTCCGAACTTCGAAATGAAGATGTACACCTTCGTTTTTCTCAAATTGGTTTTGTCCTGCTTCCGCAATGACATCCCCTTTCACCACTGATTGGTTTAGCGTAACCTTTACATTGGACAAACTTTGGTAGATAGTGGTTAAACCATTTTCATGTTTGATCTCTACTAATTGACCAAGAACAGGATTTTTTTCTACTCTAACCACTTTTCCTGATGCGCTGGCAACAACATCAAATGATTTTCCATTTTTTCTAGCAAAATCAATTCCTGTATGAGGCCAATAAGTATCCGCATATTTGACCAATGCGCTTTCTTTCGCTTTATCACTAGCATTTGCATCGTAAAAATCCATCATTTTGGTAACTGTTGGGTCACTGGCCACTGGTAAGGAAATCTGTTTTAGATTCTCAGATGGAACTTCTTCTACTGGCAAAACAGTATCAACATCAGGACTATTTGTCCGAGTTACATCCTGTTGTTTTGTAGACTGATACCACCATGCCATACCGAGTACACATACTGCAACAGTCATATAGAGCGCTGGAAAAAACCATTTTTTGTCTAAAAGTTGAGTAGTTTTCTTTGTTTTTTGGTTTTTGTTTTCATCCAGAAAAGAAACTTTGTTTTTTGGTTCTTCTGGTTTCATAAGCCTGATCACCTCTAGTGACCAGTCTCGACGCATATACACCTGTTTATACCTTAATTGGTAAATTTTGTTTCATCTTTAAGAAAAAATGAAACACTTGGTTAATATTTAGTGGGGGACAAATGCAAAAGCAAGAAAAGCTAAAAGAAACAACCATTTCATTGGTAATTATTGTACCTATTTTTCCTAACTTCTTATGGAAAAAGTATAAGTAAATGTGCAACAGGAGTTAACCCATGAAACCATTTCAACCTGAACTAGTTTACTTTGAACCGGCAGTTTTAGATTATCCACTTGGAAAAGAACTATATAAAAAATATAAACAAACCGATATCCCTGTAGAAATGACCACTTCCCACAATCGCATTACGAATCTTCCAGGAGAAACGGAATTGGAAAAGTACCGGATTGCAAAGCGGACATTAGTGGTAGGTATTCGAAAAACACTTAAATTTGACACCTCAAAGCCATCCGCAGAATACGCCATTCCACTTGCTACTGGATGTATGGGGCATTGTCATTACTGTTATCTCCAAACAACGATGGGAGCACGTCCTTACGTTCGTATCTATGTAAACTTAGATGATATTTTCCAAGCAGCTGATCATTACATTGCCGAAAGGGCACCTGAGATCACTCGGTTTGAAGCTGCTTGTACCTCAGATCCAGTTGGCATTGAACACATTTCTGGCTCACTAAAAAAAGCGATTGAATATATGGGAGAAAAAGAATTAGGCAGGCTTCGTTTTGTTACCAAATACGCCAATGTCGACAGCTTACTCGATGCGAAACATAATGGCCATACTCGCTTTCGCTTTAGTGTTAATGCGGACTATGTCGTAAAAAACTTCGAACCCTCAACTTCTCCTTTAGCTGACCGCATTGAAGCAGCTGGAAAAGTAGCCAGAGCAGGATATCCACTCGGATTTATCATCGCACCGATCATGATATTTGATGGATGGGAAGATGGCTACTCGGATTTAATCCAAAAATTACATGATACCTTGCCGGATATAGATGACCTCACCTTTGAACTGATTACCCATCGATTTACAAAAACAGCAAAAAACATCATTGAAAAGCGTTATCCTAAAACAAAATTGGAGATGAACGAAGAAGAGCGGAAAAAGAAATGGGGACGTTATGGTCGAACGAAGTATGTATACCAAGATGTACATATGGAGGCAATACGTGTGCATATGAAAACACTAGTGGAACAATATTTCCCACAAGCAGAAATCAGCTATTTGACCTAGTTCTTGCTTAAAATAGGCTCAGGATGAGCCCAGATCACTCGCGTGATCCAGTCTCATCCTGAGTGTCCCGGAGGACTACTAGGACTTCCTCTTGCGCTGCTTCCGCTTGCTGGTGCCCGATACCGTCGGGCTGCCCGTCCGCATGTCGCCCGCCTGCGGCATCTTGGTGCTCGCCGGCTTCCGCTCGGAACGCGGGGGGGTCGTCTTCGGCTCATTCGGCTTGCGGACTCGCTTGCCCTTCTTGGCCATTGTTCCTCCAGAACTTTGCTCATTCGATTAACTTCATTATATTCAAAAGAAAATTGCAAATCAAGAAAAAAGAAAGGAAAACACCAGCAAACTATTTTGAATGCTGGTGTTTCTATTTATATATAGAATTTTATTTTTAGCATCAGACTGCCATGCATCACACATGGCAGTCCTTATGAATGACCAGAGTTACTTTACTAGCCGGAGATCGGATCGTCCCTTAGAAGCAATGTCGTAGACATTCACTTCCACGTAGATCTCTACACCATCTTCCGGATCAGGGAGACGATAGACCTTCCCATCACGTACATACGCGGGCATGATCTGCGGGACTTCCTTTCCATCCTCCACGATGTTTCTCTCGGTTGCATTCAAAGAACGGATCGCCACGATTCCTCTTCTCGTCTTTTCATGGTCGAATTTCTTTTTGATTATAGAAAAAATTATAATTGATATCAACTAATATTTTATATTTTCAATTTCCGTACCCCGATAATAATAGGTGATAATCGCTTCGGCTGACCTTCCTTGTTTTGCCATCAAATTCGCCCCCCATTGACTCATGCCAACACCATGCCCAAATCCATGGGTAATAAAAGTGATGTGATCCCCCGCTTGCTGCCACGAAAAATCAGAGGATGCCAATCCCAATGCCTCTCTGACTTCTCTCCCTGTAAAAATGTGATCTCCAATTTTGATTTTGGCAACTCGTTTTCCAGAAGTTCTTTTTAAAATTATAGGGTGTCTTTGTGAAAAGGCTGTGATGGAAACTTTTTTCCCAGTATGTTGTTCCAATGATTGGACGACAGAAGATACCGTGAATGTTTTACTGCGCATAAACTTTGGAGATAGTTTATCCCAAGTTGATGGAACACTTCGCAAATATGGGTAGGCTTCTGTAAAATATTCCTCTGAGTTTTCTGTGTATCCATTACTAGTTGAAAAAAAAGCTGCATAGATTGGTTTATCTTGATAGGTAATAATTTTCCCTTTTGTTGAGTTTACTGCATCACGAACTTTTGTCATATTTTGTTGATAGTGAATTCCCCACTTTTTCTTTAGTTTTTCATCTGTAGCATATACTTGATCTTTAACCGTATCTGTCACAGTTGCTTCTTTATTTTTCACACGACTATAAATATAAGTACGGGCCGCCATCGCCTGTGCTCGTAGAGATTCGGGTTCAAATTCTGCTGGCATCTCAGAAGCTACCACCCCGCGAATATAATCTTCTAGTGGAAGCTGAACGATCTTTTTTTCAGCGGATAACTTAACATTTATATAAATTTTAGAGTCATCAGCTAGGTTATTGTTACGCTCAGGAGCGAGAGCATCTACTTTTATACCATCTTGCTGAAAATCTACTAAAACCATTGGAATCAACACGATAGCTAGTGGTAAAAGGACAAAAAGGGAACACATCAATCCAACAAATTTGTAGTTATGGGACAAAAAAAAACCTCCTAACAGGAATCTTTCTCTTAGCCTATTAGCAGAAATAGTAGATTAGAACTCTTCTATCAAAGTAATATGTATCAGTCTTGCTCGTGCGAACCCATAAGGCCGCACGAGCAAGCAGCATTCCTCACGACAAGAGGGTCACTCCTATGTTTGCGATGAGACAGAGAATCACTATGCCAGCGAGGACGTAAAAGAACATCCTCGTTTCTGAACATACAAATTCATCCACTCTCTCTGCCCTCTTTTTCAAGTTCTTTTGAGCTCGATTTTGCGAAGATAGAGTGATGAATTGACAGAATAGTTCCATTCCGAAAAACATCTTTTTCCCTTCTGTGCTGGAGTACCTATGATTTCATTATAAAGAAAAAAATCGCTCTAACATAGAGCGATTTCCACATTGGCAACTTTATGCATAGGAATGACTAGTTGCGGAAATTTCCTCTTCCACAGTCACACGCTTGATTTTTGCACCTAATGACTGTAACTTCCCAACAATATCTACATAACCACGATCCACATGATGTAAACCGTACACCTCTGTTACTCCATCTGCTACGAGCCCAGCTAAGATCAAAGCTGCTCCTGCACGCAAATCTGTAGATGTCACTTGTGCACCGGAGAGCGGATGGCCTCCTTCGATCACAGCGGTTCTACCATCAATTTTAATATGAGCACTCATCCGTTTCAGCTCTTCCACATGCATAAAACGATTTTCAAATACGGTCTCTGACATGAGACTAGTACCTTTAGCAGTTAATTGAAGTGCCATCACCTGCGATTGAAGATCAGTAGGGAATCCTGGGTAAGGTAAGGTTTTGACATCAATTGGTTTTAATTCCCCTTCTGCCCGAACCAAAATACCATCTTCGCTCACCATCACTTGTACACCCATCTCGCGTAATTTCGCAATAAGAGGGATGAGATGTTCAGCTATCGCCCCTTCTACAAATACTTCCCCACGAGAGATAGCGGCAGCAACCATATAGGTTCCTGCTTCAATCCGATCGGTAATCACGGTATATTCGGTTCCATGTAAAAAGTCAACTCCATCAATGCGAATCTCATCGGTTCCAGCTCCCCGAACCTTTGCCCCCATTGCATTGAGGAAATTTGCTAGATCGACAATTTCCGGTTCACATGCTGCATTCTCAATCACCGTACGACCATTTGCAAGACTAGCTGCCATCATAATATTTTGAGTAGCACCTACACTTGGGAAATCCAAATAAATACTCGCTCCTTGCAGTCGATCTGCAACTCGGCCTTCAATATGTCCAGCTTCAATTTCAAATTGAACTCCCATTGCTTCTAAGCCTTTTAAGTGCTGATCAATCGGACGGCTGCCAATTGCACATCCTCCAGGTAACGGAATTCGCGCATGTTTTTTTCTCGCCAGAAGTGGACCCATAATGAGAAACGAAGCTCGCATTTTCCGAACCAAATCATACGGAGCTTGTGTGGTCTCAAATGTTTGAGCATCTATGTGTACGCTATCTTCTCCGAGTTCTGCTTTTATTCCTAAACTAGACAACATTTTGGTAATCGTTTTTACGTCGTCTAACATAGGCACATCCAAAATGGTAATACTCCCTCTTGCTGGCAAAATAGATGCCGCTATCAACGGTAGAACCGCATTTTTAGCACCATGTACTTTCACTTTGCCTTGCAAACGGTTTCCACCTTGAACGATAATTTTTTCCACATGTCTTCCCCCCAGATGATCTTAATATTCCACTGTAATAATTGGCGAACCAATTGTCACGATTAGCTTGCCATCTTTTGCATCACGATGGGTTGCTACTTGGAGATTCATTTTTCCTCCCCCGGTTTGGATACTCTCCGGAAACAAAGATGAGTATGCGGAAATACTCACAGTCTGATCGGTTTCCATTCCTTCTATCTCTTTTGCATCTAATAGTTTCACAATGTTATGTGCAGTCTTTATTGTATCTGTGGAATGATCTAAATTTCCTTGTATCGAGTAATGCAGATGTGTAGGAATCTCTTGTTCGAAAAGGAATTTTTGGATTCGATCCGCCGCCTTAGGCCAATCATCTTTTGGCTTTCCATGGCCTGTCACTTGTATCGCTATGTATGGCTCTGATACTTTTGCCTCAGGTTGGTCGATGATCATATAAAATGAGACCTCTAAATTTCCCCACTTTCCAGAAGCATCATAGCGAATACCATCTTGATCCGTACGTTTTTCTAACTTGCCTAGAGAAAGCTCATTCACCCATTGTCGCATGTTTTGTTCTGCTTGTGAAGAAGATAACAGGTGACCCATACGACCACTGTGATGAACAACATAAGATGTCGGCTCGATCTCCATTTGGTAGGCTACTCCAAGTAACTTTTGAGGTACTACTGAACCTGCTTGGCTACTTCCCATCAAAATAATACTACTAATAAGCAAGATACCGATCCATCGCAACATCATAAACTCTCCCTACAGCCATTTGATATCCATTGTGTACGTGCGGATGAGAGTTTATACAAATGATGCTAGAAAAGATACTGCCCGATAATCCTAGACCAATCTAAATAATTGATAAAGAAAAGGGCTAGTTGATGGCCGATGATGATCGATAACATCATCATGACAATAAAAGCAAACCAAGGCTCTTTTATCTTCAATATCGCTTCGATCCGAACACGGAGTAACACCCACCATGTAAAGGCAATCAAGGTTAAAGAGAAGATGATGTTTGTTAGGGCGGAAACACCAAGTTCTGTTGCTTGCTCCATGATAGCACCTCCATTGTTCACGGTTCACACAACAAGTCTATCGTACACGAAAAAACAGTTCCATCGCAAAACATTTTTTGAGATTATTCTTGAAAGAGATTCAATTTACAAATTAGAACAACATCTACAATTCTAGCAAAAAGAAAGGATACATACCATGTTAACTGATGCCACCCGCACTAGTATATTCCATATTTTTCCAAGCTTAAAAATACTTGCTTTACAAGAATGGAAGGAGGCTCAAGCATCGATACACGTATTCCCTGCTAAAACAAATTTTTTTGACTCTCAAGTCTCTGAAAAAAATAGTATGTTTTTACTACGCGGAACAGCCAATATCACCGCAATTGATGAAAATGGAAGAGAAAGTATCTCCAATACACTCTCAGCAGGTGAAGTTTGCGGGCTATTAACACTAAGCGGCTTAAGCGGAAGAGATTATCCGGGAACAATCATATCTACTACAGAGGTCGAAGTTTTATTTGTTCGCAAAGCCAGTTTTCTAAAATGGGTTCTCCAGTATGAATCCATACGTCATCACATATTCGGTGATTTGTTGACAGGAATGCTTCGCATGGGAGAAAGAAAACAACAAGAGGAAGAGTCTATTGATAAAAGACTAATGAGAACACTATTACAACTAGATACAATCCATAATGGAATTATTCCAATAACACATCTTGAATTAGCAAAGGAAATAGGAACTGCTAGAGAAGTGGTGAGTCGATATCTCACGCAATATAAACGGAAAGGATGGATTGAAACAGGGCGGGGAAAAATAATAATTTTACACAGAGAACAATTAGAAACCTCTGTTATGTAACTAAGTTACAGAGAGAATATGTTCACCTTAGTTAGAATGATAAAAAACATAACAGGAGGATGAAAATGAAAACTCTTATATCTGGTGCAATTGCTCCCGATTTTCAATGTGTGGATCAAAATGGAAAATCTGTCTCGTTAAAAGCTTTCCGTGGAAAAAAAGTATTGGTATCTTTCTTTCGCTTTTCTGCTTGCGCTTTATGTAACTTACATGTACACCAGCTTATTCAACGTTATCCAAATTGGAACAAACAAGGCTTCGAAATCATTGCGTTTTTTGAATCCCCAAAGGAAAACGTACAAGCACACGTCGGAACACAACAAGCTCCCTTTTCTCTGATCGCAGACCCGAAAGCCGAAATTTATAATCGATACTACGTAGAGACTTCCATAGAAAAAATAGAAGCAACCTTAAAAGACAAACAAAAAGTTCAATCTTTAACTACAAAAGCAGAGGCCGCTGGATTCCCACTTATTCATGAAGAAGGTTCTAACTTCTACCGTCTCCCTGCTGAGTTTCTCATCAACGAAAATGGAATTATTGATACTGCTCATTACAATCACTCTATTGAAGACCATCTACCATTTGAAGTAATTGATCAATTTGTAATAAGTAAATGATTAATTGAAGAAGTAGACCTAGATGTATCCTTGTATGCGACACTGCAAGATAAAGCCTCTTGCTACTTGTAAGAGGCTTTACTTTAAAACAACCAAAAAGCTACACCAAAACCAAACGCAAACAAAAGTAGAAAAATGATAAACAAACCAATAATTAGACCAGCAAACCAAATACCCAATCCAGGGATAGAGATACTCTGTGTGCGATAAGTACGTTTTAAACCGACATACAACAACTTTCCAAATAAAAATGCCAATATTGGCAAAAGAAAAAGTAGTATTTTTAGAATAATCATTATCTTCTCTTACCTCTATCCTCTTTCAAAATAACCTTCTTCCCTCTTATTTTACAATGAAAATGGAGATGAAATCATATATCATTTCAGAATAACATGATAATAATTACATTTTCCTTTATTGACTATTTTCATATGGCAATAGACGGTTTATCGCTACAAAAAAAGCCCTTTATAAAAAGGACTTTTTCCATAACATTTCTTTCTACTATGTCACTCGCTTTAACTCTTCCAAATCTCCACTAATAATCTTATCAATGTTTGCAGTTATAAGATCGACATCCCAATCCCACCACTTTAAAGTTAACCACTCATCAATTTTTTCTTTCGAAAATCGTTTTTTTATCTCCTTTGCAGGATTCCCACCAACAATCGAATAGGCTTCTACATCTCTGGTAACAACTGCATTGGAAGCGATAATTGCTCCATCACCAATTTTTAATCCTGGCATAACAGTCACGTTTCTTCCAATCCAAACATCATTGCCAACAGTGGTATCACCTTTATATGGAAGATCGTCCAATGACGGCACATACTTTTCCCATCCATTTCCAAATAAATGAAATGGATATGTTGAACCATCCATTTGATGATTGGCCCCATTCATAATAAAAGTTGTACCTGCTGCGATCGAGCAAAACTTTCCTATAATCAATTTATCCCCATAAATTTCATAATGGTACAACACTTGACCCTCGAATGATTCCCTATTATTGGAATGGTAATAAGAGTAGTCCCCTACTTGTATATTGGGACTAGTAACGACGTTTTTTATGAACTGTACGTTTGGATTTTGCTCCATTGGGTATTTTGTATTTGGATTAGGTCCCTGCATTATGATTCCTCCAGTAATCGTTGCAAAAATCAGATGAAAATATATGTTACAATAATAACACTCATTACGTTTGGAGGGATGAATATAAATACCGATTTTATTCACATCAAACGATTTTCTGGAGAATTAGTTATTTCTCAGGTGAAATATCCTTATCGATTTACTCTGACAAAAAAAGAATTTATCTTTCAAAAACCGAACATGACCTATCATCTCATGCTCTCTGATATCATTGGGATGATTCCTTATACACTTCCCAAAAATGAACTCCAACACCCTACATGGAAACATTATCAGATTCGTGCCAAAGCATTACATGTACTAAATCGTAATGGTACATTTGAAAAAGAATCTGCTGATTTGATCCTTCCACTTCATCCTCGAATGGTTCAAGCCTTAGCAGAAACGGATAACTTTGTACAAATTGGCGATTAATGTGTTGATAAAAAATCCCCATCTACTAAAGATGGGGATTTCTGCATTATGATATCCAGGTACTCAAGCTTTGTAAGACAAAACTTGGCATAATTCCAAATAAAAATGTCCCTATAAGCGTTATTGCAATTACAATTCCTGTTGACCAATGAATCTCATCCAACGATACTTTGTCATCCTCTTTCCAGTACATCTGACGAATTAATCGGAAGTAGTAGTAATAGGAAATGACAGTCGTGAGCAGCATAGTGCCAGCGAGCCAAAACAAACTATTGCCAAATGCGTTGATGAGTATGGTAAATTTTCCAATAAAACCTGCCGTAAAAGGAATTCCTGCTAGTGACAATAAAAATACAGTCAGACAAAAGGCAAGCCATGGTGATCTCTTATACAGACCACTCAACATTTTTTGATCAGGACTACGATCTTTGGCGATTACTTGCAAAGTAGCAAAAGCACCTGCACTAGCCAATAAATAAGCTACAAAATAATAATATAAGCTGAAAAATGCTTCTTTCTCTTTACTCAATAATAAACTTATGATCGCAACAAGCATATAACCTGCATGCCCGATACTAGAGTATGCCAATAACCGTTTTAAGTTCGATTGTTTAAGCGCCACAACATTTCCAACGATCATAGACAGCATAGCAATGACCAGCATTGCGGGGATAACCACCATATGTACAATTGGCTTTAGTCCATCCGAAGGAAACAATCCACTAAACAATCGAAGAGCAAAGACAAAACCAGCGATCTTAGAAACTACGGCTAAAAAAGTAGTGATTGTCATAGGCGCACCTTGGTAAACGTCAGGTGCCCACATATGAAATGGAACGGCAGTGATCTTAAATCCAATCCCAATGAACAGAAGAACTAGTCCCAAATATAGTAACAACTCGTGTTCATTATTGTAGGCAGTAGTAAGCGAATCAGTCATACCCACTAACTTTGTGGTACCTGTTAAGCCATAAAAAAATGACATTCCATAGAGCAAAAAGGCAGAAGATGCTCCACCATAAACTACATATTTCCAAGCCGCTTCACTTGAAATCATTCGATCCTGATGCATGCCTACCAGTACATAGGAAGAGAGACTGAGTAGTTCCAAACTGACAAATAACGAAATTAACTCAGAAGAGCTTACTAGTGTCATAGCACCTAATAAAGCGGATAAAAGAAGTAAATAATATTCTCCTTTGGCAGAAACGGTTTCAGCAAAGGAAAGAATGAGCACAAGCAACGTCCCCACAATCAGCAGAATTTTAATAGATCGAATAGTGGGATCACTCATGAAACTCCCACTAAATATGTTGATAACTTCTTTGTCTTGTAGTAACACAAACAGCCCTGAAGCAATCACCGTTAAAATAGAAATAACACCTAGAACAAACCGTGAATTATCTTCCTTTAGCAAAATCTCCCCAACTAACACTAAGGCAATCCCTACTAGTAATATCCACTCTGGAGAGAGTTGCATGATCATTTCATTCATCTTTAACCCCTCCATCCAGATGCTATAGTATTGAGCGCACCATTTAATGTGCTGCTTATTAGTTCAGGATAGATTCCTATTGCAATGATAAGCAGGACCAATACAAACATAGGAACCCATTCTTTCCAATCGATGTCCCTTGTTTTAAAAGCTTTTTGTTGCTCTCCAAAAGTGACTGACATCAAAGCCCGCAGCGTATACACAGCTGCTAAAATCAAGCCTAATGTCGCTACAGCAGCATAAATTGGATGTTTTTCAAACAATCCCAATAAGGAAAAAAACTCACTTATAAATCCTGATAAACCAGGAAGTCCTAATAACCCCAAGCTCGCTACCATCAAAATACCTGAAAAAATCGGCATTGACTTTGCAAGCCCTCCAAGATCCTCAAATTGAGTTGATTTGGTTCGCTGATAGAGAGAACCAACTAAGAAAAAGAATAGAGCCGATAACAATCCATGGGAGATAGATTGAAAAACAGCACCTTGCAATCCAACTTGATTTACTGCTGCTATCCCTAATAGCACGATTCCCATATGACTGATACTTGAATATGCTAACAAACTCTTTAGTTCCTGCTGAGCAAAAGCTAAAATAGCTCCATATAGCAAATTGATAAGTCCTAACACAGCTAAGACAGTAGAAAGGTACTCCATATAGTTTGGAAACATACTAACACCAAATCTAAGCATCCCATAAGCACCCATTTTTAATAAAATCCCTGCGTGAATCATGACAATAGAAGGCGGTGCTTCTACATGGACAAGTAACATCCAACGATGAAAAGGGAAAATTGGCAGCTTGATCGCAAAAGCTATCAATAAAAATGCCAGCAATGTCCAAATAATTCCAGAAGGGGGAACAACAGCTATTTCGTTCTTCAAAACTTCGTAATCTACTGACCCAAAAATTACATATATCCCCACAATACCAATGAGTAAAAACGCTGAACCTAATCCGTTGTAAATCAAAAAATGATATGCTGCTTTTTCTTTTTGAGAATATCCCCAAATTCCAATCAAGAAAAACATGGTTACTAACGTAACTTCAAAAAATAAGAAAAACAAAAACAGGTTGGAAGCTAGAAAAACACCCATCATCCCTAATTCAAGTAATAAAAAAAGTGAAAAATAGGTCTTTGTGCGTTCCTTCATATAGATAGAAGCCATGGACGCGATAAAACTAACTAATGTAGTGAGGACAAGTAATGGCAGAGATAACCCATCTAAACCAAGACTATAGAAAAAACCATCTGTTGATCCAAAATGAAACCAAGGTATATTTTCTTTAAACTGCAACCCTTGACTCGCTTGGAAAGGAAAGTATAAGTAGAGGCTAAAAACAAAAGCGATAAAAGTAAAGACAATAGCTAAACCACGATGTGCGCTAACTGCTGTTTTAGATAAAAATTGAAGTACTACCACACCTAAAAGTGGAATACATAGCAAAAATGAAAGAAGTCCCATCAGAAGATCAACCTCCCCGCTGTGATGGTTAGGAGAAGAATCAGAAAACCAAAGACACTTATCAAAAGATAGCGTTGAACTTGACCATTTTGTACATAAGAACCAATCGTACCAAGCTCATATGGTAATGATTTGATGAAACGAGCGATACCTCCAATAATAAAACGATCCCAACCCGTCAATAACCAGCCTAATCCTTGAAGAGACCATACAAATAACGCTTGGTAGCACTCGTCTATATAAAACTTACGATAAGAAAGTCGATAGCCAAAACTACTAAACTTCATGAGAGATGCGGCAGATATCCATTGTTTTTGGTACACCGCATAAGCCAAAAATATTCCTGACAGAGACACGAATGTGGCTAGAAGAGCTATCCACCATAAAGTTCCACTTTCTGCTCCCTTCAACCAGTGTCCTAAAATAGGTTTGGGAAATTGCAGGAAACCCGAAATTACAGAAAAAACGGCTAATACCCATATAGGTACTTGATAATGCCAAGAGAAGGTCTTGGCTTGCTTAACCGCTCCTCTTCCAGTAAAAACGAGAAAATAGACTCGAAATATATAAAAAGCGGTACAAAAAGCGGTTAGCAATGCTGCTACAAACAAGTCATATTTACCGCTTTGATATACTACTGCAAAAATTTCATCTTTTGAAAAGAAACCGGAAAATGGAGGAATGCCGGATATACTAAGCCCACCGATCAGAAATGTAATTCCTAGCCATTTCTGTTCTCTTCCTAATCCACCCATTTTTCGAATATCTTGTTCCTTGTTATATGCAACAATGACTGCACCAACAACCAAAAATAACAAAGCTTTAAAGAATGCATGGGTAAATAAGTGAAATAAGCCTGCCGTTAAGCCTAACGAACCGAGCCCCAACATCATATATCCTAGCTGACTTACAGTAGAATACGCGAGCACTCGCTTGATATCCGTTTGAGTCAAAGCGATAAGAGCTGCAAATAATGCTGTAAATGCCCCTATGTACGATACAACAGCTAAAGCAGTAGAAGATGCTTCAAAAAACCAAAAAGTTTCCGCCACAAGAAAAACACCTGCTGCTACCATTGTCGCTGCATGGATTAAAGCACTCACCGGTGTAGGCCCTTCCATAGCATCAGGCAGCCATGTATGGAGCGGAAATTGACCAGATTTTCCGGCCGCTCCTGCAAAGATCAAAATAGCGATAAGGGTAATCATACTAGCAGATATCTGATTGGTATCTACTGCTTCTTTTATGATGGAAAAATCGAAACTACCAACTTCCCAAAACAATAGGCAAATCGCGATAAATAAACCAACATCACCGATTCGGGTTACAATAAATGCTTTCTTGGCAGCTTGTTTTGCTGATTCTTTATAAAAATAAAACCCAACTAGCAAGAAGGAGCACACACCAACTAGTTCCCAGAAAAAGTAAAGTTCCAAAAAGTTTGGTGCAATTACTAAGCCGAGCATAGAAAACGTAAATAACGATAAATAAGCAAAAAAGGTATTACTCCGCCCATCATCCTTCATATAGCCGATCGAGTAAATTTGAACCAAACAACTAACCAAAGACACAATAAAAAGCATGAGCACTTGTAGAGGAGCAAAACTAGCTCCAACAGTAACGACTTTTGAACCAATATGTAGCCAGTTAATTTTCCATGCTGGGATGTCGTGATTCCAAAAGAAGCTCTGTGCAACGAGATAAACAGCAAACACAAAAGACAAAAACGTCAGCCCAACTCCAATGAAAGATACGAGTTTTTTCGTCCCTTTTGTTCGCAGTAACAATTGCACAACAAATGCAAACAGTGGGAGCAAGGGAACTGCCCATGCGAAACCTGTCATTGTCATCAGCCTCCTAACCTTTCAAGGAATTATATTGATCCGCTTCTGCTGTTTCTTTTTTACGATATAAGGAAATAAGGATTGCTAGCCCAACCGCAGCTTCAGCTGCCGCAACGGTGATGGTGAAAAAGGTAAAGATTTGCCCATCTATACTCGGAAATAACTCTAAACGCGAAAATGCAACCAGATTTAAATTAACAGCGTTTAGCATCAACTCCACGCTAAACAGCAACATCACTGCATTCCTTTTGCTCAATACTCCATAAAGACCAATACAAAATAAAATAGCTGCCAAAGCCAAGTAAGAAGTCAAATACATATCACTTATGCTCCTTTCTGGCTAGTACAATAGCCCCGATTAATGCAACCAGCAATAAAATAGAAGCTAACTCAAATGGAATAGCATATTGTTTAAATAAAATACTGCCTATCTTTTGCACACTTGGACTAGATACCTTTTCGGAAGGGGTAAAAATCGGCGATTGATAAATAATGACCATGATAATAACAAAAAAACTTGTTACTGTAGCAAGACTAATCCATTGATGGTACTGAAAAGATCGACTAGGACTTCCTTCTTCCGGCTTTGTCAGCATAATTCCAAATATCATCAAAATCGATATTCCACCTGCATAGATCAACACCTGTACAACAGCTAAAAACTCTGCTTGTAACAACAAATAGATTCCGGCAAGACTAAAGAATGTAAATGCAAGAGAAATAGCCATATGCATCACGCGGACTGAGTTAAGAAAAAAAACTGCGCCTCCTATAGCAAAAACCGACAAAATGGAAAAAGCGAAGAACTCAGCATTCATGAAGGAGATCCTCCTTTTGGCTTTTTTGCTGGCAGAGGATTCAATGTGTTTTCAGAACGGATATTTTCATTGTTAGCAAATAACCATTCACTATTTTTAAACAATTCATCACGGGAATACGTCGATAACTCAAAATTATTGGTCATCACCACTGCTTCTGTAGGGCAAACTTCTGTACATAAGTCACAGAGGATGCATATTTCAAAATTGATATCGTACGTATCAATCACTTTCCCTTTTTGCTCAGGATCAGGATTTTTTTTACCAGTTAAAGAAATGCAATCAGTTGGACAGACACGAACACATTGATTGCAAACGATACATTTATCTGGATCAAAATATTGTATCCCGCGAAATCGATCAGGCATCTTTAGGGGTTCCTTGGGATAGTTGTAGGTTACTTTTGGTTTCACCATATTTTTCAAAGTAACATTTAAACCTTTCATCAAACCCAGCATTTTTAAGACCCTCCTTTTAGTAGTATGGAGCAAAAAAAGGAACTTCTTTTAAGATAGTAGTGATCACAATATTTGCTAACGCTATAGGAAGCAGTACTTTCCACGCAAACTGCATCAATTGATCGACGCGAATCCGAGGCATCGTCGCTCGTACCCAGTATAAAAAGAAAACGACCAAGCAAAATTTTATGATAAACCAAACAATTCCCGGCACAAATGTCAGGCCAAAAGGGGCATTCCAGCCTCCTAAAAATAAAACCGTAGTGAGGGAAGACATAGCAAAAATATATACATATTCTGACAACATAAAGAAAGCAAAACGAAAACCACTGTACTCCACATGGTAACCTGCTACCAGCTCTGATTCTGCTTCAGGCAGATCAAACGGCGTACGATTTAATTCTGAGACAGAAGCAATGATAAACACAACAAATCCAATTATTTGAGGAAATACAAACCATGTCTTCTGTTGCGCCACGACGATTTCATTTAAATTAAGGGAACCAACTGTTAATACGATTCCAACTACAGATAAAACAAGCGGAATCTCATAACTAATCATTTGAGCCGCTGAGCGCATACCTCCTAATAGAGCATATTTATTATTGGAGGCCCATCCGCCTATCAATATGCCGATAGTAGTAATACTAGAAATCGCCATATAGTAAAGCAGACCAACACCGATATTCGCAAACTGTATCTGAGAACTAAATGGCATCACTGCAAGTACGGCAAAAGAGGGCACAAATGCAAGGATAGGAGCGAGTTTAAACAGGCTGTGATCTGCATTTTTTGGAATGGTATCTTCTTTGATCAACAGTTTTAAAATATCCGCCACTGTCTGTAAAAGTCCCCAAGGTCCTACTTGGTTAGGGCCTATTCTTCCCTGTATCCAGCCGATCACTTTTCGCTCTGCTAAAATGGCATAAGTGACAAAACCGAGCACGACGAACAATAAAATAACAGGACCTAAGTATAGGAGCAATGTATTCATCAACCATCCACCTCTCCCAATACAATATCGATTCCACCCAAGATAGCTACTAAATTAGAGATGTTCTCATCTTTCAGCAATACAGGGAGGATTTGCAAATTATAAAAAGATGGCCGACGAAACTTGAGCCGCCAAGGTTTATCCTTCCCTTTACTAACGATGTGACATCCTAATTCTCCGCGTGGAGATTCAATTCCAACATACACTTCTCCTTCTGGTACGCGCAGAACACGCGGAACTTTTCCCATGATCTTTCCTTCAGCTGGGAAGTCAGCAACTGCTTGAGCTACTATTTTTAGTGATTCATCTATCTCTCTCATTCTACAGAGATACTTTTGATAGAGATCACCTGCTTCACCTACAGGGACTTCAAAAGTAAATTTTTCGTAGATGGAATAGGGTGAATCCTTGCGTAAATCCCAACTCAAACCGGTAACTCTCAGATTAGCTCCTGAAAGAGCAAAGCTTATAGCAGTCTCTTGGTCATAAACGCCAATCCCCTTCGTTCGCTGCATGAATATTTCATTCCCTGTTACCAGTTGATGATACTCTTTCATTTGCTTTTGCAAGTAGGTAACAAAATGTTCCACTTTGCCTATCCAAACGCTTGGCGCATCCCATTTTACCCCGCCGACACGCATATAGTTGTATGTCAGCCTCGCTCCACATAACTCGTTAAATAAGTCCAAAATTTGCTCGCGATCTCGAAAAGCGTAGAGAAAGGGACTCATTGCTCCAATATCGAGTAGGTATGTACCCATCCAAACCAAATGACTCGCAATCCGATTTAGTTCCATTACGATTACTCGTAAAAACTCAGCTCGTTCTGGGATTTCCAACCCCATCATCTTTTCTGTTGCATGTACAATGGCATAATTGTTGGTCATTGCAGATAGATAATCCATTCGGTCTGTATACGGGATGATTTGCGTATAGGTTAAATCTTCGGCTAATTTTTCGGTACCACGATGTAAGTAGCCGATTACTGGTTCAGCTTCTACAATACGTTCTCCATCCACTTTTACTAATAAGCGAAGTACACCATGTGTACTAGGATGCTGCGGTCCAACATTTAAAATCATTTCTTCTGTCCGAATCAAGGCTACACCTCCTTATCCAATGCTACATAATCTTTTCGCAGTGGATGGCCTACCCATTCATCTGGCAATAAAATTCGTTTGAGTTCAGGATGACCCGTAAATTGAATCCCCATTAAATCGTACATTTCCCGTTCATTCCAATTTGCAGCTGCAAATAAATGGGATGCACTCGAAAGAACAGCTTGCTCACGGTCGAGTTTTACTTTTACTGCGATTCGCTCTTTACGATTTAAATCATAAAGGTGAAAAACCACTTCTAAATGTGTTTCATAGTCAATGGCCGAGGCATTTTGTAGATAGGTAAAATGCAGACTAGGCTCATTTTTTAAAAAGGATAAAACATCACTCCACATTTCCTGGGAAATAAGGAGAGTAGGTAAATGATCATTTGGCTGGTTAATATAACCCTCTAAGACTGCCCGTTCTCCGAACTTCCTTTTCAGCTGAGTGACGAGCTCATCCACAACAGGTTGTTTTGGGGAAGGTGGCAACGCTTTCTCTTCTACTGCTTTTTTGGCGGCTGGCCTTGGTCGAACAGGTGGCTTTTTTTCTTCCTCACTCACTGACTCGTCACCCTCTTTCCTGTTTTTGCTTCATAACGTATTTTCTCTTGCAGTTTATGAATGCCATAGATAAGAGCGGCAGGATTTGGTGGACATCCAGGAATATAAACATCCACAGGTACGATCTGGTCGACACCTTTCACGACTGAATATGATTTGATATATGGTCCGCCCGCAGTCGCACACGATCCCATTGCAATGACCCATTTTGGCTCGGGCATCTGATCATATAACCGACGTAACAATGGAGCCATTTTCTTCGTCACAGTACCAGCGACAATCATCAAGTCAGATTGTCTGGGAGAAGCTCGGAAAATCACACCAAATCGATCGAGATCATAATGTGAACCTCCCGTTCCCATCATTTCAATCGCACAGCATGCAAGTCCAAATGTCAGAGGCCACATCGAGTTACTTCTTGCCCATGCCTTTACTTGATCTGAGGTTGTAGTGAGAACATTTCTATCCATCGTTTGACGTGTCAAAGGGTCTATATTTTCAAAATTCACTTCCACTCTAACACCTTCTTTTTCCAAGCATAAATAAGTCCCAATACAAGAAAGCCTATAAACAACCCCATCTCCAACAAGATGGCTAATCCTATATCAGACCGCAAAACATCATAAGCTGCTGCCCAAGGGAAAAGATATATCGCTTCCACATCAAACACAACAAAAAGGAGAGCATACAAATAATACCGAACATGAAACTGCACCCAACTGCTTCCAACCGATTCAACACCACTCTCATAAGTTGTCGCTTTTTCATCTGTTGGTCTTGATGCTCTCAAAATACGAGCTAATATAAGCGCAGCTATCGGCAGTAAGATTGCGATAATAAAAAAGATAGAAATGATCAGAAATGCTTTGGTTATCGGCATAAAAAGAATCCCCCTTTGCATTTATCCTCTGTTAAAATAAAACGCTTCCAGTTTTTCCGATGGTTTTTCTTAGAAGGTAAATTCTTTATTACCCTTCATCTTTATTCAATTACATATTCAACTTGCTAGACAATACTAGACAAAATTTTATGAAAAGACCCTTCTTTTGACCTGATTATAGCAAAAAAAGAAGAGTTGTGTCTAATTATGCACAAATAATAGAATATACTGTTACAATTATATAGTATTTTTTTCCTTATATGTTGGCATGTCTATATAAACAAATTAAGTTCTATTGCCTGCATATAGAAACAGAACGAAACGGTTTCCTAAAAATCCCGTTCCTCAGTACATAAGAAAAAATAAATTACTAGAGTTATGGATATTTATGATCTGATTTTCGTCTATATTTTGAAACTAATTCCATTTATAAAGGAAAAGATTGCTTTATCTCTAAGAGATATACAGGGGGTGTTTCTGTGAAAAAAATAAAAGCCTATTCCTTATCTCTTGTCCTTTTATTCTCTTGTTTTTCTATAGTCGGAATAAGTCCTGAGCAAAGCTATGCTGCTCCTGCCTTTCAAATGCCTTTTCCATGTGGACAAACGTGGAAGGGAGAAACTCGGAAAGACCATAATCCAATGCTATCCATCGATCTTAGTCGAAAAAATGGCTATGGAGATTCTGTCATCGCTTCTGCCTCTGGAAAAGTGAAAAAGATTGGTAACCTCGGTAATAGAAGTTATGGAAATTACGTCTACATCGATCATGGAAATGGGTGGGAAACTCGTTACGCACACCTGAGTAATATCAATGTTAAGAAAGGACAGACAGTCGAAGCAGGTCAAAAGATTGGAAATGTAGGCACCTCAGGAAATTCCACTGCTCCCCATCTACACTTTGAAGAGAAGCATAATGGAGCTGTAAAACCTGTCTATTTTAACTCTAAAAAAGTTTATTACTTTGGAAAAAGAAACTATCAAAGCGCAAATAAATGCTCAGCTCAAAAGAAATAGCAATAACTAGAAACGAAATTACCAAAATATCCTTTGACTTGGACAATATTTCGAATTTAAATATATCAATATAAAAGAAAGGGGATAGGAGGTATACATATGAGGAAATTTATTTTCACTTACTTATCTCTGATGCTTTTTTTTAGTTGTTTTACTATCATGCCGAACGAAAGCTTAGCTGCACCAAACTTTCAAATGCCATTTCCTTGTAATCAAACATGGTATGGACAAACTCGAAAGAACCACAATCCACATCTGTCGATTGACTTTAGTCAAAAAAACGGAAAAGGATATGGGAAAACAGTCGTGGCTTCTGCATCTGGCAAGGTCATGCGGACTGAAAATTTAGGCAAGAAAAGCTATGGAAAATTTATCTTCATCGATCATGGCGGCGGCTGGTTAACTGTGTATGCTCACTTGAGCAAAATTACAGTACAAAAAGGCCAAGTGGTCCAAGCAGGACAACAAATCGGTAATGTAGGGAGTACAGGTAATTCCACTGGTCCACACCTGCACTTTGAACAAAGAAAAAACAATGTTGTACAACCGATTTACTTTGGATCAAGCAAAGTGACCTACTATAGCAAGAAAATATACAAAAGCTCGAATACATGTTCTTCCAAGTATCACACAGGGATCGTCAAAACATACCACGGCAGCAAATTAGCCGTTCATGAGCAACCAAAAACGTCATCAAAAGTTGTGCAAAAATTAGCGAATAAAAAAACAGTGACCATCTATTGCCAAGTAAAAGGTTCTACCGTCAAAGGCCCTTATGGCACCAGTAAACTGTGGGACAAAATTGGCGAGAACAAATACGTGCCGGACTCATTTATCTACACAGGCACAGACGATCAAATAGCACCGACATGTAAGTGAAACTTTCTCCGAAACGAAAAGAACCTCTCCATAAAAATGGAAAGGTTCTTTTCGTTTAACCGTCCATTGATACTCAGAGAAAAAATAAGGAGAAAACATCCAAATCCTATCGACTAATGCTGTCTGTTTCTTATATTCACCAACTATATCACTGGTCTAATAGGTATATTACTGCTGAACCCGAGGTAAAAACTCGGGTTATTTTAATTTTAGTAAACTACTTTATCCTTTGTTCACTTGTTCTGACCACGAGTTTTCTAAACAATGATAAAAAATTGTTGACAACAAAATTTTCATCTTGTATGGTTGGTCACATAAGTAATTAACTAATTTGGTGGTGAAGGGAATGGATAGTTTAATCGATGACAGTCGTCCGATTTTCGTACAAATTGCTGAACGGATAGAGGACGACATCATCAAAGGAGGGCTAGCCGAAGAATCGCAAGTCCCCTCCACGAATCAATTCGCTTCCTTTTATCGGATCAATCCGGCAACGGCCGCAAAAGGTGTCAATTTGTTAGTGGATCAAGGGATTTTATACAAAAAACGCGGGATCGGCATGTTTGTTATGAAAGGGGCACACGCAAAGTTGATGGAGAAACGAAAAGAACAGTTCTTCGAACAGTATGTCGTGAAGATGATTCAAGAGGCAGATAAGTTGGGTATCACGTCGGATGAATTGGCAGACATGATTAAGAGAGGGGTAAAAACGAGATGAGTCATAATGCAGTTGAAGTCCATAGACTGACAAAGTCGTATGGAAATGTAACAGCAGTCTATGATGTCAGTTTCTCCATCGAAGTAAATAAAATTTACGGGCTGCTCGGAAGAAATGGTGCCGGCAAAACGACGCTCATGAAAATGATAACTGCTCAAATATTTGCAACAAAGGGGGAGATAAAAGTTTTCGATGAAACCCCTTATGAAAACAGTCATGCGCTCAGTCAAATTTGTTTCATCAAAGAAAGCCAAAAATATCCGGAAAACTTTCGCATTATGGATGTAATGGATGTGGCCGCTTCACTTTTTCCAAACTGGGATATGGAGTATGCCTATACATTGATTGAAGATTTCCAGCTTCCACTAAAACGAAGAATGGAGAAGCTTTCCCGAGGAATGATCTCCACTGTCGGAATCATTATCGGCCTTGCCAGCCGTGCATCGCTTACCATATTCGACGAACCTTATTTGGGACTTGACGCTGTGGCTAGAAGCTTGTTCTATGAACGATTGATTGAGGATTACGGAGCATACCCGCGAACCATTATTTTATCCACGCACTTGATCGACGAGGTAAGTCGGATCTTGGAGCATGTCCTCGTCATCGACAACGGCAAAATACTCATCGACGAAGATAGCGACACCCTTCGCGAACGCGCTTTTACCGTCACAGGGCAGACACCAAATGTAGAAAGCTTTACAGCAGAAAAAGATGTGATTGATTGTACTCCGCTCGGTGGATTTCTTTCAGCCCATATCATGGGAGGACTAAGCTCAGAGGATCGTAAACAGGCAGAAGAGCTTGGGCTGGAGCTTACTCCAATATCATTGCAACAACTGATCGTTCATCTGACAAGTGCAAAAACTCGTAAAAAGGAGGAAGAAGTACAATGAACCACATAACAGGTGTCATGAATATGCACTTTAAAGCGAAATGGTGGTTTTTCATCCCATGGATAATTACCTTTCTTATCTTTGGTACCAATCTTGTCATCGGCTTTCTCATCGGTGTACCGATCTCTTATCCCGGCAGTGTCGCCCCTACCTATATTAGTATGCTGGTTGTGGCGATCGTCATTGTCGTTCGCATGTTTCCATTTGCGCTTGGACTAAGCGTGCGAAGAACGGATTTCTTTTTAGGTACCACAGGCATTTTCGCTGTGATAAGTGCTGGCTTTGCGATTGTATGGTTTCTGCTTTCACTTGTAGAGCAGTGGACAGGTGGATGGGGTACGAAATTAAACTTTTTCCACCTTTCGTATTTAAATGACGGGTCAGTTATGGAGCAACTGTTAACGAGTTTTGTGTTCATGCTGCATATGTGTTTTCTTGGAGTTGTTATAGGGAGCATCTTTCAACGATTTGGTCGTACCGGACTGCTTATTTTCTTCAGCACCGTCTTCGTTGTTTCCACCATCGGTTCGTTAATTTATGGATGGTGGGTAGATATTTTTCATTGGTTCATCCAGCATTCCGCATTCGAACTTGCGATCGGATCAATGCCATTGGTTGTCATCTATATCCTTTCATCATATGTATTGCTTCGCAAAGCGACCATTTGACCATGTGTGTGCATCATGCAGATTTTAAACATCTTTAGAAAAGGAGACATAGAATTTACCATGAATACAATAAAAAACACTCCTATA
Organism: Shimazuella sp. NTD250; assembly: GCF_059510375.1. Taxonomy (NCBI): domain Bacteria; kingdom Bacillati; phylum Bacillota; class Bacilli; order Caryophanales; family Thermoactinomycetaceae; genus Shimazuella; species Shimazuella sp. NTD250. Next base: position 270,108 of record NZ_JCAJZS010000004.1, on the reverse strand, counting down.
GGGAAATCGTCGTCTCAAAAAGCCGGCCGGTTATTCTTTATTGATAACCTAAGGTCAACACTCACCATGTTGGTAGTACTGCATCACTTAGTTTTCTTTTCCATTGCTACGAATGTGTTCAAACCCGGATCAATTGAAGCTACTATTGGAAACCTATTCCTCTCAATTAATCAAAGCTTTTTCATGGGGCTGTTCTTCCTGATTTCCGGTTATTTCGTTCCATCTTCTTTGGAGCGTAAAGGAGCCAGACGTTTTCTCCAAGATAGATTCGTTCGACTGTTTATCCCTATCATCTTTTACGATTTCGTCCTTAGCCAAGTCCAAGCAATCGATGCGTATATTATCAATCGAGAACCATTGACATGGAAAACTTATTTTTCACATGTGACATACGGGCCCATATGGTTTGTCGGAGTACTTCTGATATTCATTTATTTCTATGTATTCTGGGTACAAGTTATTAAAAAACATGCAAAGTCAAATGATCACCAGCATATTGCCCTTACCTACACCAAAATCATTATCTTCACCATCGTATTAGCAGCAGCAAATTTCATTGTTAGACTATGGATTCCGGCTTTTGGCCTACCTGGAGGCTCAGCTCCCGTTCAATCCGTTGTTCTATTGTTTACACCATCCGGATATGACCTTGCACAATATATACTACTATTCATCGTTGGTACTATTGCTTACAAACACAATTGGTTACAAACGATCTCTGACAGGATGGGCAGAACAGGATTCATAACAGCGATTGTTGGTCTCTTCTTATCTTTATACCTTGCTATGAGTGGACTACCGTTTGCAGGCGGCTGGAACTGGGTATCTTTCGTTTACTCCCTGTGCGAATCCATATTCTGCATTGGAATTTGTATTGGCTTGATCACTCTCTTTCGTAAGAGGTTTCCCAGCAGAGGTAATTTTTCAGGGCTATTGGCAGATAATGCCTTTACTGTTTACATCATTCACATTCCGATTATCACAACTGTCATTGTTTTCTGGAAAGTACTTCACCTCACACCTGCATTCATATTCCCAGCAACAGTGGTAGTCACGATACCTCTTTGTTACTTATTGGCTAATTTGATTCGGAAAATTCCCTTTATGTCAAAAGTCTTATAACTGATTTCCAATCAGAGGGGTAATCAATAAATTTTAATACGTAATTTGATTACTCCTTCATTTTAACGGTTCTTCTTTTCACCTCTCCTTCCATTTATCTCTTTTTGTCTATAATGAATCTCATCTTCAAATTTATCCACAATCTCAAGTGACCCTCATTCCTAAAATCCACTAGCGTTGAATTTCGATATATAAGACTTCGTAAAAAACGCGCTAAACCTCAATGTTTATAAAGGTAATTGACTCTTTACTTTCGGTCGGCCTAAGGTCTAATATTCATTTCAATATCTAATTCGGTTTCTATCTTAACAGAAATCTCCTTCTAAAATAAAATTAATTTAGTACCTTGCAATGTATAATAGTGCGTGATATTATTCTATCAGCAGGTACAATACATTGCACAGTACCTTTAGATAATTGGATGTGATCAGATGAATGTACAGTTCAAAAAAGGGGTTCTCACTTTATGTGTTCTGGTATTAACGCTAAATAAAGATAGATATGGTTATGAATTGGTTCATACGATTTCCGAAAAATTCCTTATTGCAGAGGGCACGATCTATCCACTGCTCAGAAGGTTGACCAAAGAAGGTTACTTTACAACCTACTTAGTAGAATCCACAGAGGGACCGCCACGAAAATATTATCAATTAACAGATCTCGGACAAACGTATGCAGATGAGCTAATCAACGAATGGAAACAATTTTCAACCGGAGTAAATCAGTTGATCAAGGAAGGGATTTTAAATGAACAAAAATGAGTTTCTGGCAGAATTAAAAAGACACTTGCATCGACTACCAAAAGAGGAACAAGAAACAACCATTGCTGATTATGAGGAACACTTTGAACATGGTGTCTTTGAAGGTAGAACAGAAGAAGATATTGCAAAGAATTTGGGAAGTCCTAAGAAGATTGCAAGAGAATTACTTACTGAATACCATCTGGAACATGCAGAGCAACATCGCTCATACTCTAGTATTACAAGAGCGGTCTTTACTTCACTCGGGCTTGGATTTATCAATCTTGTTTTTGTACTAGCCCCTTTCCTCGCTATTGTAGCAGTAGTAATCTCTTTGTATGCTGTATCTTTTGCATTTGTTATCTCACCTCTCTCCGTCCTAGTCATGCTCTTTGGCGATGATAGTTGGCAATCTATCTTATTACTATTTTTTATGACGATGGGATTATTAGGGATTGGGTTAGTTCTTGGAACTATAAATACGTATTTTTCCAAAAAGTTTTTTTACATCTTTACCCGTTATTTAAAATCCAATCAGCGAATCATCCGAGGTGAAAGCAGATGAAAAAAATTATTGTAACCGGCATTATCCTTTTTCTTATTGGTTTAGTAGGCGCATCTGTTTTGGTATATAAAAATGTAGGACTTGAGTCAGAAACCCCTTTTAAACATCAGAAACAAGTAGAGGCGAGCAACACAAAAAAAGTAATTGTAAAAAGTAATTCTATTGATATTGAGGTATATCAAAGTCAAAATAATCTAATATCTGCAATTTTCACTGGAAACAAACGAAAAAATGTCACCACTGATTTACTACTTTCGAATAAAGGCGATACAATTGAAATAGAGGCAAAACGCGAAGAAAATGCCAGATCATGGATTCATTTCGATCTAGGATCGATCAAACAACCTACTAAAGTTAGAGTATATTTGCCAAAAAAACAATATGAATCATTAGCTTTACAATCTAAGCATGGGGATATAATGTTGGAAGATTTTCAAGGAAATACAGTAAAAGCAAGTACAAATAATGGGGACGTAAAATTTCAAAACGTTAATGCAGCACTGACAGTTCAAACTAGTCATGGAGACATTGACTTGTCGGAAGTCGCTTTTCATGCTAAAAATTCGATCTCTACTTCATCAGGAGACATTCACATTCAATCCGCTTCCAATCCAGATGCATCAAAAAAAGCACCCCAAGACCACTTGATTTTACAGACCTCTTTTGGAAATATTGATGTAGATGGATACCAAGGAAATATATTACAAGCAACTACCAATTCAGGTGATGTCACCTTACAAAATATTGATTCCACCTTTACTGCTCAATCTGAAAATGGCGATGTCCATATTCAATCTATCCAAAACTTCTATGCACAAAATAAAGTAATTACAAGCAATGGAGACATCAATGTTTCTGTCGGACATGATCCAAAATCATTAAATGTAAACTTTACAGGCAGCGATGTTCAATCTGATTTCCCAATTCAAACCCAAGGAAAGACTTTGACATCAACAAATGAAGGTGATAATCGACAGCTCAAAGGGGTTATTGGTACAAGTAATACAAATTCCCCTTCACTAGTACTGCAAACTCACAATGGGGATGTTTCTTTTAGCCGGTAATAATCTAGAAGTAATCATGAGCACTCTCTATTTAGAAGAAGAGTGCTTTCTCATTTCTCTTTTATATTCAGTCGTTTACCGTTCTTTCAGGAGTATTGGTTCTTAGAGATGACTATCCGATTCCAAAATTTGAATTATTGTTACGAATCATTTTTAAGCCTTAACATTTCCTATTTATAACTATGACAATATGCTGCCTGTTCTACAAATGAAACATCCTTGGCATGATCCATGTTATCTTTATTGTTATTGGCCCCAGCAAGGTATCAATGACATCTTGCTGGGTACCTAGAGAATTCCCTTCAGAGGCTAGATCGGTGACTTCTTTCCCGGCTCCTCTTTATTCCAGAGCTCTACATCCGGGAAGTTCTGTTGTAGCTTTTTCGCTCGATCCACAGCAACTGTAACTGCTGAACCCTTATCAGAAAATGGAAATCCATCCGTCTTGCAGAGGACCTGAACATCTTTCCCTGGTACCTCTACCCTCACGACCCAACCTTCGGAATAACGTGGGGAAGGAGCGCATTCCAAGATCCTGACATTGGCAATTACTGTTTCTTTGTCCATGAACTTCTCTCTAGGCAGGGACATTAAAAGCTATTATAACAAAAATAGAATTGTAATAGATATACAAAAATTATCATTTCGAATATTAAAACTTTTGATAGGACTAAATTTTACATTTCAGAATCGAGCTTTTATGCTGATATTCATATAAAAAACACTTCCCTACGAATAAGGAAGTGTTTTCTTTGATGTATTATTATCTCCACTTAGCTACTTCTAAACGATTCACTGCACGTTTAAGTGCTAGTTCCGCCCGTGCTAAGTCACCTTCGTGTTCTGACATCCGTCCTTGGGCTCTCTCTACAGCAGCTTCAGCTCGTTCTACATCAATATCAGTAGAGAGCTCTGCTGTTTCTGCAAGAATGGTCACACCACTTGGACGAACTTCCAAAAATCCTCCGCTTATCGCAATCCGCTCTTCGTTACCTTCGTTTTTCACTCTCACAACGGTAACAGATAAGGGGCTGACAAGTGGAGCATGGTGAGGAAGAATACCAATATCCCCATTTGCAGCACGAGTGATTACCATTTCTACATCTTTGGAGTAAACTTTTCTTTCTGGGGTAACGATGTCCAGTTGCATTTTACTCATTTGACAACACTCCCACTAGGCGGTAACGCCAAGGGATTTTGCTTTTTCAATGGCTTCGTCAATGTTTCCGACCATGTAAAAAGCATCTTCAGGAAGATCATCATGTTTACCTTCCAAGATCTCTTTGAAACCACGAACGGTTTCTTTTACTGGTACATACACCCCAGGTTGTCCGGTAAACTGTTCTGCAACGTGCATATTTTGGGAAAGGAACTTCTCGATCCTACGCGCACGAGCAACCAATTGTTTGTCATCTTCCGATAGTTCATCAAAACCAAGAATTGCAATGATATCTTGTAATTCATTGTAACGTTGCAAGATTTGTTGTACACCACGAGCTACATTGTAATGTTCTTCTCCAACAATCGCAGGAGATAAGATACGTGAAGAAGAAGCTAGTGGATCAACCGCTGGGAAAATACCTTTTTGTGTTAGGCGACGTTCCAAGTTGGTGGTTGCATCCAAGTGTGCAAACGCAGTTGCTGGTGCTGGGTCTGTATAGTCGTCCGCAGGAACGTAAATCGCCTGAATAGATGTTACAGAACCAGTCTTTGTCGAGGTAATACGCTCTTGCAATTGACCCATTTCCGTTGCGAGCGTTGGCTGATAACCTACCGCTGATGGCAGACGACCAAGAAGTGCGGACACTTCAGAACCTGCTTGGGTAAAACGGAAAATGTTATCAACGAAGAACAATACGTCTTGACCTTCATTGTCACGGAAATATTCAGCCATAGTAAGACCAGTTAACGCAACACGCATACGTGCACCTGGCGGCTCGTTCATCTGACCGAATACCATTGCTGTTTTGCTGATAACACCAGAGTCTTTCATCTCATGGTAAAGGTCGTTCCCTTCACGGGTACGCTCTCCAACACCTGAAAATACGGAAAGACCACCGTGTTCTTGCGCGATATTATGAATCAATTCCTGAATCAAAACGGTTTTCCCTACACCTGCACCACCAAAGAGTCCGATTTTCCCACCTTTTGCATATGGTGCTAGCAAGTCTACTACTTTGATTCCGGTTTCTAGCATTTCTTGTTCAGTTGATTGTTCTTCAAAATTTGGAGCAGAACGGTGAATTGGAAGTGTTTCCTTCGCATCTACAGGACCTGCTTCATCGATTGGTTCACCCAACACATTAAAAATCCGGCCAAGTGATGGACGACCAACTGGAACAGAAATCGGAGCACCTGTATCTTCTACATCCATTCCCCGAACTAAGCCATCAGTAGATGACATAGCAATTGTACGTACGTTGTTATCTCCAAGATGAAGAGCTGTTTCCAATGTGAGCGATGTTCCATCGCTTTTCTTAATCACAAGAGCATTATTGATTTCAGGTAGTTGTCCACGTTCAAACTCAACGTCAACGATAGGACCCATTACCTGTAAAACTCGCCCTAGACCCATCTTATTCCCTCCTTAACAAAAACTATAATGCTGCGGCGCCACCGACAATTTCGGCAATCTCTTGTGTAATTGCTGCTTGACGAGCCCGGTTAAACTCAAGAGTTAAATTACCGATAATTTCCGTCGCATTTTCCGTCGCATTTTCCATTGCATTCATCTGTGCTGCATGTTCACTTGCTTTACCTTCTAAAAGTGCACTATAAATCAAAGTCTCCGCATATCGAGGTAACAACTCCGCTAATACCTCTTCTTCCGATGGCTCATATTCATAAGCGGTATTTTGACTTTTTTCTTCTTGTACCAACTCATCGGATGCTAATGGTAAGAGCCTTTTTTCCATTGGACGCTGAACAACAGGGTTTACAAACTCGTTATACAGCAAATATAGTTCATCATAATTACCATCTGCATAGTTGCCCACAGCATCTTTGGCAATATTGATTACTTCTGAAAACTGAGGAATAGCAGATATCCCTGTCGTTTGACCGATTATGGGAAGATTGCGTTTTTGCAGCACTTCCAAACCTTTGCGTCCAATAACAAAAACTACATATTCATCTTTTGAACTATGCCGTTCTTCCAACTTCTGCATGAGCAGACGGATCAAATTACTGTTATAACCACCCACAAGCCCACGATCTGAAGTTACGATCAAATATCCGGTTTTAGAGACTGTTCGTGACTGTAGCATGGGATGTTTTACACTTGATCCACTATGTGCTAAACCTGTGATAACTTCTTTTAGTTTTTCTGCATAAGGACGGCTTGCTTCCGCCTGTTCTTGTGCTTTACGGAGATAAGAAGCAGCTACCATTTTCATCGCTTTGGTGATCTGCTTGGTTTTCTCAAAAGAATTTATCTTTAATTTAATCTCTCGCATCGTTGCCATCGTTGATTCACCCGCCTTTCCTCTCAGGCTTCATCAGTCTTTACGCTGTTACAGAAAAACCTTTTTTAAAGCTTGCAACCGCAGATTTTAATTTCTCATCATTTTCATCTTCCATCTTCTTATGTTCCCGAATACTAGCCAAAATATCTTCATGGTTTGCATCCAAGAAAGAATGGAATTCTTTTTCAAAACGGCGTACATCGGCAATTGGAATGTCATCCAAATGACCTTTGGTTGCCAAGTAAATAGATATAACTTGTTTTTCTACTGCCATTGGTTCATTTTCATCTTGTTTCAAAATCTCAATGACTCGCTCACCACGTGCAAGTTTTGCTCTTGTAATAGGGTCTAGATCAGAACCAAACTGAGCAAATGCCGCAAGTTCGTTATATTGGGAGAGGTCTAGTTTCAAGCTGCCCGCTACTTTGCTCATTGCTTTGATCTGAGCAGAACCTCCTACACGGGATACGGAAAAACCTACGTTTACTGCTGGGCGAACACCTGAGTAAAACAAGTTAGACTCTAAGAAAATTTGACCGTCTGTAATCGAAATTACGTTGGTAGGAATATAAGCGGAAATATCGCCCGCTTGTGTCTCGATAAATGGCAATGCGGTAAGGGAGCCGCCACCACGCTCATCGGATAATTTTGCAGCTCGCTCTAATAAGCGGGAGTGCAAGTAGAATACATCCCCTGGGTATGCTTCACGACCTGGCGGACGGCGAAGAAGAAGGGATAATTCACGGTATGCAGCCGCTTGTTTGGATAGATCATCATATACACATAGCACATGTCCGCCATTGTACATGAAAAATTCACCCATCGAACATCCAGCATATGGCGCCAAGAATAGAAGAGGAGCTGGATCAGATGCGCTTGCAGCTACAATGATGGTATATTCTAATGCACCATGGCGACGTAGTTTCTCTACTACTTGTGCAATGGTTGATTGTTTTTGTCCGATTGCTACATATACACAGACCACATTTTTGCCTTTTTGGTTGATGATCGTGTCGATTGCAATCGTCGTTTTTCCTGTTTGACGGTCTCCAATGATTAACTCCCGTTGTCCACGACCAATTGGTACCATTGAGTCAATCGCTTTAATACCAGTCTGCATCGGCTCATGAACAGATTTCCGATCGATAACCCCAGGTGCAGGGGACTCAATAGCACGAAATGCAGTAGTGTTAATTGGGCCTTTTCCATCTAATGGTTGCCCAAGAGGATTTACTACGCGTCCAAGTAATTCTTCTCCTACAGGTACTTCCATCAAACGACCCGTACGTTTTACTTGATCGCCTTCTCGAATTTCACTGTAAGGACCTAAAATAACAACCCCGACGTGATTTTCTTCTAAGTTTAAAACCATCCCCATAATGCCGCCTTTGAACTCTAAAAGTTCACCAGCCATTGCATTTTGGAGTCCGTGAACGCGGGCAATACCGTCCCCAACTTGGATAACGGTACCGACATCGCTAACTTCAAGGTCCGCTTGATAATTTTCGATTCGTTCTTTAATCAGCGAACTGATCTCTTCTGCACGAATGCTCATACCGATTTTCACCCCTATGCTTTAAGCATTTAGACGTTCTTGAAAACGGAGCAATTTAGTTTTGAGGCTGCCATCATAGAGGCGATCGCCTACTTGCACAATTACTCCACCTAATATATCTGAATCCACTCGTTCTTCGATAACTAGTTTCTTGCCGATTATTTCCGCAAAAGTAGTCACTAGTTCTGCTTTTTCACTAGCAGTCAACGGATATGCAGCTGTTACAACTGCTTCTGCCATACCAGTTGCCTCTAAAGCCAGTCTTTTATACTCAGCAGCAATCCCGGTAAGTTCATTTTCCCGTCCCTCATCTACCAGCAAATATAAAAAGTTTTTGGTAAGAGGTTGAACTTCTGCAAAACTATTTTCTAAAATAGCTTTCTTCCGCTCTAAGGAAGTTGCCGGATGAGATAACCACTTTGAAATATCCGAACGTGCAATTGATTCGAGTATAAGTTTCAAATCAGCCCCTATTTCTTGGAGCAAGCCATGTTCTTGGGCGACTTCAAACAAAGCTTTTCCATATCGTTTTGCTACTAACGATATATTCATTGCATTCTTCCTACTTGTTCAAGATAACGGTGTACCAACTTTGATTGATTGGTTTGATCCAATTCTTGACCAATCAATTTTGTAGCTAGTTGTACACTCAATTCTCCCACTTCCAGACGAAGAGCAGATAATGCTTTTTCTTTCTCACGGTTAATTTCGTTTGTCGCCTCTTGTATCAACCGTTCTGCTCTTTCGTTAGCTAAACGGATAATTTCTTCCGCTTCACGCTCTTTTTGAACTTTTGCTCGCTCAATAATTTCTTTTGCTTCTTCTCTTGCTTGTTGCAAAGCTTCTTTTTGATCCTTGACTAGTTTTTCTGCATCTGCACGTTGTTGTTCTGCCGACTTGATTTGTCCATCAATATAATCTTGTCTTGTACGCATTGTTGTAAGCATAGGGCGAAGTGCAAATCGAGAAACCAAAAGCATCAGAATAAGGAAAATCACCAACTGAGCTAACATTGTCCCCAAATTTAAGCTTAACAAAGGAGGTCACTCCTTTCGGTTATAGTGGATAAACCAATACATATATTTTCATTACTCTTCTTTCAGAGAAACTGTATCTTCTAAAGTTAAAACAATAGCGGGAGATTTTGTGCCCCCGCCCATTTTCCTAAATCCCGCAAAATTCCCCTGCGGTTGGACTAGCACATTACCTGACTTAAATAACTCCAAACAGAAGAAGAATACCAAGAGCCACACCAATAATTGGCAGAGCCTCGATCAATCCGAACAAAATCATGGTTTGACCAAATAGTTTGCTTTGAGATTCAGGCTGGCGTGCGATCCCTTCGATATATTTTGCGAAAAGATTACTGTTACCGATTGCAGCTCCGAGTGCTGCGAAAGCGATCATGATTGCACCTGCAAGAATATTTAAATCCATTTATATGTTCCTCCCAAAAAAGTTTAGTGATCTGATGTCATCTTTTGTGCGATATACACATTTGCTAGTACAGTAAAAATATAAGCTTGGATTGCCCCGACGAATACAGAGAATCCCATCCACGCTAACATTGGTATTCCAGTCAAGTAGATTGGACCTTTTGTAAGCATAATAACGATCAAAACTTCCCCAGCAAAAATGTTTGCCCATAAACGCATAGCATGAGTTGCTGGTTTAGAAAACTCTTCGATTACATGAAGTATACCTAGCGGGCTTAAGAAGTGTTTAAAATATCCCTTTACACTTTTTCGAAGTCCCATATAGTTTGCAAACAAGGCAATAGCAACAGCCATCGAAATCGTTACATTTAGATCAGCAGTAGGAGATTTTAACCATGAAACTTCATGAGACTTTTGCAAAAGTTCCTCTGTAATCCCTAGTGCTGGTACTGCATGATGGGCTTCAGCTGATACCATCATGATAACTCCAAGCTGGTTTGCTATCAAAATAAACAAAAAGAGAGTGAAGGTAAACCCAAGATATTTTTCTGCTGTCCGGTCATCAAAACTCATCCGCGCTATTCCACGGCTAAAGTCGATCACCATCTCTACTATATTTTGAAGTTTACCGGGTCTCATTTGACGTCCGCGGGTAGCTAAAATAGTAATGATGAGTACGATAACAGCAGTTAGCAACGAACCGATTATAACAGCTAAATCAAAAGTTAAACCGAGAAAAGTAACCTTTGGTGATAATTCCATTCTGATAAGTCACCCCCTTTGTGCTTTAGGAGTTGTAAAGTAGGAGAAAATAGATAGGATATAGCAAAGTGGCAGCCCAATAAGTACACTCTTTACATCAAATGCAGCAGGATATTTGGCCGCAATTAGCATAGCGAAAGCTACCACAAAGAAACGATTGATCATTCCTGTTCCTCTGATTTTGTTTCCTGTTAGGGCATTTTTGAGTACAAGCTCCAGCTTCCAAGACAAGTACCAAAAATTATACAGGCTCACAGATGTCCCCAAGAGGAGTCCGCCAAAAAAAGCACGGTACGGGGTCAGAAAAACCATGATCAGAAACACGCTGAGGAGTCCAGTAGTGAGGACCATAACGCGACGGCGAGTGGTTAGTTTTGATTCCATGAGGGAAGTCATTCCTTTAAAAAAGCTTTTAGCGTGAAGGCAGCACTGACAAAACCGATTGAAAGACCTAAAACTAGGCCGATAAGAAGCCACAAAGGCTTGGTATGCCAAGTATCGTCTGCCAGTTTCCCTAACCAAGCGCCACCAACAGATAGGATTATCACTTCCGTACCCATTGAACCAACCATCGCTACCAGACGTAACGCACTTTTATCTTGATTCACACGGAAAACCCCCTATTGAAAGTAAGTTAATGGGGTATTGGTGAAAAATTTGTTGGTTCGAGGGTAATTGTCTCAATTAGTCGTTTCCCCTGCTAATACTACCGGATGCCTTCTTTCATTGTCAACGCTTTCGTACCCCAGAATGTGAATAATTCGTCACACATTTGCAATATCCTTGAATTATGCTTGTAAAAACAATGTAATTTCCGTGAAAAAATTATTTTGTTCCAAACAACCTATCCCCTGCATCTCCCAAACCTGGTACAATATAGCTCTTTTGGTTTAATTTTTCATCTACTGCTGCAACATAAATGTCAACATCAGGATGATCTTCTTGCAAACGGGCAATTCCTTCAGGTGCAGCAATTAAGCACATAAACTTCATGCTTGTCGCCCCAATTTTTTTCAATTGATCAATTGCAACCGATGCTGATCCGCCTGTGGCAAGCATAGGATCGATCACAATCAACTCACGCTCTCCAATATCAGATGGCATTTTGGCATAATATTGTACGGCTTCCAATGTCGCTGGATCACGATACAATCCAATATGACCCACTTTTGCTGCTGGAATTAATTTTAATACGCCATCTACCATCCCAAGTCCTGCACGTAAAATGGGAACCAAGCCGATTTTTTTTCCTTCAATCATTTTACATGTCATGGTAGTCACAGGTGTCTCAATCTCTACTTCTTTAAGAGGTAAATCTCGAGTAATTTCGTATGCCATCAAGGTCGCTACCTCATCTACTAGCTCCCGAAATTCCTTTGTACCTGTATTTTTATCCCGAATATACGTCAATTTGTGTTGAATCAAAGGGTGATCAAAAACGTATACATTGCTCATCTTCTCATTCCTCTTTTCTTGTATCCATTATCGACGATGTACTTTTTTCCATACCTAAAAAAAGCCCCTTATTGAATATAGATGTTCTGAAAAGAAATTACTAGCTTTAAGGATGGATCAACACCATCTCTCGATTAAAAATCTCTTCCTTTTTAAAGTGGCTCCCAAAACTTCTGTTATAATAATAATATTCCGACTATAGACAAGGAAAGATAGTGATTCGGAAATCCCTGAAAAACCAGATGATCCAAACAGCTGGATGGGCAGGTATTGGACAGCTTTCAAAGACAGTAACTGGTTTCATCAGCATGTTACTCGTAGCTCATCTTGGCATTCCAGCCATCCTGATTGTTACATCAACCTTTATGGTTACGCTCATTTATCTGGCGATCGATCAGCAATTGCGAAGTGTGACAACGCACCTGATCAGCCAGTGCACCAGTCAAAAGAAAGAACATCTTCCAAAAAGCTTGGCAGCCTTGAAAGAGCAACGCAAAGAGACAGAAAAACAGATGGTACTCGTACAAACGATCACTGTCCAAGCATTGCAGTTTTCCATGGCATTTGGATTCCTTGTAGGAGGGCTATCACTTGTCTTTCCCAGTGAAATCCTCCAATTGACGGGTGCTAGCGATTCAGTAGCACTTGAAGGCGCGACTTACTGTCAAGTTATGATGGGCTCAATCTGCCTGCTTTCCCTTTACAGCACAGTGGAGGGAACATTGCAGGGAATCGGACAAACTGATCGTTCAACTGGAATGATTTGGAACGGGACTCACCTGCTGCTCGGATTTGTTGGAGCTTATTTCCTCAACTTCGGAGTAGTAGGCATTGCTTGGGCATCGATTATTGGACAAGTAGCAGGACTGATCTATATGACCTTTTTTCTGAAAATGGTGTTTCAGAAAAAGCTCTTCTCTCTTCATCCTAATTGGGGTGTCCAAAAAGATGTTCTCCGTAACGCAGTTCCACTAATGGCCGACATGTTGTTCTACCAAATGAACGCAGCGTTTCTGTGGTACATTTTGCGAAGTTACGGCGATGTAGTGTTTGCCTCGCAACGAATTGCAGCGGAAATTATGGCGGTTCCTTCCGCCATTTTCTGGGGGTTCTACGTATCGGTAAGTCGCTTTGTACCTCAGGCTTATGGTGATTCCAAATACAAACGAGTCAAGCAGTACACCACTAGCATTCTGAAAGTGGGCATTCTCACTGCCATTATTATTCTCAGCTCGGTTTTCCTCTTCGGAAAATGGATTACAAAGCTCTTCACCAATGATCCCAAGATGATCACCACCACCAATCAATGGATCTTCATCTATCTATTGGTAGGCGTAGCTGGCGTCATCTACAATGTGGTCGCACGTGCCCTTAAAGCGATCCAAAAAAATACGATCATCATGGTGAGCAGCTTCATCAGTAATGCCGTTTGGTGTAGTTGCATGATCATCGCTTGGAAACACATGAACCTTTGGGTTGTCGCAGCAACGTATGTCCTGTACCAATCGATGGAAGCTGCAATCGTGGGTTGGTACTTCTATACACAAAAATGGAGGCCACCTGTGATAGTAACGAAGTAAAAATCGATGTACTAGCGTCATAAAAGCACCCTTCTTTCTCCATAAAGAGGGGTGCAGTCATATATTTTTATATCTTCTATGTTCTCTTCTATTCTTGAGATGCAAACTGTACATAAATCGAGCTTAAAAATCTATACTTCTTATGACAAAAAAGTTAACCACAACTCGTTATGCTGGTTAGCTTTTTTCATTTGTTTGGAACAAATGAAAAATTCCCCCTTGTTGTGCCACGAAAGTTCTGTTATATTCTCAAACGTAAACTAATATATTATTTAGGTTTACAATCGGAGTGTGAGTTTTGGGAAAATACGAAGAGTTATTACAAAAAAACCGACAATACCTATGGAACCCATTTACGCAAATGAAGGAGTATTTGCAAGAAGAACCACTGATTATCGAGCGAGGGGAGGGAGTAAAGCTTATCGATGTCAGAGGCAAAGTGTACTACGACGGAAATGCCTCCGTATGGCTAAATGTATTTGGGCACAACCGCAAAGAGTTAAATAATGCGCTCCATAAGCAAATAAATCAGATTGCTCATTCTACTCTGCTGGGAATGTCCAATGTACCTGCGATTTTATTGGCAGAACGACTAGTTCAGATAACTCCTGATCGTGTACAAAAAGTATTTTTTTCTGATAGTGGAGCGGAAGCAGTGGAAATCGCATTAAAGATGGCCTTTCTCTACTGGAAACACCGGGGAAAACCAGAGAAACACATTTTCCTCAGTATGCGAAACGCCTATCACGGGGATACAGTCGGCGCTGTGAGTGTTGGTGGAATTCCTACTTTCCATCATGCATTTGACCGATTGTTATTTCAAACGGAAAAAGTTCCCTATCCATATCCCTATCGGTTCACTGGCACAGAACAGGAATGTGTAGAATCATGTTTAGCTGAACTTCAAAGAAAGTTGGAAGAGAAAGCGGATCAGATTGCCGGATTAATTGTTGAACCGATGGTACAAGGTGCAAGTGGAATTATCGTAGCTCCAAAAGGTTATATGGCGGAAGTAGAAAAACTGTGTCGCCAGTATGATATTTTGCTATTGGTTGATGAAGTAGCTACTGGATTTGGGAGAACAGGAAAAATGTTCGCTTGTGAACATGATGGAATAGAACCTGACATTCTGACGGTTGGAAAAAAATTAACCGGTGGTTATTTACCTGTAGCTGCTACACTAACCTCCGATGAAATTTACCAAGCCTTTTATGGAGATTATGTAGACCAAAAAACTTTTTATCATGGACATTCCTATACAGGAAACCAATTGGGCTGTGCGGTTGCATTAGCAAACTTAGATCTATATGAACAGGAAAATATAATCGAACATGTTCAAGAAATGAGTGAACAGGTCGCCCAATGGTTAAAAGAATTCTACCAACTCTCGCATGTTGGTGAAGTACGTCAACTAGGATTGATGATTGGGATTGAGTTAGTAAAAGAAAAAGAGAGCAAAAAACCATATCTTCTTCAGGACACAATCGGACAACGAGTATGTAATCGGGCAAGAGAACTCGGTTTAATCACTCGTCCTTTGGATTCTGTGATAACTTTTCTTCCACCGCTTATCGCTGCAAAAGAAGAACTGCGCGAGATGCTCCATATTCTCTATCAAGCAATTCAAGAGGGGACAGAAAGTGAGTAAAGGCATTTTTATAACTGCTACTGGAACCGAGATCGGTAAAACCGTCATAACTGCTGGACTTGCGGTAGCGCTTAAAGAGAGCGGTTATCGAGTAGGTATCATGAAACCTGTTCAAAGCGGTCATCTAATCCATGCAGATGAAAGTGATGGAATCCGTCTGAAATGCTGGGCGAAAGTAGATGATCCCATCGAACAGATTGTAACGTATAGTTTTCCTGAACCTGTTGCACCTCAATTAGCAGCAGAAACCCATCAAGTGCAAATTGAGCCCTCTTTCATTTTAAACCAATTGGCACAGTTGACGAACAAATATGATGTGGTACTGGTTGAAGGAGCAGGGGGGCTAATGACACCTTTAAGTACACAATACTGCATAGCTGACCTAGCACGAGATATCGGCTTTCCTCTTCTCATCGTAGCACAGCCTTTACTCGGAACAGTAAACCATTCTGCCTTGACAGCCCTCGTCGCACATCAATATGGGCTATCTCTAACAGGTGTTATGTTAAATGGATTAAAAGAAACAGAAAAAGACCTCAGTGTACAGCATAACCCTCGGCTCATTGAACAGGTAGCAAAAGTTCCAGTGTTAGGAACATTACCATGGTTAGGAGATTTCTTCACACCTGAAAAATTACAACAAGCCATTCAAGCTAACATCAATATTCCAAAACTTATAAGCCGTCTAGGCTGGGAGGAATAAAAAATGACTTTAAAACCAAACACCAGAAACTGGGAGATTTATGCCGACAAAGCTTTGACAGGTGATGTACTATCGTCGGATGAAGCAATGTCCGTGTTAGAAGCAGATGATATGGAGCTCCTGTCCTTGCTGCAAGCTGCTTTTCGTGTCCGCCACCATTACTTTGGAAAAAAGGTAAAACTGAACATGATCATCAATGCGAAGAGCGGTTATTGCTCAGAAGATTGCGGTTACTGCTCTCAATCTATCATCTCCAAAGCCCCTATCGAAAAATATACCATGCTAGAAAAAGATGTCATCGTTGCTGGAGCTAAGGAAGCAGTTAACCGGAAAGCTGGTACTTATTGTATCGTTGCTAGCGGTTATGGACCCACTGCCTCTGAACTGGAAGAAGTGATAGAAGCAGTGAAAGAAATAAAAAAAGATACGAAATTGAAAGTTTGTGCCTGCCTTGGGATATTGCGTAATGATCAAGCTTTGAAATTAAAAGAAGCTGGAGTAGATCGTTACAATCACAATTTAAATACAAGCAGCGATCATTTTTCCAATATTACAACTACTCATACTTATGACCACCGTATACAAACAGTAGAAATGGCAAAAGAAGCAGGAATTTCTCCCTGTTCTGGATGCATTGTTGGAATGGGGGAAACAAAAGAACAAGTTATTCAAATCGCCGCCGCATTACGTGAACTGGATGCAGATTCCATCCCAGTTAATTTCCTTAATCCTATCAAAGGAACACCATTGGAACATACAAAAGAGTTAAACCCTCGTTATTGCTTGAAAGTTCTTGCTCTCATGCGATTTATGAATCCAAGCAAAGAGATTCGTGTATCCGGAGGAAGAGAGGTAAACCTTGGACAATTGCAAGCCCTCGCTCTGTATCCAGCCAATGCCATATTTGTGGGAGATTACTTGACAACAGAAGGCCAAGCAGCAAATCTTGATCATCAAATGATCGAAGATCTTGGATTTGAAATCGAACTTTGCGCACTATGAATAACTGGGAACTAACAATAAAAACTGAATTAAACCAACTGGCTGATAAAGACTTAATACGCGAACTGAAACCTACCACTCATGGTGCTGAGCCTGTCTGTATTCGAGATGGAAAAAAATTGCTGAACTTCTCCTCCAATAATTATTTGGGACTATCAGGTCAACCTCTGCTGATCCAAGCGATGCAAACGGCCGAAGAAGCAGGTTCACCTTCCTCCCGGCTGCTTGCAGGATATGAAGAGGCAACACATTATTTAGAGGAACAACTGGCAAAATGGCAGCAAGCAGAATCCGCGCTCGTATTTAGCAATGGATATATGGCCAATCTTGGTGTTTTATCTGCTTTTTTAAACAAGACAGACGCTGTTTTTAGCGATCAATACAATCATGCCAGCATTGTCGACGGTATTCGTTTAAGTGGTGCGAAGTCATTTCGATATCGGCATAGCAACATAAATCATCTTGAAAGCCTGCTTCAAAAAGCGACTAGCAAAAACTATAGGCGAAAACTTATTGTCACAGATGCTGTTTTCAGTATGGATGGAGATGTTGCACCTCTCTGCGAACTCATCGCATTGAAAGAGAAATATGGGGCGGCTTTGTTAGTCGATGAAGCACACAGTGTCGGGGCAATGGGGCCTCTTGGAAGAGGTTTAGCCCATCATTTGGGAGTTGCAGAACAAGTAGACTTGCACATGGGTACATTCAGCAAAGCATTTGGTGTATATGGAGCATATGTAACAGCTAAAAAAGATTGGATTCAATATCTCATCAACACTTCTCGGAGCTTTATTTATACCACAGCTTTGCCGCCCGGCATCATAGCAGCAATTACTCAGGCTTTAAAGGTAATCCAAAAAAGCGACAGCTCTCGCCATCTATTGAAACGCAAAAGTATGGAATTTCGTTCTGAGCTTACAAAGCATGGATTCGATACAGCAAATTCCTCTACCCAAATTATTCCGATTGTCATTGGAGACAGTTCAAAGTCACTAGCTTTCAGTCAAAAACTCATGGAACAAGGAATCTTGGCTGTAGCCATCCGTCCGCCAACCGTACCGGTTGGTGGTGCAAGACTTCGATTCTCCTTGATGTCCAACCACCGAGAGGAAGATATACAAAAAGCAATAGAATCCATTATTCAAATTGGAAACGAATGGGCTGTAATCCGATGAAAAAACAGTATTCTTTTTTGTGGATTTCGGGCTGGTCTCTACCTTCAGCTATTTGGAAGCCTTTTATCAAAAAATGGACAGATGCACACCATTACAGCCTATCCTTTGAAAATTGCAAAACGGTTGAACAAATCAATGAACATGCAATCCAGACCTTGCAACAAATCGAACATAAACCAGTAATCATCATAGGTTGGTCACTAGGAGCAATGATAGCTCTTCAACTTGCTCTTCAATATCCAAAACAAATAAATCATCTATTCTTAATTGCAGCTGCCTCTTCATTCATCCGAAACAAACAAAATAAAACGGGATGGAGTGGATTGGTGATCAAACGAATGAAAAAACAGATAGAGATGGATGCTCATCAAACTATTCAGCTATTTGATCAAAAAATGTTCACTCATCATGAAAAACTCAGTGGCGTTGAAGCCAAATGGAACAAGGAAATAAGGGGAAATATTCCTTCTGTGTTATCCCTGCAAGCTGGTTTGGATTTCTTACAGCAATTTTCTTTTGACGAACACACAAAATTTATTCATACCCCTGTTTCATTACTCTCTGGTGAAAATGACGAGATTTGCTCTTTAAAATCAACACAATACTTAGCAAATCAACTATCCTCTTTTACCCATTCCGTCTGGCAAGAGACGGGACATGCTTGTTTTTGGACAAATCAAGAGAAATTTCATCAGTGGCTACAGGAGGGATTGCACCATGCTAGTAAATAAATCATTGGTTGCACGCAGATTTGATCGATCATCCTCCACTTATGACCAACATGCAGTGATCCAAAAGCAAATGGCACATCAGTTACTCCAAACTTTGGACAGATGTACTCAACCGATGAGACGCATCTGCGAAATAGGTTGCGGAACGGGGTATTTGACAAATCTACTCATGCAAAAGTATCCAGATGCAGAGTTATCAGCAATGGATCTTGCGCCAAAAATGATAGAAACAGCGAAAAGAAATAATCCAAACCCAAATATCAATTGGCACATAGGCGACGCAGAAGATGTCCATTCTTATTTATCAGGTAAATACGATCTGATCATTTCCAATGCAACGATTCAGTGGTTATCCAATCCGAAAGAGACCATCACATCTTGGGCAAAAGCACTCCAGCCAGACGGGGTGCTACTGGCCTCCACGTTCGGAATAGATACTTTCCAAGAGCTTACAGCTCTGTTTCAGAAGTTAGAAAGAAGGCGAGGACTTGAGCCTGACCAACACCACTTAATCATGCACTCCTCTTCCTATTGGAAACAACTTTGGACACGATCCGGGCTTACTTCTGTAAATGTACAAGAAAACTGGGAAAGAGTTTCTTATCCTAACTGCCGGTCTTTTCTACGAGGAATCAAAGCAACTGGAGCAAATTATTCCGTATCGCAATCCTCTTCATTGGCAAATCATCTGCTCCTAAAAAATGTGCTGGAAGAATATGATCAATCGTATTGTGAAGGGACTGGGGTGTACGCTACCTATCATGTCATCCATTTATATGGCCAGAAAACCAGTGTGTAATCAGTCATCTGTTATTACTGAGGAAGTAGAGAAATTTACCCTTTTGGGGTTTTGTACACCATGTGATAAATGAATCAAATTCAAAGAAGGTTCCGAGTGGCGGAACCTTCTTTCTACTTATAATTGGTATAATTTGTATCATTACTTCTCTATTAAAATAAGTTCATTCCCAATAAATAAACATGTATACATACATTTCTTCTTATGCAATACTGTTAAAATACTAAACTATCTAAACTATCTAATAAAGAGAGGACTTCAGATAAATTATATGCAAAACGAGAATGAAATCGCATCATCAGTAGACAAAAGATCATGGAATTGGAAACATATTATCCAAAACGTAATTGCAGCTGAGTTAGTCATGGGAATATTTATTGTTTTTTGGTATCTTGTTACCTACTATCACTATCGGTCCATCCTAGACTGGTATCGTGCTCCCGATATCTATATTGAGATCACAATCGAGAAAATGATGCAGCCTGAATTAATCGGACGAGCATTGCTAATTGTTCTAGCAGGAATCATTATCCTCGTAATTTTATATTTCGCTTATATAGGAATAATCCGTATTGGAAGAAAAATGCTTCATCTAAAAATGGAAAAGACAACAAATTCAAAACAACGAATTGTCCTTATCACTCTTATTGTATTAATTGTTGTGATCGTAATCCTTTCTATGAATCAACTTGCCAATTTCCTAGGGGAAACTGAGAGCAAACTAGCTTTGAAAGAAGCGGAGTATCATAATGTACTCTATCAAAACGGAAAGATGGAAGGTATAATTATAGACACCTTTCGCGATTTTTATATTGTTGCCCCTTGCCAAAACAATACCGTCATTCCTGTATACGAACTAGTTCCCATGCAAATAGATACGGGCCAATCTTCTTTGCAAATCGTTGATGGATCGGTGCAAAGTGTACCAAATGAACCCGATACGCTTCAAGTAAAGCTTTTACATACTGGCAGGCTTCATGTAATGGAAAACTATGGGCAGTGAAAACATACTCATACGCTCAACAACAAAAGGGACATCGATAATAGATGTCCTTTTTTGTTCTACTTCATTATAGGTTCATCTTCGTTTAATTTATTTGCCAATCGACGTATAGGCATTTCCTTTAAAGACAACCATGTATAATCGGTAACTTCTTCTTCCTGTAAAATAATACTTTGAGAAGAATCCAAACGAAATACAAAGCTGAAATCGGCATGCCAATCGCGCGGTTCATCCTTATTAATTTTATCTGAGGGAATTACGTTAACGGGCAGCAAAGTTCAATGGAATAGCTATTATTTATTTTGTCATGATACGATATATGGAAGGAATTCAAGAAGCAACAGTTCAAGACTTTTTCCCAAATGCTCCGATTTTAGCATGAAAAAGACCGATTAGAAGAACTCCAAGCGAACCTGGGATCAACGAGGCAAAAAAATATTGTTTAACATCTGCAAGGTAAACAAGCAACACTGTAACGATTAAGCCGGCCCAACCAGCTACGAGATTAGGTACAGATGAGTTTCCAAAGACACAAGGATAAGATTCCTTTGTAATTCCTTTTACAAAATGAGGAATAGCATTAGCGCCAAACACACCGGCCAAAAAACTCAGAATTATATTGGGTAACATCAAATTGCTCCTTTCGCTAATGAACTAATACGTAAAATTATTATGCCACTAGGATTACTGTGGTACATGGTGTTAATAGTAACAGGATAATTATTGAAGGGTGGATACTTCAAAAATGAATGAAAATGAGCATCGATTAAAAGCTCTGGGAAATTTTATAAAATCATGCCGCGCAAAGCTTACTCCAGATAGAGTAGAACTGCCGCCTGGTTACAATCGACGACGGGTACCAGGATTAAGGCGGGAAGAGGTCGCGCAGTTGGCGGGAGTCAGCACAACATGGTATACATGGCTTGAGCAAGGTAGAGATATCCATGTTTCTAAACAAATTCTTGACTGTATTGGCAAGGCTCTTCGGTTAAACCCTGATGAATATATTCATATGATGAAATTGGCACAATTACCGGTCGATCCTTCTATCACGAAAAGAAGTCAAACAATTTCCTCTGGCTTGAAAAAAATAATCGATGATCTCACATATCCAGCTATGGTAATGAACGATCGGGCAGATGTACTTATATGGAATACAGCCGCTTGCAACTATTTTGTTGATTTCTCCACCTTACTTGAATCGGAAAGAAACATGATCTGGCAGTGGTTTACGAACAAATCGTTGCGGGATCGAATTGCCAATTGGGAAGAGCGCTCACCCTATGCTGTTGCTTTGTTTAGAGGACTTTGTGATCGATACGCTGGAGATCCTTGGGTTCATCATTTTTTGGATAATTTAATGCAAGCAAGTCCATATTTTGCAGAACATTGGAATCGTCATGAGGTTAGACAAAAATCAGGAGGTGTCCTCGAATTTTTAACATCCGGTTTGGATAAAGAATCGTTTGAAGTGACATCATTCTTAAATGTCAATGGAAATGAGGATATACATTTTTATGTTTTCACACCTTGCATATAAGAAATCCTAAAGAAACACATCCCATTTAAAATTCGTATTTTAACCAAAGTGGCTAAGGTGAAATATCATCCACCAGATCTGATTAATATCAATCGAAGAGCGTATAAGAATCGCTGTGAGTCACCTAGATTTCATGTTTTAGATGAGCTGGCAGGCGAAAGACAACTTTCCAAGACTTCTTCTACATCTTTACTTATTCTGGTACGTTACAGAGAGATGTTTCTAAAATATTTCGTAAGTGTCCCATTTTTCAAAACAAAAGCATTTTGTCTACAATTCGTTTAATTTGTTTGCCAATCGACGCATAGGCATTTCCTCACATGATAACCATGCATAATCAGTAACTTCATCTTCCTGTAAAATAATACTTTGAGAAGAATCCAAACGAAATACAAAGCGGAAATCAGCGTGCCAATGACGAGGTTCATTCTTTTGAGGATTAGGTGGTATCTCATGTAGATCGATATCAATTGGTACGTTTCCTTCGTTTATTCGGTTGAGACAATTCAAAGGAATGCCAGTTTCCTCCACAGCTTCTCGTAAACTAGCATCGATCAGCGAATGATCTGTATCCTCACAATGCCCTCCAGGCAGGAGCCACTTCTTTAAAATCTTATGTTTGATGTGCAGCACCCTATTATTTTGATCAACAATCACAGCACTAGTAGTAACATGTCCAGGTAAGTTTGTACGTGAGGTTATGTATGGACTTAAGGATTCACATAGCGGTTGTAGTGATGCTGTGTTATCACTTGGAAATTGGACGGAATAGGAATGAATCGCTTGCTTAATTTCATCTAGCATTATCATGGGAACACATCTCCTTTTAAGAAGATAAAAAAAGGAAGAGATAAGACCCTTCACTAAAATTATAGGTAAATTATTCCAAATATGTAAAATCGGATTTTTTTCTATAATTCGGATGCTTTGATAAGGAATCAAATGAACAAGGAACGACATAAAAGACGTATAGTTCGCCTTTTATGTTGTTCAACGAGCAATAGTTAAACGCTTATTTAGTTGCTTAAATAGTTTCGTAAGGTTCACATAGTCACTATGCATCAGCGGTATTTCTCCGACTGGTGTATCGAAAATCGTTGGCAACTCTTTCGCTTTTGGGTGGTCGTAGGTTCGCCACATCCAAGTTATATCTTCGATTAGAGACGGAATATGTGCAGAAAACATAAAACCACTCAAGTTTACTCCTATCATTTCAGCATAGAAATGTTCAGCATTTAGCCCTTTCTCCTCTGTTTCCCATGCTTTCGTGAAGGCATCTACGGAGTTACGTGGGAAGCCTAATACATGACCGAGGCGACGAACATATTCAGTGGAATTTATCTGTATGCCATCCATCAGGGATATATAATTCTGTTTCGCTTCCTCTGTGTGAAAAAATATGTAACCATCGCTTAATACATTGTGAGGGTACACATAAGGATAACCAGCAGCTAACAAACGATCTAGCCAAGGTTTTAGACGTGGGTTGCCTTTTTGACTTGTGCATGTCGGTTTATAGCCAAACATAAATGCATCTTCTGGCCTAATATCGGAAAATTTCATTTGTTCCACCTCTATAAAATCGGAATAGCCCGTTTATGGACTATTCCGCAGTTGTTAATTATGGAATCTTACATCACATCTCGTACATTTCCACCAACTACCACCGCTACTAGCTTGTTTTACTTTATCCGTCTTTCCACATTCGATACAAGGTGGCACCCATGCAAAACGTCCAAAAGTAACCATTTTCGGAATAAACATACTCATGTACATATCCTCCTTAATGTTCTTTAAAAACATAAAAGTCATCGTCTTGCCTATAAATAGTGTAGATTATTTGTAAAATACATACAATAATAATATTTTCTGATTATTATACCGTATATCAAATGAAATAAATAGATATTTTACAATAAACAGGGAAATCAACAGTACATATAATATGTTTTTACTGTCAATCTTCAAAAAATAATCCCGTTAACACTAATGCTTATTTTATATCTCTTCTATATCCTGGTAGTACCTTTACATGGGGTAATAATTCACTATTTTACCAGTTATTTCACAATCAAAAACCCCTCTTAACAAAAGAGGGGTAGTTTTACCGAGTATCTGGCTCGCCTCTAGTTGACATTTTTAATCTCTCCTTTCCTCCATTTTCTCCAAACCATTTCCTGATAGTAGATTATTTTATTTTTATCACCTACACTATTATAAAATTCACACATTATCATACCTATGTCAAATGTAATATCTTTTTCGGGCATGTTTTCCATCATTTTATTAATTTTATTGAATGTATTTTCAAACTGCGTTTTTTTTCCTAGATGACTCTGTAATCTCCCTAATTCGATATACGCGTTTAGTTTGTCTTGTTCCTCGTTTGTTTCCTCTAAGTAATCGCAAGCGAAAATTATCATATCCTCTGCTTCTGTGTACTCTTCGGTTCGTGTTAACAGTTTACCCAATCTATAATAGGTATCTGCAACAATAACGCTATTATCCGAAACAAAAGAAACGAAATCCAGCGCCTTATAGTATCGTTGTTTAGCCTCTTCTATTTTTCCAAGCTCTGTCAAAATATTTCCTAACGTGGACCAAACTGAAAACAACCGCCTATATTGTTTGTTTTCCCAAGCGTATTGTTGCGCTTCATGGGCATATTTTAACGCTTTCCGTGGCATTCCTAGTTTTAGAAGTAAGTTAGCATATCTTTCATATGTTTGAATTGTCACAGAAACATTTGACTTGAATTTATCGATCATGCGTAATAAATGTTTAAGCGGTATGCATGCGTCTTCTATCTTGTTTAGGATTTCTAAGTAAATTGCTAAATTCAAGTATAAATATGGCCGATAGTACTGCCTTTTCCCTTCTTTGTCGAACGCTCTTAAAGCATTTTCTGTTAGTTGTCTCGCTTCTTCATAGTTATTGTTATGAAAGGAAATTATACCTAATTCGTTGTAGCAAATCGGCCGTAAATTTGAGTTCAGTAAGCTCTGGCACTGATCCACGTCTTTTAATGTTTTTTCTAGTAGTTCCTTTGCTTTTGAATAATTTTTGTTCTCGTAATGAATTCTCCCATGCAGAAATGTAGAAAAAACCCTTGCATCGCGAAACATATGTAAATCTTTAATTTTATCTAATCGTTTCTGTGCAGTGTCTGGCACCCCAGTTAAAACGTCTTCAATGTGCTGCAATTCCTTGAATATTGCTTGTTCCCTTATCTTCATCTCATCCTCTATACCAAATAGCTCTTCTGCTTTGCCTAAAAACTTTGCATACATAATATACTTTTCATCGGCCACATTCGGTAAACCACGTTCCATGCCGCTAACTGTAGTAGTACCTATTTCCATTTCATCGGAAACCACTTGTATTGTTTTCTTTTGTCTCTTCCGTTCATGTAGTAAAATCGCACCAATTAGATCTTTCCTCATTATACCACCCTCATTTTACCGTAATAATATTATGAATATACCGTTTACTTTATCAATATTCCTATAAAAGCTCAATATAAATATAGAAGATACGGTATAAATAGGTAAAAATGTTGATCTTGCTCAGAAACATTAAAACGAATAGACTTACAATGTAGAATTAAAAAAATAATCTAAATCGGTGGTGTTACTAATGTCGTCAAGATTGATTATTGAAGGAGAAAACAGCAAAGTAAAAAGATTAATAGATAAATTGCGCGAATCCAAGTTATTACGTTTTTATCATAGTAATAAATTTTTTGTAAACAAACACGAAACAAGATTAGAGTATTATGTAGACGAACAAAATAGATTAGAAGAAAATAAAGGACAGGATCTTACCACAGTGACTCTAGATACTCCAGATGGTAAACGTATAGCAATCGATTTATTAGATACTAAGGTAGTAGATATGGCTGTTGGAACCACCTTAATTATCGGGAAAAATTTCGACATTTTCGCTATACCAAAAGAAAAATAAAAAAAGAACCAAGGATCACATCTCAGCATCCTTGGCTCTTCCCTATACGAATTGGAACAAAGTACAAATCGAAAATTGGGATACAGCTTTATTGATTATCACTGTTATCCCTCATAGCTTCTTAGTCAAATATACCCATAAACCCAATCCCAAAATGATAGTAAGAGACATTAGAGTGGTAATACAAACTCTCAGTTGTGTATAATCGATTGTTTTCCATCCTCTAACAGAGATAACAAGTGCCAATCCACCCCATGCCAATACAAACAAGAACCAAACCCATCAATTGGGATTCTTTCACCTTTCCCTTCTTTTGAAATCAAAATTACCAGTATGATGAAAGCTAAAAATGCGAATCCAGCCAACTCATTCGTGATGGGGATAATTGTTCCCACTATCATCTCGTCTCTTTCTATTTCATATGTTGACTACGACCCACACAAACTTTAAAAATTCCAATTGTTAGACTATCAAACATATAAACACAGCTAGTTGACTAGGATGTGTATGGCTAGCAGCTTTCATCATCATTTCCCCACTTCTCTATAAGGCTGAATGAGAGCGTCATCGACTCCCTTCAACCCATTTCAAAAAAATAAATCAAACTATTGACACTGTCATCTACTTAGTATTATTATATAGAAGTACTAAGTGATACAAAATAGAAGACAAAACAAAATCAATACCAAACCTTTTGGCGTAAATGGGATTTTATCACATCAAAAATAAATGAATTAAAGGAGAATCAAAATGGAAAATAATATTTTTCAAACTTTAACGAAATGGAAGCAAGGTAAAGCCGAGTATAAAGATTATAAAAGACGGACGAAGGCTCTACCAAGGAATTATCAGATTGTGATGGAAGAGACGGAACGCTATTTATGGAATATTGGGTCTAGTGCTGGCGATGGCATGTGCATAATAAAGATCTTGACGGATGTAGTGAAACTATTTGCATCAAGTGCACAAGCAGGAAAGAATGTACTTGATGTAGTTGGAGAGGATATCAGCGGTTTTTGCGATAATCTTCTGAAAGACGTTCAGACTGAAACATGGGAGGATCATATAAAAGAACAACTAAACCAAACCATACACAAAAAGCTTAGAATAGGAAAATAACGATATCACCTGCTGCAACCCTTCCCGAAAAAATAAATTAGGCTATTGACACCGTCTACTACTAAGTATTACTATATATAAGTACCTAGCGTTACAAAGTAGAAGACACATTGAAATATGAACCGTTACGAAATTCTACACACTGAAACTTATGGGATGAAATCACTTCGAGTCTTTTGGCCTAAATGAGATTTTTATCTCATCAAAAATAAGTAAATTAAAGGAGAATCAAGATGGAGAAAAATATTTTTAGGAATTTAATAGATTTGGCTATTGGAGCGAAATGGAAACAAGAGAAAGAGGAATATAAACTTTACAAAAAACGGATTAATGATCTGCCAACGGATTATCAGATTGTGATAAAAGAGATGGAGAATTACTTATTGACTTTTGCATCCGACACGGACTCTACTATGGCCATATTTAAAGCCTTACGAGATGTACTAGAACTTTTTGAATCAAGTGCACAAGAGGGAAAAGATGTGCTTGGTGTAGTCGGGCAGGATGTCGGTGGCTTTTGTGATGACTTGTTACAGGAGCTTCAAGTACAGACTTGGACCGAAAAAAGAAAAAAACAATGGAGCGAAAACATTCACAAAAAGCTCGGTTAAGGTAAATAACAATGTCACTTCATGCAACTCTTTCTAGAAAAAAATAAATCAGGATATTGACAGGTATCTACTATGTATAACTATATAGAAGTACTTGGTTATACTGAGTAGAAACATTGGAAAATCGGAACGTCACGGAAATCTATACACTGAACACTGCTGAATGAAATCAACTCCAAACTTTTTGGCGTAAATGGGATTCTATCTCATCAAAAATGAATGAATAAAAGGAGAATCAGAATGGAAATTAATATTTTTCCGATTTTAAAAAGATGGAAACAAGAAAAAGCGGAATATAAACTTTACAAAAAACGGATCGAAGCTTTACCAAAGGGTTATCAGATCGTGATGAATAAAATAGAGAATTTCTTATGGAATTCCGCATCCAACCACGACTCCGCCATGACCATGTTTAAAATGCTGCAAGATGTACTAGAATTTTTTGAATCAAACGCACAAGAAGGAATGGATGTGCTGGATGTAGTGGGTCAGGATATCGGTGGTTTTTGCGATGATCTGTTACATGAGCTTCAAGGGCAAACTTGGATTGGGAAAAGAAAAGAACAAGTGAGCGAAAACATTCGTAAAAAGCTCGGGAGAAAATAACAACAGCACTAAACCATAAAAAAGTAAAGAGAGAATACCAAATTCATCAGAAGATAGGAAAAAAAGGAGAGATTCATAATGGGACAAAACAACAAAGGCTTCTCCGAAACAGGGCTGCGCAGACTGCATAAGGTACTGGCACGACATGTCGATTCCGGGAAGATTCCTGGGCTTGTCGCCCTAGTCAGCCGGAACGGCAAGACACACGTCGAATCACTTGGAACGATGCGCCATGATGGCGGCGCGCCGATGCGCCGGGACACGATCTTTCGGTTAGCGTCCACGACCAAACCAATCACGATGGCGGCGACGATGATTTTGCTCGATGAGTGTAGGCTGCGGATGGATGACCCAGTAGATCTCTGGCTGCCCGAACTCGCCAACCGGCAGGTTCTGAAACGGGCTGACAGCCCGCTGGACGACACCGTACCAGCGCGACGGCCGATCACCGTACGGGACCTGTTGACCTCCACGTTTGGGCTCGGAGCGGATTTGACGTCGCTGGGCACTCCGATCATGAACGCAGTTTTTGAGCAGGGGATATTCCCCCAGACAATGACAGAATATCCTGATCCGGACGAATGGATGCGCCGCCTTGGCTCGCTTCCACTGATGCACCACCCGGGAGAGCGCTGGCAGTACCAGATCAGCAACGATATACTCGGCGTGCTCGTCGCCAGGGTCACAGGTCAGCCGTTTGGGACGTTTCTGCGCGAACGCATTCTCGATCCACTGGGGATGAAAGACACAGGCTTCCATGTGCCTGCCGACAAGATCGACCGGCTGCCGATCAGCTACAATCCCGACCCACAGACTGGTGAGTTCATCGTATGGGATGAGGCCGCAGGGGGACAGTACAGCCAGCCTTTGGCGTTTCAGTCAGGCGGCGGTGGGCTGGTCTCCACCGTCGACGACTTCCACGCCTACTTCCGGATGCTGCTGAATCAGGGGATGCATGGGACCAAACACATCCTGTCCCGGCCTGCCGTCCAGCTGATGACCACCGACCACCTCACGCCCGAACAGCAAGCCATCCGAAACGCCATGGCCAGGAACAACGTCCATTTGTCGTACGGCCAAGGGCAGCAAGGCGGCTGGGGATTTGGGATGGCGGTGCGAACCTACCGCGGCGACTACGCGTCCATCGGCCAGTTCGGCTGGGACGGCGGAACCGGTACTTCGGCGTATGCCGACCCGAACAAACAGCTCACCGGAATCGTGCTCACCAATGTTGGGATGTCCACACCGGATTCAATGCGAGTTATCCACGACTTTTGGACCACTGTCTATCAGGCAATCGAAGACTAATACTTTTATCCGTCAAGCCTCAGGTATTGTTTTAAAAAACGCCAAGCCGTGAAGCATACTCATAGGCTTGGCGTATATTTTTGTTGATATGAGATTCTAATATTAGAAATTACATATATACCCATCTGATTCGAGAAGTACTCTTTTTCGGGGATATGCAAAAGCTGCGTATGCTAATCTGGTAGTTTATTTAATAAAATCATGAAAATTTCCATCTAAATGAGAATAATCGATTGTTTGGCGGTATGAAAGATGTCATCCTGTTTTATTACAATTGCAACAGACCCAAATTTTAACAGTTCCAAATTTAACAACAATCTTGCTGTTCTTCTATTCCAAATTGACTTGACATTGAAGGTAGATCCAATAAGAATGAAGGAAAGAAAGTTCGAAGATCAGTCGCTCCAATCCAATATAGGAGAGTGAAATTAACCTATTCGGAATCACAAGAGCTGCATGACAAATATTATTATTAATCATTAACCATAATTAGTAATGATTAATGAAAGAGGGAATGAAATGTTAAATGTACCTAGGTGGAGAGATCTGTTATCTATGATATTGCTTTTATTATGTGCAGTCGGTGCGTTAGCATCTTTTTTTCTAAATTTAACAACTACATCCGAAGCAGAAACAACTAGAAAAGTGGTAGAAATCTGGCGTCTTTATGGTTTTCTTGTATTTACCGGTCTTTTTCTACTTTTAGCATTTTTCCCTCGGCGCTATGCTGGGATTTGGGAATTGGTCATTTTTCATAAAGCAGCAGTAGCTATTACTGTTCCTTTGTTGATAAGCAAAATCACATCTGATATTCAATCTGTATTTCTAACTGATGGAATCGTCGCAGTTATCCTTTTGATTTCTTACCTTTTATCGAAAGGATATACAGCATGGAAATTAATAAGTAAATAGTTAATTTCAAAGAAAATTCAAGATCAAGAATATATAGTAATATTTAATATTATAGAATTTATTTTTATTATCATATATTTACATTTAACTAGGTTACAAGAACGAGGGTTAAGGGAGCAGTGAACAACAAAGCTTTTCCCTTTTTTCTGGGCCTATGATGCGGGCCGGGTCGGAAATAAAGTTGTTTAAAAGCATTGAACTAATGTTCTTCGTTAGAATTACTGTAAAACGAATAATTTGGCATATAAACAAAAACGAACGCCTCGGTACGATGGGATTGCACACGAGGTCATGGCCTCAAAAAGCCCATCAGGAGGACGCTCTACCATGAAGTTTAAGGCACAGAATAAGATAAATCAACTCATAGAAAAGTGTAACAACCAGCATAAAACTTATGCTGGGTATTTTAAATACGGGGCCTTTTGGACATCAACACTTACTCATGCGAGTCGATCTTCGCTGAGCCCGAAAGTGGTGTGGTGTCAAGGTATCTGATCTCGTAGACGCGCTCGGCGAACTTCCAGCCGTCCTCTGTACGCTGGTAGCGATCATGGTACACGGCGTAGTTCAGCCCGCCCCTGCCGTCGAGCAGGCGCACGAGCTCTGAGATATAGGTACGGCCGACTGCGGTATCGCCCTCGATCTGGATCGATCCTTGGTGCGTATTTTGCACGAAAAAGTCCCACTGACTCTGTAGCCGTTTGCTCCCAGCGCGAATCTGCTCCCGACCGGTGAGTTCGACGACTCCAGGAATTCGCCACACGCCGTCCTCCGTGAACAGCGACGCAAAGCGGTCAGGGTCGCGCATCATCACCGTATCAGTGAATTCGTTGCGCAGTGCTTCAATCTCAAAACGATCAACAATACTTTGATAGTTACTCATTTGGTTTCCTCCTCAGTATGTGCGGTTTACTACTTTCTCCGCTTTGTTGTATGATTCCGTAAATGGCCTGCAGATGGGCAGCCAGTCTGTCAGATTGTGTTAAAAGATGATACCTCTTCCACTGAGAAGCGAAACTTGCGCTGCTTCGTCTCCACTGGGGAAGGGCCGACGGCGATAATTAAAATGGGCTTCAAGTGAGCCGGGATACCGAACACCTCGGAAACTGCAGCCGGATTAAATCCGCCAATGGGAGCTGCCCCGTAACCGTGTTCAAATGCGGCGAGTTGAAAGCCGTATGCAGCAAAAGAAGCCGCAATGATTACTTCCTCTTTATACCTGTCAGGAAATTTCACATTATAGGAGCGAATATTATTGATCGCTCCTTCCTTGTACGTTTCCGAAAGATACTGCTTTGTTACGAGATCGTTCACCATTTGCTCAGCACACTCATCAGCCTGCAAATTCGCCAACACAATTACAGATGCCGCAGCATCCGCAATTTTTTGTTGTCCAGGAGCGGCTGTACACAAGGCTTCCTTCTTATCTTTTTCGTCTACGATAAGAAAGTGCCAAGGCTGAAGGTTAAAGCCTGAAGGAGCTTTACTGGCAAGTTCGACAAAAGCAATCAAATCTTCTCGGGCAATCCGGCCTTCGGAATCGAAAGAACTAGCGGAAATGCGATTCTGTAATGTTGAAGTTGTTCTCACTAAGATCAGCTCCTGTTCATTTTTAACGTGATTGCATGCCTGCTAACCTTGTTCAAATCAACTACTTCCATCTTCTTCGTGCTGTCCTCGAGCACAGCTTGAGCCACAGGGCGGCGCTCCTCATGGTACGTATGAACAGCCAGGAGGCATCCGTGAGCCGAACACGTCCGGCATCGGCCCGTCGGTCAAACATAGTTTGGTACACTTCTAACGATGGTTTCTCTGGTTTCTCGATTTCTGCCGGAATTGTAGCCTGCAGTTGCCAAAAGTCGGTTTCAGGCAACGGTGTCACCCCAACCATACCCTCCGGATGTCCAGATATGGTTATGATCACGATCCAGTCCTTCCAATCTCACATCGCCAAGATACCATCGCTCATGATCGTGTGTTTCCCCAATCAGCGGCAAATGAATAAACTTGCGAATATTACTTTTGCCCCCGTCAGCACCGACTACATAACGAGCCCGAATTTGCTCTTCTCCTTGTGGTGTATTCACGGTTACCGTTACACCATCCAAATCCTGAACAAGCCCTTCGGCTTCCACTCCCAACTCAACTTGACCGCCAAGCACTGCATATCGGTCGCGCAATGCTTTTTGCACATCAAATTGAGCAATCCAGACCGGATCTCGCTAGGGTGTCTCAAGTTCGGCGCTGGCTGCAACGGTAATAGCCGGCTTGTCTACACTCCTGCCATCTGCGGTATAATAATGAACAGGCAAATTCACGTCACCTGTGTCAATAACGTAGCGAACAGCCTCCAAATCATCGACGACTTCAAGCGAGCGAGGCAGGATTCCTTTGGCGCGAGATGCTACGTTATATAAGGTGCATCGTTCAATAATGCGATGGTTGACGTTTCGACGGGCAAGATCACAGGCAAGTGTAAGCCCTGTGGGCCCGGCCCCGACAATGAGAATATCAACAAAAGACAACTTGGTGTTTATGGATAGAATCTTCCTTGATGGGGTGTCGGGTAACAGGGGTGTGTTACCCGACACCCTCTTGATCATTGATTTGATATGTTACATTAATTATACTACACCGTGCAGTGTAATTTGTAAAGTGGAACTCTTTTCGATTTCTGATAGTACCCATAAGGAGGAAACGTAAGAATGGATAATACGGAAAACAAGAAAATTCGCAAAGGCTCTTTAGACAAACGAACTAAAATTATTGCGGCGGCACGAGACCTGTTTCTTTCGGATGGGTTTGATCGTTCCAGCGTCGATGCGGTCGCAGCTAAAGCGGGAGTCTCCAAACGGACAGTTTATGATTATTATGGCGACAAACAGAACTTACTGCTTGCCGTTGTGGAAGAAACCAGTTGGGTGGTCCTGGACATGATTAAGCAAGCGATTTCAGACCACCTCTGGGAATTCAAGGATCTGGAGCAGGCGCTCATCTTATTTTGCGAACAAATCGTAGCTTTTACAAACGGTTCGTCCGATTACACCGCTTTGATCCGTCTGGCTATGATGGAAGCCGCCAACCTACCAGCCTCGTTTTTAGAAAAGCTGGATAACGCGATGGAAGAGGGGATTATCAGGAGGTTTACCGAGTTTGGACAAACCGGATTGCTCTATGTGCCCGATCCTGAAATGGCTACAAAGCACTTCGCTGCATTAACGTTTTTATTGGTATTTAATCAACCGAGAAAAACAGGGGCTTTGGAAGAGGAACAAACCAAACGTATCATCACTGATGGCGTACGCGTCTTTCTTTGCGCTTATGGACAGCGCACTGTTCAAAACGAAAATTAAACAAAGTACTGATCGTCGATTTTACCGCCAATTTAACGTAATTATACGCTAAGGATATGTAGACGTTTCAAAACTGATTTCCAACAAGTAAATATCCGCTAATGTTTATTAGCAGATATTATTGTGAAATATTTAGGCTCTTGATGTCCGATAAGGTAAATCAACAGAAAGAGGTGGAATCATGCGCTCATCTTTTCCGATTTCTCCCCAGTAAATGCGATTGTCGTTTGGAACACCCGTTGGCCGCATTGACTCTTATTTCTAAAATGAAAGACTAATTCAAAGAGTCGGACGTTCAATGCCTCTCTCCTCTTGGTTATGAACATATTAATATCGTAGGTAGATATTCCTTTGTATTACCAGAGGAAGTAGCGAAAGGGCTATTGCGTAAATGGATACACAAGGATTCATGATTTTTATCTCATGAATCCTTGTGTATCCGATAAGGCTTATTCCGATTTCTTGTTCCACTGCTCCCCTAAACCCCTAGTTCAGTACAAAAATGTTTCTTTTGGTTTAGATTTAAAAAGGCATGAGTTCGGTTCCATACCGAATTCATGCCTTTTAGCAAACTGCATACCATTCCCAAAATGCTTACGCATAAAGAGGATATTTACTTGTCAACTTCGCTACACGTGTACTAGCTTCTTCTACTGTTGATGCATCATCTCGTTTTTGCAAGGTGAGCGCGATAATAGCTGCAATTTCCACCATAGCCTCTTCATCCATGCCGCGGCTGGTGACAGCAGGAGTTCCGATGCGAATTCCACTTGTGACAAATGGACTTTCCGGATCAAATGGGATAGTATTTTTGTTCGTGGTAATGCCAACTTGATCGAGCAAATGCTCTGCTTCTTTCCCAGTTAATCCAAGGTTACGAACATCGATGAGCAATAAGTGATTGTCGGTTCCGCCTGAAATAAGCTCCAAACCATGTTCCACTAGTTGACCTCCGAGTACTTTTGCATTTTTTACTACTTGTGCACCATATGCTTGAAAAGACTCGCTAAGTGCTTCCCCAAATGCTACCGCTTTTGCAGCGATCACATGCATCAATGGACCGCCTTGAATACCAGGGAAAATGGATTTATCGATTGCCTTGGCATATTTTTCTTTGCACAAGATCATACCGCCACGCGGACCGCGAAGGGTTTTATGTGTAGTGGTGGTAACAAAATCAGCATAAGGAACTGGGCTTTGATGCTGACCTGTAGCCACAAGGCCGGCGATATGTGCCATATCGACCATGAACAAAGCTCCAGCCTCATCCGCGATTTCCTTTAACTTCGCAAAATCAAATTCACGAGGATATGCACTTGCCCCAGCTACTAACAGCTTCGGTTTATGTTCTAAAGCCAATTGGCGTACTTCTTCATAGTTGATGCGATGTGTTTCTGCATCGACACCATAAGCTACAAAATTATATAAAATTCCAGAAAAGTTAACAGGACTTCCATGTGTCAAGTGCCCACCATGAGCAAGATTCATCCCCAATACCGTGTCACCAGGTTCCAACACAGTGTGGTATACAGCCATATTTGCTTGTGCACCTGAGTGAGGCTGCACATTGGCATGTTCTGCGCCAAAAAGTTCTTTTGCACGGTCACGAGCTAAGTCTTCTACGATATCTACATGCTCACAGCCGCCATAGTATCTTTTACCAGGATAGCCTTCTGCATATTTATTAGTAAGAACAGAGCCTTGTGCCTCCATGACTTCGGGACTTACGAAATTTTCGGAAGCAATCAATTCAATATTGTTTTGTTGTCTTTTTAATTCAAGCTGAATTGCTTCAAAAACTTGTGAATCTTGATCTTTTAACATGGGTTTTCCCCCTATTTCCGAATATTTTCCTCTATCATCATAACAAATGTTAATGTTTTTTGCTACCGTCCCATTACATTAATTTCATTTCCATTTCACCAGTTGCTTATTTCCTTATTTTTCGTATATCTTGCTTGCTTCATACAACGATCTCATTTTACTATTATGCCTGATACATGTCGATTTTCAGAACAAAAAAATATAAAAGTATTTATATACTGTATAATCCAAACAATTTATACAATTTTTTCAGATTTTCGTTCTCCACTCATACAATAAAGTGATACGATTTTAATATTTGAAACGAGGTGTTCACAATAGCTAAGGTATTAGTGGTCAATTACTTAGGGGAAGGTCATGTCAATCCTTCTATCGCTCTTATAAAAGAACTAGTCCAGCGTGGAGAACAAGTCACTTATTACACAAGTGATCTGTATAAAGAAAAGTTACAGCATACAGGGGCAGAATTTCGTCCGGTCTCTATGAAAGCACAAGCTTTGATGAAAGAGGTTGTAGCAAATTTCCATGATAATAAAGACACAAGTCCCATGATTGGAAATATGGATAAAATGATGCAGTCCATGGAATGGATTACGGATGAAATTTTAACAGATATCCAAAATGAAGTTTATGATTATGTCATATTTGATGCACAAAGTTTTCCTGGAAAATGGGTTGCGGACATAAAGAAATTACCATCATATGCACTCTGGTCTACATTCGCTTCCAATGAAAAGTCGAGCATTTTCAAAAGAGTGATGGAAAAGTGGTCACCTGAAATGAAAGAACAATTTCTAGCAAAACAACACGAAATGGAACTAATCACAAAACGATTAGAACAAAAGTATGGTGTTCCCGTCCCTAGTTTTCTAACTGGAATGGTCGTCGACTCAGAACTGCACATCATCTTTACGTCTCACTTGTTCCAACCAGAGTCAGAACATTACGATGAAAGCTATGTATTTGTGGGGCCGTCTATTGTTGATCGACAAGAGCAACTTGATTTCCCAATCGACGCATTACAAGATGAACGTGTTGTCTATATGGCTCTTGGTACCATTGTCAATAAACGTGTAGATTTGTACCAGATGTGTATAGAAGCTTTAAAAGATCTCAATGGAAAAGTTGTTCTCAGTATTGGAAATCAGTTAACACCAGATGACATTGGTCCGATCCCTGATAACTTTATCGTGCGCAACTATGTTCCTCAATTGGAAGTTTTAAAACACAGCGATGTCTTTATCACCCACTGTGGAATGAACAGCACAAACGAAGGATTATATTTTGGAAATGCGCTTGTCATGTTACCACTTGTAAACGATCAACCAATTGTGGCAGAGCAGGTAGAGAAACTAGGGGCCGGCCTCTTGCTTGATCCACAGAGCTTAGATGCAGATATATTGCGAAAGTCGGTTCTAGAAGCTTTAAATAATCCTGTCTACAAAGAAAACAGCTTGAAAATAAGCAGTTCTTTTCAAGCAGCTGGCGGATATAGAAAAGCTGCTGATGAATTGTTAAAAAAAACCAAGGAAAAGCTAGTACTTAACACCCCATAATGCTAAAACGAACTGAAGTATCTAAGCTTGAACTAATCTGGATTTAATATCATACAGTGATCGTTTTCCTAGGTATGCATGGATATAATCTAGACACAAATTAACCAACTGTTTAACGTACAACAGTTGGTTTCTATTCTTGATGGACTCTAATTGGTTCTAGTTCTTAAATAAAGAGGAAATTCCCATTCGCATTTTTACCCTTTTCGAATACCATCACGTCCTTAAAATAAAAAGTGTATCAACTATTCTTTTCTGGAGGTAATGGTTAGCATAAAACTATCGGACACTACACTTATTGTTAGAACATTATTAACTGCTCCAGACACGATCCTGTCTATTAACCTAGGAACAGCTAATGTAAGTAATTTGCAGGTCTTAAAAACACCTAATATGTAGTGAGGAAACTACATTGTTCTATGTTGTCGGGCTATTTGCCTGTTTTAAAATACAGATAAATATGATTTATCACAGCACATGATTGTGTTACGGTGTATGAACTCAAAAATTTCAAAGGGAAATCAGCAACGTTTTGTTACGATGTGAAGGATCTAAAGACCTTTAATTTTGATAATAAAATATCTTCCATCAAGTTTAAGTCTAATTCAAATACTTTCGCGATAACATTCTGTACAGATGCTAAATACCGGGGAGAATGTTTTTCGGCAAATGATGACAAAAGTATCGCTAATTTACCTAGTGAATATGATAACAAAATTTCATCCTTTGTGTTTAGAGAAGAGCCCTAATTTGACCAACAAAATTTGGGGAATTAACACATGGTAATGAAAGTCAGAGTTCCTAGAAACTCCTGTCACTACGCCGTATAGAACTAAGAACAAGGGAAAACTGATTATAATGAAAAATTCTGTTTGGGTCATTTTTGCGCCATGTTTACTCATTTTGGGGCTGGTAATAAGTCTAGTAATATCTCAGGAGCCTACAATTAAAAATCTTTACCTTCCGTCACAAAATTCAAAAATACGGACGAAAGAAGTCACTCATGTTTTGATTCATTTCACCTCAAATGCCGCAATCAAACCTACAAATCCATACAATATACAAGATATTTATCGTATTTTCGTTAGCACTGGGACTTCCGCACATTATATGATTGCAAGAGACGGGACGATCTATCGTCTGGTCGGTGAAAATCGAGTTGCTTTTCATGCAGGAAAAGGAGAGCTGCCAGGATTACCAACTTATAAAAATAAAATGAATGAGTATTCTATCGGAATAGAATTATTAGCAATTGGAACCCGCGATGAGATGCTACCTATTATGTCAGAAAAAACATATAATATGATCTCATCTAAAAATATAGGATTTACAGATGCTCAATACAATTCACTGAATATTTTGTTGAATGGGATTTTTAAACGTCATCCATCGATTAAAAGGGACAGAAAGCATATAGTAGGACATGCTGAATACGCACCTAACAGAAAACAAGACCCTGGAAAATTGTTTGACTGGTCACGTCTGAAGTTTGTTCGAGGTTAATACAAAACAAAATAACTCCAAACTTTTTTAAAGGGTGAATTGTGATCCCTTTCCTTTGCAAAATGCTATATTAGTGTTGATAATAAGCTTAGAAAACAAACAAAAATCCCAACTTATATTCCTGTTAAGAGGAGTATAAGTTGGGATTTTATATTTTTTTGTAATTTCTTCATGGTTCTAACCCTGTAAAGGGTAAACCATATCTCTTGTAACATGTTATTTCCTCATTCGAATTACATTTTATACTTCTTCTTTACTTCCTAATGAGACGAAATAAATTTTGAAATAAACAGTTAAACCAAATAGTTTTTCAAAAAATATTCAAGTCAATCTAGCCCCTTCCCTAGCACTTCACCTGCCACTATCCCTTTAATACACTTTTTCCAACTATAGATTGTTTCCTTTGTTTATATTTTCATTAGTTGACATTTCACTATGTTAAATAATATAATAAAAAATGTTCTTATAGAAAATATTAATGAGGTGAAATATTAATGTGAGGTGAGAATAATTTGACTGATGATGAAGTACTGGAATTTGTCAATGCTATGCACTTTTGTTTAAAAAAATCTCTTCCTATCCTGCATAAGCACTTCAAAAAATATAACTTAACCATTCCACAAGGACAGGTTTTAAGGTTGCTCCACCAAAAAGGTTCCTTATCGATGGTCGAAATCAGCAGGGAATTAGATTTCAAACCGAGTTCTGTAAGTGGTGTGATTGATCGTTTGGAGAAATCAGAGATGGTTACTCGCAGGAGAGATGATAAAGATCGACGAGTGGTTTGGGTTGATTTAAGCCAGAAGAGTAAAAAATTATTTGCTAACTTCCCTGCTACACAAGCTCACTATTATCGGACATACCTAGAAAAACTTACAGATGAAGATTTTCGACAACTCTCCGTTCATCTTGAAAAGCTTGTTGGGATATTAAAGGAAGGATAATCCAATGAAACGATGGTTAACTACAATTGTCGTGTTTATCGTGGTGGTGGGAATTGGGGCATTTGGTTATCAATATGTGTCTGATCAACAAACCTATATTTCTACCGATAATGCAACAGTACAAGCAGATCTATATTCATTGAATGCAACACGAACCGGTGTGTTATCTGATTGGAAAGTACAAGAGGGTGACACTGTAAAGCAAGGAGATGTTGTAGGACGCATTTCAAATAAGCCGTTAGCAACTAAGATGGATGGAACCATTGTAAAAACCAGTGTCTATGTAAAACAAAAAGTCTTTCAAGGTCAAACCATCGCGCAAATAGCTAATTTAAATGATGCCTATATACTGGCTTATATGGATGAAGATAAAATTAGCCGCATCAAAGAAGGTAAAGATGTAAAAGTGACAATCGAGTCCCTATCTGATGAATCTTATGATGGAAAAGTTGTAGAGGTTGGCTCAGCCACTGGAGAGTTCTATCAAGATTCTTCTGCTGATACAGCTAGTTCTACCGAAAAAGAAGTACAACGAATTCCGATAAAAATATCTGTAAGTAATTTACCGATTGATCGCTTAACCATTGGTGTACATGCCGAAGTAAAAATCGAAAGATAAGGTGAGATAAGAAAATGAAAACAGGAAAACTCATTGCTATCAATACATTTATATTTTTGGTTGTAGTAGTGGTTGGTATTGTTGGTATTAACTATTACCAAAATTCTGCCAATTTCATTTCCACAGACAATGCGAAAGTTAGTGGAGATATGGTCCCAGTTACCTCTTTAAGTAGCGGGAAAATAACAGATTGGAAAGCAACTGTTGGTCAACAGGTAACAGAAAATGAAGAGATTGGAAAAGTTACTGGAAAAAGCACTGTTTCAATCACATCTCCAATCGAAGGATCTATCGTTTTAAATAAAGGAATCAAAGGCGAAACGATAGCACCTGGTCAAACTCTTGCACAAGTTGTGGATCTTAACAAATTGTACGTTATTGCAAATCTCGAAGAAACCGAAATAAAAAATGTAAGTGTCGGGCAAGACGTAGATGTAGTTATAGACGTAGACAACGGTACAACCATCAATGGGAAAGTAAAAGAAATCGGCAAAGCGACAAACTCAGAATTTTCCTTGCTGCCATCTCAAAATGCCAGTGGCGATTACACCAAAGAAGTAGAGTATGTACCTGTTAAAATTGAACTTGAAAATTATTCTGATCAAGTAGTACCTGGCATGAATGCTACCATTAAGATACATCGCTAAAGGATGTGAACAAATATGACAGAACAAGCCAATCATTCTATTCGTTCACAAATTCCTTTGCTGGCCGTTATTATGCTGGGGATGTTTCTATCCGTGTTAAATCAAACATTATTAAATGTAGCCATCCCGCATTTGATTACAGAGTTTAACGTATCAACAACGGATGCAGGATGGTTGTTGACCGGATACATGCTTGTGAGCGGGATCTTGACTCCTTTATCTGCTTTTTTGATACAGCGGTTTGGGATGCGTAACTTATTTCTTACTGCCATGCTCTTTTTTACAGGCGGCTCTATTGTTTGTGGATTAGCACCTATTTTCTCTTTTTTGTTGGTTGGAAGACTGATACAAGCAGTTGGTGCTGGAATATTGATGCCATTATGTATGACTATGGTATTGTCCATTTTCCCTCCTGAAATGAGAGGGAAAGGGATGGGGATTTTTGGTCTAGGAATCTTGTTTGCCCCTGCCATTGGTCCAACACTTTCAGGTTGGGTATTAGATCACTACAGTTGGAGATTATTGTTTTATGGTATCGCTCCACTTGCTTTAGTGATATTGGTCATTTCCAGTTTTCTTTTGAAAAACTTAGGAGAAACAAATAAAAAACTAAAACTTGATTATGTAGGAACTGTTCTTTCTACCATTGGTTTTGGCGCAGCACTCTACGGGTTGAGTGAAGCAGGAAGTAGAGGATGGAACGATCTTATCGTAGATATTTCGATTGTCGTTGGAGTAGTTTGTATTATCTTGTTTGTCTTCCAACAATTGAATTCCAAACGTCCAATGCTAGATTTTCGGATTTTAAAATATCCAGTCTTCACCTTATCCAATATCATTAGTATGATCACTACCATTGGGATGTATGGTGGTATGTTCCTTCTTCCTATTTATTTGCAAAATCTCCGAGGATTCACTCCATTGGAGTCGGGATTGCTTATGCTTCCTGGTGCAATTCTCATGGGAGTCTTATCGCCCGTTTCTGGTATCTTGTTTGACAAAGTAGGGCCTCGTCCCCTTGCCGTCGTAGGGATGCTGATCAACCTTGTCACAACCTATGAATTTACCAACTTAACGATAGCATCCAGTTACCAATATATCATGGTTCTTTATATGATCCAGATGATTGGTATGGGGTTACTCATGATGCCGATTCAAACAGCCGGTCTGAATCAGCTCCCTAGCGAAAAGAATCCCCATGGTACCGCATTGTCCAATACGGTACGATCCATTTCGGGATCAGTTGGTATCAGTCTCATGACTACCATCTTTACCAGTCGCACCAGCTTTCATATGGGGATATTCCGAAGCTCAGCCAATACAATGGACCCCCAATTTCAACAATCATTTCTAGATCAAGTGATCCAAATGGCTCAGCAACTCAGTATTCCTATCGAACAAGCAAAGGTTGCACTAACTAATATGCTTTATGGACAAATTGGAATACAAAGCTCTATGGCTGGAATTCAAGATTCATTTTATTGGTCTGCAGGTATTACGGTTGTAGCATTGATTCTCAGCTTCTTCTTAATAGATGTGCGCAAAAAAAGAAAAGTTGATCCCTCCGAAAC
This sequence comes from Shimazuella sp. NTD250, assembly GCF_059510375.1. Classification (NCBI taxonomy): domain Bacteria; kingdom Bacillati; phylum Bacillota; class Bacilli; order Caryophanales; family Thermoactinomycetaceae; genus Shimazuella; species Shimazuella sp. NTD250. Next base: position 227,228 of record NZ_JCAJZS010000004.1, on the reverse strand, counting down.
AGTTCCTTCATCTTTGGAGAAACCAAAAGAGGAATCAAAAGAAGCATTAAAACCAGTAGCTACTTCATGATAAAAAAATTGCGATTGTGAATAATAAAAAACATGGTCCAAAATCAAGCAAATAATAACGACATTAGAATCTCAAACTACACTATCCAGCTTACCTTTTCTTCTTGTTCAAACATGTGATTTGGGTACCCTACTCTAAAAAGCCCCCCTAAGAAAGGAAGATCGTTATGAATACTTCAGATCAAACCATGCAAGAAAAAACAGCATTCCGTATGTTTAGTGGTGACGGCAGCGAAAATCCATTTCCTGCATTTGCGCAGATGCGAGCAAAGGGAGCCGTTATTCCTATCTCGTTTCCGATGGGAGGGACAAATCGTCAAGCTTGGATGGTCACACGTATGGAAGAGGCAATGCAGGTTCTTAAAAATCACACCCTTTTTACTGTAGATCCCAGCTCTATTGATGGCAACAACGACTTACATCAAATTGCTATCGGAAAAGTTGACGCTACTCCTAGATTCTTGGGCGATTCCATGCTCTCTGTCGATGATCCTGATCATCGTCGGTTGCGACAATTGGTATCCAAAGTCTTCACACCCAGATTCATGGAAAGCTTACGTCCACATGTGCAAAAGATTGCTGACGAATTACTTGATCAGGTACAAGAACAAGGTGAAATGGATCTCGTAAAAAACTATGCCTATCCCTTACCAATCAACGTCATTTCTGACATGCTTGGAGTGCCTCTAGCAGATCGGACAAAGATCCTTGACTGGTCTGGTGTGATCGCAAATGGTCTTGGACTTGGAAAACTAGAGCCTGGGGTTGCGGAGAACATACAAGCTTTCAACGAATACATTGCGCAGCTTGTGGCCGACAAACGCCAGTATCCTGTTGATGACTTGATCAGCCAGTTGGTAGCTATTGAAGAAGAGGGGGATCGACTCAGCGAGGCAGAACTGCTCTCTATGATTACGTTATTAGTCTTTGCTGGCCATGAAACAACCTCAAATTTGATCGCTACTGGTACTCTGATGTTGTTGGATCATCCTGAGCAATTGGAGAAACTAAAAGCTGATTTCAGTCTAGTTCCTTCAGCCGTTGAAGAACTGCTCCGCTTCAATGGGCCCTCTACAATGACGGGACCACGTTTTGCTATGGAAGATGTCGAGCTTGCCGGGCAGCAGATCAAAAAGGGAGATATGGTCATTCCTTTATCGAAATCAGCAAACCGTGATGAGTACCAGTTTGAGCATCCAGAGGCACTGGATATTACACGTAAGATCAATCGGCATCTCGCCTTTGGACATGGGATTCATAAGTGCCTAGGGGCGCCCTTGGCCCGTGTGGAAGCAGATATTGCGTTTACCACCCTTCTGAAACGTATGCCTAACCTCCATCTCAACATCCCTAGAGAAAACGTTATCTGGCACTTCACATTGTCCTCACAGGGATTAACAACTTTGCCTATCGCTTTTTAGCAAATGGAAAAGAGCTACTGGAGATATTGCCACAACAATTAAAAAATGGGAAAACCTTTATTTGTTTGGGATACAGAACGGTGGAATAACCCACCGTTCTGTAGTTTTGCTCAAAATTCCCCAGCATAGTAGTGTTTGATCTTCCGATTATTCCTTTTTCTGCCCCATTATCTTAAATTTCTCTCGTGAGTACAAGCATTCATTGTTATCGAACTTCAAATACTTTACCTTTATGTGATTTGTGCTTTTTATATTCCTAATATTCACAATGTCTTTGTATCCATTTTTGCTTCTAAGAACCCATATCAAAAGGAAAGATACCAATGTCTTATTAATCAATTTATACAAATTTTCCAGATATTCATACTCCGTTCATATAATAAAGTGATACTATGTGTATATTTTGAAATGAGGTGTTGAAAATGTCCAGAGTATTAATGGTCAATTATATGGGGGAAGGACACATTAATCCTTCTATTGGTTTCATAACAGAATTAGTAAGACGTGGAGAACATGTCACCTATTACACAAGTGATCACTACAAAGACAAGCTGGTACAAACAGGTGCAGAAGTTCGCTCGATCTCTTCAAAGGCACAAACCTTGATGAATGAGCTTATAGCAAGCTTCTTCCATAACCAAAAGGATCAAAACAGGAGTCCTATGATTGGTAATATGGACAAAATGATGCAGTCCATGGAATGGATTACAGATGAAATTTTAACAGACATTCAAAACGAAGTTTATGATTATGTTCTATTTGATGCGATGAATTCTCCTGGAAAATGGATTGCGGACATGAAGAAGTTACCATCTTATGCGATATGGTCTTCCTTTGCCTCCAATCAAAAATCCGACTTTTTCAAAAAAGTAACGGAAAAATGGTCACCCGAAACAAAAAAAGCATTTGAAGAAAAAAAAGAACAAATGATACAGCTAAACAAAAGACTAGAAAAAAAATATGGAATTTCCATCGCTGGTTTTCTAAATGGCATGACTGTGGAAGCTGACGCCCACATTGTGTTTACTTCTCGATTGTTCCAGCCTGAGTCTGAACTTTATGGAGACGATTACCTCTTTGTCGGACCTTCTCTGATAGATCGAAAAGACCAAACGGATTTCCCTATCCATGAGCTGCAAACAGAACCGGTAGTTTACATGGCTCTCGGTACAATTGTCAATAAACGAGCCGATTTATATCAAATGTGCATGGATGCATTAAAAGATCTGGATATAAAAGTGGTTCTCAGCATAGGCAATCATTTATCCCCAACAGATATTGGGCCTATCCCTGATAATTTTATCGTGCGCAATTATGTACCACAGCTAGAAGTCTTAAAACACAGTGATGTTTTTATCACCCACTGCGGGATGAACAGCACAAGTGAAGGATTATACTTTGGAAATGCCCTTGTCATGTTACCACTCGTAAATGATCAGCCTATGGTAGCAGAACGGGTAGAAAAATTAGGGGCCGGCCTCTTGCTTGATCCAGAAAATTTACAGGTGGATTCATTGCGGAATGCAGTACTAGAAGCGTTAAACAACCCCTCCTACAAACAAAACAGCTTAAAAATCAGCCGTGCTTTTCAAGAAGCTGGTGGATATGTCAAAGCTGTGGATGAATTATTAAAAAGAACAAAAAAAGACAACAAATAATATAAAAGATCAACAAAGAAACTCCTAATTCCATAACCAAAAGAATACTTTCAAATTGATGAAAAGCACTTCTGAAAAAAATTCCAGAAGTGCTTTTTCGATTTAGATCGTCATTTTAGTTTGTTTTCCATTCACTTCAGATCCGATGAACAAAATCTCAATTCTTCTTATATACAGTAAGCTCTACTAATTCTAATCCGTCTTTTCTATCCGTTACATTTGTCCAATGAATATCTATTAGGTTTTTTCCCGACTGATACGTTTCATAGATTTGCCCAGCACCTTGATCATGATCGATCGGTTCACCTAACGCTTTATGAACCTCATCATGTGAGAGCGCAAGTACTCGTTTATCTGTTGTCGTCACTTTGGATACTATACCCTTGGTAATGGTAAAGCTCACTTTACGCTTTTTGTATTCCAAATATTCCTGATAACCTTTGTATTCCTCCTTATTTTCGGGTTGTCCCCATTTTTTTATAATATCTCCCTCTTTAGAACCCAAACCAAACTGTTCACTATTGATCACTTTTCCTTGAGCAGCCAATTTTACTGTTTTATCAATGGTTTGTTTGTGATCTTTTGATGTTTTATTCGTTGCATGTTGATATGCAGCATGTGCATCTGGAATCGATGTGATAACTGGAACGGCAGCTGTTACTAAAAGAGTAGTAGCAAGTAACGTTTTTGCTATTTTTTTCATCGTATCTACAACCTTTTCTTGTATATTGGGAGATATCAAATCATTCCCTTTATTCATAAATATATAATACTTACAATGGGAAATGGTTTCCAAAAAGTTAATATTTCAAAAATTAATGGAATGAATATTGAAAATGAATCAAGTTTGGCTAACCACTTGAATTTATCAGCAGCATTAATTAAGATGAAATAGAAATACAATTATAATTTGAATAGAACTAGGGGTGCCGTAAATGGTCGGCTGAGATTAAGACACAATAGTCTTTGACCCTTTAACCTGATCTGGATAATGCCAGCGTAGGAAAGTGAGCGAGTGAATACATCTAATTTTGTATTCCTGACATCGATTTGTTCGAGCACAAGTCCTCATGGGGATTTGTGCTTTTTTATGTTTACTTGCAAGCCACTTCTATTATCTGGAAATAACCAAGTTCTATTCACAAAGAAAGGAGCAGAGAAAATGAAAAAAGTATTAACAATAGCCGGTTCTGATTCAAGTGGCGGTGCAGGTATCCAAGCGGATTTGAAAACTTTTTCCGCTCATGGTGTTTATGGAATGAGTGTGATTACAGCAGTAACAGCTCAAAATACGCAAGGGGTGTTTGCCGTTCAAGACATGACACCGGATTTGATTGCTAGTCAGCTTGATGCCATTTTTCGTGATATTGAAGTAGATGCTGTGAAAATAGGGATGGTCTCACAAATCGAAACGATAAAAGTAATCGTGGAAAAATTAACAAAATATGCACCAAAGCATATTGTTGTCGACCCCGTTATGATTTCAAAAAGTGGATATGATCTATTGAGTCCAAATGCAAAAGAGGCTCTCATTCATGAACTTATCCCGATCGCAACACTTATAACTCCTAATCTGCCAGAAGCAGAAGTGATAACAGGAAGAAAAATCACTCTGCTTAAAGAAATAGAAGAAGCTGCTATTCAAATGCATGCATTGGGGGCGAAAGCTGTGCTTGTTAAAGGCGGACACCGTGAGAATGATGCAACCGACATATGTTTTGATGGTGAAGAATTTACTTTTTTTCATGAAGCAAGAATAGACACAGCAAACACTCATGGTACAGGTTGTACATTATCGTCAGCTATTGCTTCTAATCTAGCAAATGATTTTCAACTAAATGCAGCGATTAAAGAAGCAAAAGATTATATCACACTTGCAATTCGGCACTCTTTTTCAATTGGAAAAGGCGTTGGTCCAGTACATCATTTTTACTCCTTGTATAACAGGGCAGGGAAACACCATGTCTAGCAACCAACCTAAAAAAATAACAAAATGGAATTTTGCAACACTATGGTTCGGAGCTGCCGTTTCCGTAGCGGAAATAATGACAGGAGCACTCATTGCACCTCTAGGTTTCTATAAAGGTTTAACCGCTATCTTATTAGGACATGTAATGGGAACGCTGCTACTTGTTTTGGGAGGAGTAATTGGATCGCGTGAACGTTTAACGGCAATGGAATCCACTAAAATTTCATTTGGGAGTTATGGCAGTTACCTATTCTCCATCTTAAACGTTTTGCAGTTACTTGGCTGGACTGCAATTATGATTTTAACAGGTGCCCAATCTGTCAATTTCGTGACTTCCAATAACTATCATGTTAATCAGCCATGGGTTTGGTGTCTGGTAATTGGTTTCTTCATTTGTATTTGGCTGTATTTTGGTCAAAATGCCTGGAAGAAGTTAAATAGTATAGCTGTGTGTTTATTATTCGTTTTAACAATCGTATTGTGTTTTGTAGTTTTTAAAAATGATGAAATTCTTTTAAAGCCAAGTACCTCAGGGTTATCTTTTGGAGCAGCGGTTGAATTATCTGTCATTATGCCATTGTCATGGCTTCCATTAATCAGTGACTATACCCGATTCGCCAAATCAACTTCGGAAGGTGCAATTGGAAGTTTCCTGGGCTATATGGTTGGCAGCTCATGGATGTATACAATTGGGCTTGGTGCTGCACTTGCATTTCATGAGTTTGATCCAGTAGCAGTACTAATGAGTGCAAACCTCGGTTTATTCGCTGTAGGAATTGTTGTTTTGGCAACTGTTACGACAACTTTTATGGATGCTTATTCTGCTGGTATTTCCGTTACAACCATCTTTCCAAAATTAAATGGAAAGCATGTAGCAATGATCCTTACGATAATGGGAACTCTGCTTGCCATCGTTTTTCCGATGGAGAGGTATGAAGGATTTTTATATACAATCGGTTCTTTTTTTGCACCACTATATGCGATCTTATTAACCGATTACTTCATTTTGAAACGCTCCAGAATACGAAAAACATTGAGATTAGATTGGCTTGCTATCGTTACTTGGATCATCGGGGTAGTTATTTATTTTAAATTCGTAGAGATCGATAGTTTTCTTGGTGCAACAGTGCCGAGTATGGTATTGATTTGTGTCATTTATATTGTTTTACAATTTTTGATTCGTACATTTGTCAGGAAACCATTAGGGAGAGATAAACATGTCCAAGATTAATGACATTAGTGAATTAGTAGCCTGTGTAAAAGAAAAAAAGCCGTTAGTTCATCATATAACAAACTATGTAACGGTAAATGATTGTGCAAATATAGTTTTAGCCTTAGGGGGTTCTCCTGTCATGGCAGATGATATAGCAGAAATGGAAGAAATGGTAACTTTTGCATCTGCATTGGTCATTAATATTGGTACGCTTAATGATCGAACCATTCCATCTATGCTGACAGCAGGGAAAAAAGCCAATCAATTAGGTATTCCTGTCATCTTAGATCCAGTAGGTGCAGGGGCTACAACTCTTCGAACAAATACGGTTGCAAAACTTTTAAAAGAAGTCCAGTTTGCAGTTGTTCGCGGCAATATGTCAGAAATAAAAATGATTGCTGGCTTAGAAGTTCAGATTAAAGGCGTTGATTCCATTGCTGATGAAGAAAATGGTGTTGCAATTGCCAAATCACTATCAGCAGAGTTAGGATCTGTTGTTGCCATTACAGGTGCAGTTGATATTGTTGCAGATACAGATAGAGTGTGCACCATTTCAAATGGAGATAAAATGTTAGCAGATGTGACCGGAACTGGATGTATGAGTACCTCATTAATAGGCACTTATGCAAGTATAACAAATGATTATTTCCTTGCAGCAGTTGCCGGAATTACAACAATGGGTTTAAGTGGTGAACGGGCGAAGCAGCGCCTGACGGATCGAGAAGCAATTGGAACATTTAAAGTGAATTTATTTGATGAAGTGTCCAAGATGTATGCAGATACATTGTTACTTGGAGGAAAAATGAAATGGCACTAACCAAACCAATTGATTACAAACTATATTTAGTCACGAACCGGGATATTTTAGGGTCACGAGATCTCATTGAATCTGTTGAAGAAGCAATAAAAGGTGGAGTAACAATCGTTCAACTAAGAGAAAAAAACTGTAGTAGTTTAGAATTTTATCATCTAGCAATGAAAGTAAAAGAAATCACTTCAAAATACGATGTCCCACTTGTTATCAATGACCGTCTTGATATTGCATTTGCAATAAATGCTGAAGGATTGCATATCGGACAGGAAGATTTACCTATATCCGTTGCACGGAAACTTATTGGTGAAAAGATGTTTATCGGCGTGTCAGCAACTACATTAGACGAAGCCGTTCTTGCACAAGAACAAGGGGCAGACTACATCGGTATTGGTTCGGTGTATCCTACAAATACAAAACTAGATGCAAAAAATGTATCCTTAGATGAACTTCGCATAATTCGCAAAACTCTATCGATTCCGATTGTAGGTATTGGTGGGATAAAGGAAGAAAACATATCCGAAATAATGGAAACAAATATAGATGGTGTTGCAATTGTGTCTGCAATTCTAGGGAAAAAGAATATAAAATTGGCAGCGGAAGAACTACTGAAAAAAATAAATGCTTGAACTGATCCGATTTTTACTTTCATTAAAATAATATTTACCAAAAGAACGCTGCTGTCAGCGCTCTTTTGGTGGTTATTTATTTTCCAGTACATAAACAGCACGACTTCCCCCGATTAGCTTCGGTCTGGTTCTCGCCATCGTAACATAAGCTTTTCCAATATAAGGATTTTTGGGGCGTACGGGAACTGCCACAGGCTTTACATGCATTCCGATTAACGTACTGCCTATATCTATTCCCGCATCTGCCGCTATGGATTCTACTAATATACTATCGGCTAAATGACGATATGCATAAGATGCCATCGCCCCTCCAGCATGTCTTACTGGTACTGCTGCAACCTCTGTTAGATGTAATCGTGCCGCTGTTGCCCTCGATACAACAAGTGCTCGGTTGAGATGTTCACAGCATTGAAAAGCGAGCATAAATCCAAATCGCTGCATATATTCGGAGAAGACCCCATAAATAGCTTCAGCAACTTGATCACTTCCATAGCTCCCTATTCGCTCACCTAACACTTCACTCGTACTCACACCAACGACAAGCAATTTCTGGTCATCAAGTGGAAATGCATCAAGCAAATCTTGAAGAGCTGCTGCTGTTTCCTGATGAATCTGTTCCATTTAACGTAATTCCTCAAGTCTAGCGATCTTCTCGATACGCCTTTCATGTCTATTACCTTGGAAAGAAGCTTTGAGCCATGCATCCATAATCGACAATGCCAAATCTCGTCCAACTACGCGCTCACCAAGACAGAGAATGTTGGCGTTGTTGTGTTCGCGACTCATTTTTGCAGAAAACTCATCAGAAACGACTGCTGCACGAATCCCTCTAATTTTATTTGCCGCGATGGACATGCCTATGCCTGTCCCGCAAACCAAAATACCTAAATCCACTTCTTTATTTACCACTTTATTTCCTACAGGAGCTGCATAATCGGGATAATCGACAGACTCTTCCACATATGCACCACAATCTTCAAAATCGATTTCTTTAGACTTCAGATAGGCGATAATCTCTTTCTTTAAATGAATACCACCATGATCCGAACCGACTGCTATTTTCATTTTTTGAACTACTCCCTCGACCATTTTTTTATTAGGTCTTCCAGATGCTGATATATCTCTTCTGCACATCGACGATATACTTCAACAGAAGAACCATATGGGTCCATAATATCAAATGAATCATCTGTTATATATTCTGTTAGTGTATAAACTTTTTTATCCGACGCAGGTGATTCTAATAAGATTGCATTTTTATGTTGTTGTGTCATAGTAAGAATCACATCTGCCCATTCGAGTAGTTCATAATCTAACCTTTGAGCTTGATGATCTGTTTGGATACCTTCCGAAGTAAGTACTTCCTTTGCCTGTGGGCTAATATTGTCTCCAGGTACAGCATAAATTCCCGCTGAACGAACCTCTAGCGGGAATTGTTTTTGTTTCGACATATGCGTAAGAATTGCTTCTGCCATCGGGCTTCGACATGTGTTACCTGTGCAGACAAACAAAACACGTTTCAACTTATTTCCCACCTTTCTTCATTCCTTTCAGTGGGTATGCGCAAAAAAGACCCCCACTACTCATGTATAACACATTCCAAAAGTATTTGACAAATACTTACCAAATAAATTGGACTCCCAGTGTAATGAGAACAAAACCACCGAATACTTCTCCATATTTCCCGATCCAGCTACCCATTAAACGCCCAAAATATAATCCAAACCAAGACATTATTCCTCCAGCCAATCCGCACAAAAAGACCGTTAACATCGGGTCTGTTGCAAAAAAGCCTAAACTTAACCCAGCGGATAGGGAATCCAAACTTACACTGAATGCAATCAATATGACCCCAATAATCGTTTTATCACTAAATGGTAGAGTTTCTTCCCTGTCTTGAATACTCGACCAAAGCATCTGTAAACCGAGTAAACAGAGCAATGCACCACCAATAATAACTGCAATATGGTGAAAATAAAGACTTAAATATTGTCCAATCCAGATTCCAATCAAAGGCATGAAAACATGAAAAATAGCAATAAAACTACTGATTAATACGGCTTTGTTACGGGTAGGTTTACGCATGCCAAGACCCAATCCAAGTGAAAAAGCATCCATTCCTAAAGCGATAGCGATGATGCTGAGTGTGAAAATTTGTCCCCATGCCAATGTGCTAATATTCATGGTGAACCTCCTTGTCCTTGGTTCATAAGACAAGGTTATGCAGAGAAGAAAAAAGATAGAATGGATAAAATGGAAGACATACGAATGAGTATAAATTACGTTCCATTTTCTAGCACTAAGTTATTGTTCTTACAATTTCTACTTTTAATATCTTGAATATGCTATTATTTCATTATCATTAATTTATATTTAATGTAATTATCAATCTTCAAAAGATAATTAGTAATTCCTATTGATTTTTCCAATTTTTATCGGAAGACTCCATGAAAGGATGAACAAAATGGATTTTCATGACAAAGTTGTGATGATCACTGGAGCTGCAGGAGCGATCGGGAAAGTATTAAGCAAACGTTTTCACGAGGAAGGGGCAATCTTAGTACTTATCGATAAAGACCAGAAAGGTTTAGATGCATTAAAAGATTACCTACCAAAAGATGTAGAAGCCCTATACTTCCATGCAGATTGTACAAATGAAGAAATGGTAAAGCACTACGTAAACAAAACAATAGATTTATTCGGTGGGATTGAAGCATTTGTCCATTGCGTAGGTATTACAGGTGATGTAAAACCAGCAACCACACTTGACACATCTCATTTGATGGAAATTTACCAATCAAATGTTATAACCGCATTTTTAAATTATAAATACGTTTACCCAGTAATGCAGAAGCAGCGCTATGGTTCTATTTTGTTTACATCTGCTGTGCACGGTCTTCGCGGCCTGCCACATTTTGCAGCTTACTCTACTGCTTGTCATGCTTTGCTTGGATTTATGAAGTCCGTAGCACTTGAAGCAGCACTCACGGGTGTAAGAGTAAATGCGCTGATACCTGCTCCAACTAACTCTCCTGTGATGGAGGAAGTAGAGAAGGCACTATTCCCAAGTGATCCGCACTTAGGACGAAAGCACATTTTAGGATTTCTTCCTTATGGTCGATATGTAGAACCAGAAGAAATAGCGGAAACTGCGGTGTATATGTCTTCCCATCGAGCAAAATATATTAATGGTACATCTCATATTATTGACGGCGGTATGTTAGCAAAATAATGTATGTAAGTTTAAAATCACAACTACCTTTTCTATCATTGGTTTGTAATAGATAAATTGTGAGCAACAAACAGCAAAATGGATATACCCTATCTATTATCAAGTAAACAAGGTTGCTATACATATCCGAAGAATATAAATTCAAAAACATAAATACAAAGGGAATTCCAGCACTATTCATGTGCTAGATGTAACTGCACACTGGAAATGATTCGCTCATAAATTACTGTATTTTCCTATTTGTTTATTCAAAATAAAATAAATAGAGAGGATGGATTTAGGTGGAATTCAAAGATAAAGTTGTGATGATCACTGGAGCTGCGGGAACACTTGGGACATCATTGAGTAAACGATTTCAAGAAGAAGGGGCTTTTCTAGTCCTCATTGATAATGATAATGAAAAGTTAGATGAACTAAAAGAACAACTGCCAAATGGATCGGATTCCATTTTTATTCCAGCTGATTGCAGAGATGATGAACAAGTAAAACACTATGTTGATAAAACAGTTGATTTACTCGGTAATATTGATGTCTTAATCAATGGTGTAGGTATTTATGGCCCTATTACCCAAGCTTCTGACATTTCATCACATTACATAATGGATACGTTTGAAACCAATGTATTGACTTCTTTCTTGAATTACAAATATGTGCTGCCAGTCATGCAAAAACAACAAAGCGGATGTATCCTTTTTGTATCAGCTGTTTTTGGATTACGAGGATTGCCATTCTTTTCTGCCTATTCTATGGTATCTCATGCACTGCTTGGATTTATGAAGTCGGCTGCATTGGATTGCGTCTCATCAGGAGTAAGAGTAAACGCAGTAATTCCGGCACCTATGAAATCTTCTATGATGGATGATGTGGAAAGAATTCTCTTCCCTGATGATCCAATGATGGGAAGACAACAAATTTTAAGCTTACTTCCAATGGGACGTTATTTGGAAGCAGATGAAGTAACAGAGAGTGTTTTATTTTTAGCTTCTGACAAAGCGAAATACATCACTGGAACATCTCACATTATTGATGGTGGAATGACTGCTAAGTAGTAGGAAACAGATGGTCAAAATTAATAAACTTAATATATAACTTGATTTCTACCCACTTATTTTAAAAGTGGGTATTTTCTGCTGAATTCCTATAAAGTACAGTTAAAGACAGTATAGAATTTACTGTCAATTGGTCTACTTTTTGAAATCCCAAAGAAAGATACAGGTTAATTGCTGGTATATTAACAGAACCCGTTTGAACTTTAAATCCGCTCACTTGATTTTCATATTTATGAAATAAAAATTGGAGCATTGTTCTAGCTATTCCCCTGCGAAAATAAGTCGGATGAATGAAAACACGATAGATATCTAACACCTCTTCGATGATTTGAAAACTAATCACACCAACAAGTATTTTCTCATGATAATACCCAAAAAATGTTTCTGTTGAGCTTTGCAAACTCTCTATTGTATCTTTTAACGGCGGTATATCATCCATCCCTATTATTCGTGCTTCCACTTGGTATGCTGGAATTTGTAGTTGTAAAACTTGCTCAGCAGTGTACCTATCCGATACATCTAGCAGTTTTATCATAGCATTCTCCTAATCATGAGATTGTTCTTCCTTCTGCTGCTTTGTTTAATCGATTCATTACAGACAAATATAAACCATGCAATGGGAACGTTTCAGATAAAATAAAGTCTATATCCATTGCATCAAACTTACGTAATGCATCATATAATCCTTTTGCCACAGATGCTGGATAAGTACGACTTCCACAAACTACTATTTGAACTCCCACATATTTATCTTCATTTTCTGATGTAGTTAATATACCGACACGGTATCCAGATTTTATCTTTTCCCGGGAAATAGTTTGAATCTTTTCTGCCATGTCTTCACCTGTCACCAACCACATTTCCCCTTTCGGAGCATAATGGCGGTATTTCATCCCAGGTGATCGAGGTTTTTCTTGTAGAGCAGTATCCACTAATACATCTCCTGCTACTGCCTGTAAATCTTCTAATGTAATTCCACCTGGCCTCAGTAAAACAGGAGTCTCCCCTGTTACATCAACAACAGTAGACTCTACCCCAACTGTCGTACTTCCCCCATCTAAAATGAGATCGATGTTCCCACTCAAATCTTCTGCTACATGACTTGCACTAGTAGGACTTGGGCGGCCAGACCGATTGGCACTTGGGGCAGCAATTGGCACATTCGCCAATTCTATTAATGCTAAAGCAAGTGGATGATCAGGTATACGTATACCCACAGTAGAAAGTCCAGCAGTTACACCTGCTGCAAAACCCTCTCGGTGTTTCATTACATAGGTGATAGGACCAGGTGAATATCGCTCCATAAGTTGTCTAGCAACACTAGGGACTTCCCTTACCCACTCTTCGATCTGCTCCATCTCAGCTAGATGTACAATCAGCGGGTTATCACTAGGTCTACCTTTGGCTTGAAAAATCCGACGGACTGCTGCTTCATTGGTGGCATCTGCACCCAATCCATAGACTGTTTCAGTCGGAAATGCAACTAAGCCGCCTGTTTGTAAAAGATGGGCGGCTTTTTTTATATCGGAATGTTGAAGATAAAAGTCTCGTTTTTGATCATAGGTAAGGTTAATTACAGTTGTCACTTTGATACCCCTTGTTTTCTTATTATCTTTTCAAGGTATCGGATTGTGGATGAAAATGCAAATTAAGGATGGAGTGGATAGCTTAATAACATGCCATTTGAAGCTACTTGTCTGTAATGGGTTGAATTTACTATACTTTCCGGTACTTTCTCTGACGGTGTGAAACCCAAATCCAGCAGCCATTTCGATGTCGGTGGAACAACCAAGCAGAGTTGTTTTTTTCCTTGTTTCTGACAATACATCATCAAGTGATCGAACAAAGCACCCAATTGTTCTATTGTTGGCGTCCCATTTGCAAACCGCAGCGAATGCAAGTATCCTACGCTCTCATGTAACTCAATCGCCAACATTCCAATTGGTTTTTGATCGAGAAAGGATTGCACAATAAAATAATCATCGATTTTATGTACCGGCTCACCAGATACACTTAAATTACAAGTATTTATCCATTTTCGATCTTCTTCCACTGCTTTGCGTAGAAAAAACATCCCAAAACTCCCTTTGTTCATAGCCTTGATTTCAATCTATGAGACAAAAGCTTATTTATACCTATTTTTCTAGATGATAGACTTATATATTTTTTATAAAATGAATAACATGACTCTTTGTATAAATCCATGTTATGATGAGAAGAGAATCCCAGTCGAAAGGACACTCATGACCTTCAGTCAGCACGACTTGACGCTCGCATTCGCCAAGGCGGCGATGGGACAGACCGACAACTCCTCCCCACTCGGCAGGCAGATCGCCGGGTACGTGGAGGAAATCCGTTCCACACAGCAGTCTGGTCAGGAGCAGACGACTCGTTCCGAGCGTCAACAGACAACTCAACCCGCACAGACCTTCCAGCAGCGCCTGGCGGCGGTTCGATCCGCGCAGTCCGGACAGCGGCAGCAGCGGACCAAGACTCTGGTTGTTGGCGTGAACCACGGGAACGGCTTCACGCCTGCCCCCGGTTCCGAGATCGTCGAAGTCCAGGCGGATCGTGTTGTCTTCGGGATCAACTACAGCTGACACCTCTGTGCCAGCACAGGCGGTTCTGCATTATCCATGTGAAAACATGTCGATAAAGCAGGGCCGCCGCGATGTTTGTAAGGCTTTTTTTACTTTATTTCACCATCAATAAATGTATTCTTTTAGGAATTTGTTTAATCAAACCACGCACAATCTTTCGTGATACAATCATTTTTATCTTATTTGGAAAAAAATAAAAGGAACTCCTTTTCTAAACAATCTTGATATATTATCTAAACAATAAGACTTTAGTCTCAAATTATATCAGTCTATTGTTTGTTTTTAATATCATCCTACTGTTATATGCTCTATTTACATAATATTCAGAGGTGATCTCCTATGTCTTTCATTAAAACTTTTAAAAACACTTATGTTCAAGAGAAAGGGTTAGTTTGGACAGGTTTTATCGGTATTATAGTGGCAATACTATGTGGATGTTTGTTTATCTTTCATGGTAGTAATGATATACCTCCCGAAGGAAAATTCTCAAATGTAATTTCTTTTGATCTTGCGATTGGAATCTATGCCTTGACAACTGCCGTTCTTCTGACCACGTTACAACTTACAACACCCTTACGAAAAAAAATACTTGTGTATCCCTTAATCGTCACAGCATTGGTAGCATACATTTGTGAAACGGTACAAAACTTAAGGGGAATAAATGCCAGATTTACCCACACGAACCTTCCATTTTCTTTTTTGAATGATCTCATTACAAATGTGGCAGCCATACTGATTCTATTATTTATTATTTTTACGGTTATTATTTTCCGAACAAAAAAAGAAGAGCACCCATTGCTTCTCCTCTCTGTTAAATATAGTTGTATTGCAGTTCTTTTAGGCGGGATTGTATCAGGTTTATGGATGAGTATGGAGCAAGGAAGATGGGTTGGGGAAGCAGGAAATATTATGATCATACATTTTATAGGCTTTCATAGCATGCAAACTCTCCCGATTATAGGATGGTTCCTTCAAAATTCAACTATTTCTTTGCATAAAGCTCGAAAAGCTATCCATACTGCTGGAATTACCTGGATCGTACTCATTCTATTTTTGTTCTTACAAACAGCTTCAGGAAAATCAATTTATGATCTCACCATTTACTTGATAATCATCATTCTTTGCCTCTTGGTCTGGTTTATTTGCTTATTGTGGAGCTACTTGAAAAATCTACAGTCTCCAAGTGAAATGTAAGGCATTCTTTTTCATGAGTGTCTTTTCTAACTAATTAAAAAGGGTTTTCATTTTATCCAACAACAAGAAACGAACTTCTAAATGATTTGCTTTGACCTGTTTCTCATCTTTACCAGCCTCTGCATATACTTCCCTTTCTGGAACATCGGTAGAGAGAACCGCACCACTGTCGTTTTTCGGAAAAGCCTCTCCTTTCCCCATATCAACAAAACACAATGGAGGAAAAAGTACACACCACCAGTTACCACCCTTACCAGAGCCTATTGTTACTAAGAGAGCTTCATAATTGCCAGCTGCATATACTTGATCACCATATAATTTTGTTGGAAAAGGAACTTGTCCAAATTGGACTTTGACTGGATACGAAAAGCCGTATTTCTTAATTGTTTCTTTCGCTAGTTGTTGAAACAATGGCAGATGTTGACGAACCATTTGTCGAGCTTCCGCTATGTTTTTTGGTTTATGTACCCATGTTTTCATTTCAGTTACGATTTCATTGCGAACTTGACGCTTGAGCCACTGGTCTTGAACAGAATCACTATTGGCGAGAATTCGCAGCCTCACCGCTTCATTTGGAATACTTGGTACACTGGATTCTACTATATGGTGACTTGATACAATCCACATCGATAAGAAAAATGTTATAAGTGCAAAAAACTTTTTCATCACTTTCCCTCCTCCCTATTCAGTATGGACAAGTGAGGGGAAGTTTAGTCGTGTTATCATTCGGAAAATTTTGTTATAATTGTTATAAATACTTATCGAGGAGGAACTTCTAATGCGTATTTATCTCCTTCTGTTACCTTTTTTGCTGTCTTCACTCACAATAGGATGTACATCACACGCATCCAAACAAGCCGTAGCAACGTTGATTGATTCCAAAGGAATGAATGTAGGAACGGTGAAAATAACGGAGATTCACGATGGGGTACAAGTAGATGTTAAAGCACAAAATTTACCCGCAGGCCCTCATGCCTTCCATGTTCATGCAGTAGGTAAGTGCTCTGCACCGGATTTTAAATCAGCAGGACCTCATTTTAATCCAACAGGAAAACAACATGGCCATCTCAATCCACTAGGAAATCATGCAGGGGACTTGGGGAATATCACAGTCAAAAATGATGGAACATTTCAATTAACCAAAAAACTCGAAGGAATTACACTGGAAGCCGGACAAAAAAATTCACTCTTTCAAAGTGCAGGAACTGCTTTTGTGATTCATGAAAAACCAGATGACGAGAAAACAGACCCAACTGGAAACGCTGGTAATCGTATCGCTTGCGGGGTAGTAAAGGTTTCAAAATAAATAGTACATATCTTGTTCCATATAGAGCCGGCTCATGAAGACAAATGGATATGTCTTCATGAGCCTTTTATCCCTTATTAGAGGAGGATCGGAATACCACTTAGCTCCATCCGCTGGAGACCCTCCTTAGCTTCTGTACTGCCTAGTGGTGAAAGAAGGTAGTGTATGTTTTTATTTCTCAAGAACTTCCCTACCAATTCCTCGTGATACAACCTTTCGAGAAATGTGTTGGTGGCTTCAGGAATCTTGTCTACCTGTATTTCATTTTCACCTTGCAGCAAAAATAGGAGAACCTTCAACCGTGATTCTATAAGCAACCTATCTGAACTTGTTTCCAGTGCTACTACCAACCCCATAAACTGGTCCACCGTAATAGAAGTATTGGTTGAGCCTACTTCGATCACAGAAAGCCGGTTACTCTTCAAGCGGATTCCCAGAGCCTCGACGTATTCGGAAAGCTGCTTTATTGACCATCCATGCTTTATCCTCTCTTCACGAACATTGTCGCCAACGACTCTGGCATAATAGTTTTTCGGATAGGGGACAAGGTCTTCTCTCTCCAGAATGACAAAGTCTCCTGAATGAATCTCGTCTGAGTGATCCGTTAGCAGCCACTCAGGAGTGGTTCGAAATATTTTTGCACAGCCTATGAGCTGGTCTATGGTCAAAACAGGTGCGGACTGACCAACAGATACAGCTCTTTCGATTTCAGAGAGGCTGCTGATTCCCACTCCCAGCAAGCGAAGCATATGCTCACACGCTTGCTGGGACCAGCCCCAGTACTCCCTCTGTAGGGCGATATTCCTTCCCGCCACTCCTGAATAGTAAGTTTCCATTTCCGTACGAGGGCCATTACTCCATGCAGATGGCATTTTTTCTCCTTAAGGGATAACGACAATACAAAATGATTATACTGAAAAAGAATAGTTTTATAAATATAAATAAAAAATCACTAGTGAAATTCCATTATTAAACAGATAAAATAAAGTTTGATATAATCGATCAAACATGTTAATCTGGCCCAAAAAACAGCTGTGAGGACAATCAATGGTAAATATTCTCATCGTAGAAGATGATATTCATATTCGAAATATGCTTGCATTTTATTTAAAAAAAGAAGGTTTTGAAATTCATCAGTCGGAAAATGGCGATCATGCTCTCACTATAATATATTCTAGGCCGATCGACCTAGTAGTGCTAGACATTATGTTACCTGAAAAAGACGGATGGGAAGTTTGTCGAGAAATTCGTAAAGCACATGACACCCCAATTTTAATGGTAACTGCAAAACAGGAAATGGATCAGAGGATCAAAGGATTGGAAATCGGGGCGGATGACTATATCACAAAACCATTTGATCCATTGGAACTTGTGGCACGGGTAAAAGCGTTACTCCGACGTGCCCGCATGACATCCCGTAACTGGGTAGAAATAGGTGATACAGTTATTGATGCCAATAGTTATACCGTCAACATAGGACATCAAACGATAAAGCTCCCTCCAAAAGAATTTGAGCTTCTGTTTCAATTAGCCAGTTACCCTAGTCAGATTTTTACAAGAACCCAATTGATTGAAAGAATCTGGGGAATTGACTTTGTCGGCGATGAACGAACAGTCGATGTCCATATCAAGCGGCTTCGTCAACGCTTTGATCAAGAAACAAACGCTTTTCAAATCACGACGATTCGAGGTCTTGGCTACCGATTGGATGTGCCCTCATGATGCGCACTCTTTATTTTCGGTTGGTCATTACCTTTATTGGTGTTGTCATTATAAGCTTAGTCATTTCTTTTTTTATTGCTGATATACTGTACCGCCAAGACTTAGAAAAGCAAATTCAGCAAACTATCGTTCGCCAAGGGAAAGAAATAATATCTTTGTACCAGCAAAACCCTTCAAAAAACATAGATACCTATTTGAATAGCATTTCCCTCCTCCATTATGATATTTGGTTATTTACCAACTCAAAAAATGGAAAATATTTTAGTTTGAATCCCAAAAAAACAAGTCCACCTTTTACAAATAATGATATTCAATTTGTAAAAAAAGGAGGAATTTATTATGGAAAACCGAATACGAAATCAGTTCAAGTGGTAGGGTTACCATTCCAAATCAATAACCAGCCTTATGCACTCTTCATTAAACTAAATGAACTGAGATTTAGTGAAAAAATAAATCAAATTGTACATACCGTTCTCTACAGCGTTTTTATCATAGGCAGTATTTTGATATTAATTGCATCTCAATACCTTGTAAGACCGTTAAAAGCGATGACATCGGCAACTAAAAAACTATCCCAAGGCAACTTTGATATCCATCTGGAAGTAAAACAAAAGAACGAGCTTGGCACACTTGCACATAGTTTTAATCGAATGGCTAAGGAATTAAGTGAGCTGGAACAAATGCGCCAAGACTTTGTATCCAATGTATCTCACGAAATCCAATCGCCTCTCACTTCCATACGAGGATATTCTGAAATGTTAAAAGACCAAACCATTTCAATCGAAGAACGAACTGCATTTCTCGATATTATCCAGCAGGAAACCGAAAGATTATCTCGCTTGAGTGAAAACTTACTAAAATTGGCTTCCCTTGAATCCAATCACCACCCCTTTCACCCTGAATCTTACCGTTTGGATGAACAACTTCGGAGACTCGTAGCCTTCTTGGAACCGCAATGGTCAGAAAAACAGTTAAAAGTAACGGTGAAGCTAGAAAAAATAACGATCTTTGCTGATCAAGACCAGCTCAGTCAAGTATGGCTAAATCTGCTCAGCAATAGTATTAAGTTCACCCCAGATGAAGGCAGCATTCACATCCAACTTACAAGTAGAGAACGACAAATCATTGTCCGAATAACAGATACAGGCATTGGTATCCCAAAGGATATCCAACCGCATATTTTTGATCGCTTTTACACAGGTGATCCTGCTCGAAGTCGTCTAAAATCTGGTAATGGACTTGGATTATCCATCGTCAAAAAAATAGTAGAATTACATGATGGTGAAATAATAGTTGAAAGTGAAGAAGGGAAAATGACAACATTTACCGTTATCTTACCAGAGCAAGTATAAAGCAACCTTTTCCCAAAGGTTGTTTTTTTCATTCACTATTTTGTCAAAACTATAGTTGTTTGTTCATACTGTGTTCATCTTGAACGACTATTTTTATAACAGCAAAATAAAGGAGGAGCCCTTCGTGACAAAATGGAGCTTAAAAAATAACATTGTTATTATCTTGCTCGCCATTATTGTGATTGTTTCTGGTGTACTGGTTACTGGCAAACTAAAACTAGAAACAATCCCAGATGTAAGCAATCCGATACTTACTGTACAAGCCAATCAACCCGGTGCTAGTGCAGAAGATATAGAAAAAAATGTAACAAAACCGCTTGAAGATACGATCAAACAACAAAATGATTATGAGAGCTTTACAAGTACCTCAAGCGATAATGCAACAAGTATTCAAATCACCTATGCATATGGAACGGATTTGGATAAAAAAGAACAAGAGTTAAATAATAATTTCGCAAAAGTGGCATTGCCTGAAAAAACAGATGTTCAAATTAAACGCATCAACCTTGAAGACTTGCCAGTTTATACCGCTGCCCTTTCCACTAAATACGAAGCGGATTTGCAAAAAGAATTAGAAGATAAAATCATCCCTGAACTAGAAAAAACAGATGGGGTTAATGAAGTAACCCTGAAAGGAACAAAAACAACCAAGGTCGCAATCCAGGTAAATCTCGAGAAAGCTCAAGCAAAAGGGCTGACGCTAAATAGCATTCAACAAGCTATCCAAAACGAAGATTATGCACTGCCTGCTGGTTCAGCTGAAACAAAAGACAATACGATTGCAGTTCGTTTAGTCGGACATATTAAAAAAGCAGCTGATTTGAAAAATATCCCGATCACCCCAGCATCAGCAGGAGCAAACTCACAACTTGCTGTATCCGCAAAACCAGTCAAACTGGGAGATATTGCGGAGATTAAAACGATCTCAGAACAAAATGAGATCAGCAAAGTTAATGGAGAAAACGCCTTTCAGATCGAGGTCACAAAAGACCAAGATGCCAACACAACGGACGTCTCCAAATCTGTACGGGATATACTGACGAAGTACCAGCAAAATGTGGCTTTTAAAATCCATACGATTTCGGATCAAGGAGATGCTACGGAAAAATCCATTTCCAGTTTGATTCATGAGGCCTTATATGGAGCAATATTTGTCGTGTTGATCATTGCCCTCTTTTTGCGCAATATCCGGGCGACCATCATTGCCCTAATTTCTATTCCGATTTCCATTTTAGTGACGTTAGACTTGATGGAACCGATGGGATATACCTTAAACATCATGACCCTCGGTGGATTAGCCGTAGCTGTTGGACGGATTGTCGATGACAGTATCGTGGTAATCGAAAATATTTTCCGTTGGAAACAGCTAAAAGGAAATGAACTTTCCCAGAAGCAAATCGTACTAAGAGCAACCAAAGAAGTGGGAACTGCTGTAGCTTCTTCTACCTTTGTTACGATCGCTGTCTTTCTTCCACTTGCCTTTGTCTCTGGTATGATTGGAGAAATTTTCCGTCCCTTTGCATTAACAGTGGCTATCTCTATCCTAGTATCTTTGATCGTCGCCTTTACCTTAATTCCTATGCTGGGAGCATCGTTCTTTAAAAAAGTTGCTCATCATTCCGAAGAGACAAGACTTTCGCGCATTTATGGAAAATTACTACATGGTGCTCTGCGTCAGAAGACGTTGGTAATCATTGCGTCCCTATTCATATTGATCGGTTCGCTTGCGATGATTCCTCGTCTAGGATTTTCTTTCTTACCATCAGGAGATGCAGAACTTGTTACCTCTGAGATTACTTTACCTACTGGTACAACCCTTGGAGCTACTGAAGAACTAGCAGATAAGTTAGAGGACAAAATCAAAGACATGAATCTCTTTGATAAACGACAAGTGACAATTGGTATGTCCAATACGTTTCAGATGGCACAAACGAATGAACAAAAGATAACATTTACATTGGAATTGAAAAACGGCGAATCTGTCGATGATGCCTTAACCAAAGTAGAAAAAGAAATGACGAAAATCAGCCAAGATAAATATCCAAAAGCAAAAGTCAAAGTATCTGAGCAAGCACATGCGGGGCCAAGTTCAGGAAATGATGTCGAGGTTAAACTGTATGGAGATAACCTAAAAAATTTAACAACAGCATCGAACCAGATAGAAGATCTTTTCAACCAAAATAAAGACTTAAAAAACGTTACCAATAATAGTCAAGAAACCCGTAAAGCATGGAACATCACCTTAAATCAAGAAGGAAAAGAATTAGGTCTTACCCCTGGCCAAGTAATGCAGACAGTTAGCGAACATCTTCAACCATTAGATGTTGGAACGTACACATTAGATGGAGTGGATAAAAGTCTCGTTCTCGAATATAACGATAAAATTTCATCCGAAACACAGATAAAAGCGATAAAAATCCAAACGGCAAAAGGAGAAAAAGCATTATCGGAAATCGCAGATGTAAAATTGAGCAATGTCCCTGCATCGGTTTTGCATGAAAATGGTGAAACATATACCAAAGTAACTGCCTTAGTGAAAGGTAACAATACGTTAAAGGTCACTGATCAAATCAAACAAGATATTGATGCCTTATCTCTCCCGAGCGGCATTACTGTACAAATTGGCGGTGGGAATGAAGATATTACGGACGGACTCACCAGTCTAGGTATCTCTATAGCCATAGCGATTGGATTGGTATTTGTCATCTTGAGCATGACCTATGGTGGATTACTCACCCCATTGGTAATCTTATCCTCGCTCTTGTTTGTTCCCATTGGGGCAATAACAGGATTATTGATTACCGGACAACCAATATCGATGAGTGTAATGATCGGCTTACTGATGTTAGTAGGGATTGTCGTAACCAATGCGATTGTGTTATTAGATCGAGTCGAAAAGAAACGAAAAGCTGGCTTAGAGTTACAACAAGCCATCATGGATGCAGCAAAAACGCGTCTGCGTCCGATCTTGATGACAGCACTGGCTACCATCTGTGCCTTGATCCCATTAGCTCTGTCTACCGATTCTAGTTTGCTTATCTCCCAAGGTTTAGCAATTACAGTTATCGGTGGATTGACAACTTCAACGCTTCTTACATTGTTCTTCGTTCCGGTGCTCTATTCTCTGGTCGGAAAGTTTCGGAAAATCGAAGTTGACTCAGCAGAACTTGAGTTAGAGCAAAATGTTAATCCAGAAGAGGATAACAAGGAAAAAGCAAGGGAATTGGTAGAAGTTTAATTAAAAAATATTTTCATTCACTGATCTGCACCCCAAAAGTTGGACTAAAAAATCTAACTGGAAGGGTGCATTTTTCATGACAAAAATAGATAACGTACAAAATGTAACTTGACAATCAAACTAAATGTAACTAATATGGTTACATCAGGAGGTGAGAGAATGAGTTCCAACAGTCGATTTACAATTGCTTTACATGTTTTATCAAGAATATCAGTGGCAAATAAAAAGAATGAGGATTTTATTACATCCGATCAAATAGCAAACAGTGTCAACACGAATCCGGTATTTATCCGGCGTATCTTAGGAATGTTAAAAAAAGCAAACTTAGTGATTGTCCAGAAAGGCAGAATTCGGTCTGGTTGGAAATTAGCACGCTCACCTCTAGAAATTACGATGCTCAACGTATATGATGCAATGGAAGAAAAACCAATATTTGAAATGCATCATAGCCCTCCTAATCAAAGTTGTCTGATAGGAAAAGGAATCCAACCAGCTTTAAAAAAATTTTACAGTAATATAGACATCGCGATGAGAGATCAAATGAAGAATGTTACATTGGCAGACATAATGGAAGAAGCACTATCTTACTCAACTGATGGTCAGTTACTCTGACTGTTTCCCATATAACATAATCTTTATGTTCTTATTAATTGCGATCATTTCACTCTCCACGAAAACTATGTCCTTTAGCACTCAATAGAAGATTTATTCCTTAAGCAGCTATTTGAATGAAGATTCAATAGCTATTATTTCGGCTTTAAATGTAACTAATCCAGTTACAATAAGAGAGATTTTCATGCAAACAATAATGCACTTAAGAGAAATGAATACAGGGTTTGGTTAAGTCATTTTTGTTATTTACTATCGAGTTTTCAGCTCAGAAATTTTTCGAAAAGATAAGGAGGATAAGATTTTGAAACGTATATTACTTGCAATTGCAATCATAGCAACAAGTGCAAATATGGCTGTGACCTTATTTCCCATTTATCAAGAAAAGTTTCATACGACCAGTTTTACGATGACGAGTATCTTTGTAGTTTATATTTTGTTTTTATTGCCTTCGTTATTAGTAGCAGGTCCGCTGGGAGATTTGAAAGGATATAAATTTGTTGCCATAAGTGCCACTTTAATCGATATATTAGCTGTTGCAGTATTTGCAACTGCGACGAATTTGTGGGAAATATTTTTGGCCAGGGCCTTATCTGGAATCTCTGTTGGCTTATTTTTAGGAACAGGAAATGCTTTTCTATTGCATCATACTCCTAAATCGAAGGTTCCTTTCTCATTAAAATTTTCAGGCATCGCGACGATGGTTGGATTTGGATTAGGTCCTGCCACTAGCGGTTTAGTTCTTCAATACAGTTTGTGGAATCCAGATAGATTAGCTTTTATGTTGCTTTTACTAGCTTTAGTTATGTCGGCAATTCTTTTATTTACGGTGAAACATGCAACGGATTCCAAGAAAGAAAAGATAAAATTTCAAATAAAGCTTGGAATTCCTCAGTCTCATCAGCAACTATTTTGGCTTTTTGTCGGCCCTATTGTTTTTGCTTCGTTTGCTTTAAATGGAACAGTATTGGCCATGATGCCGATGTTTGTAAAAACAGTCCTGCACTCCTCTAATCATGCAGCTGTTGGTTTACTATTACTGCTGTTATTTGGCGGAGGAGCAATCCTTCAGTTTATTCCTATTCTAAAGAATACAATGCACCGAGCAAGGGTAGGCTTTTTATTTTTGCTGGCAGGTACATGGTTCGTGATCATGTCCGGATCGAAGGAAAGCATGAGTTTACTATGGATTGGAATGGCACTTCAAGCATTTGGAACCGGATGGGGATTTCAGGCTTGCTTAAAACTGATTGGTGCAATGGGAACTGCTTCTGATAGAGCTCGGATTTTCTCCACCTTTTATAGTTTGGCTTATCTAGGTATGTCCTTACCTACATTGGGTGTGGGTTTCCTGATGCTCAATTGGACTCTTATCCCATCGCTGATTTTACTAGGCAGTATCATGACAGCTTTTGGTATAGGAATTATAGGTATTTCTTTTGCCATATTCAAAAAGAAAGATTCTGTTGGATGGATGAAATAATTTTGATTTCTAGTAAAACACTAAGGTAAATCAGGTGCATGAAAAACCAAATTTAAAAATGATGCAAAAGAGAGGGCGAGAACGATGAATAAAAAAGTAGCATTAATTACAGGAGCAAATAGAGGATTAGGTTTGGAGATCGGAAGACAACTTGCTCAAAAAGGCATCACTGTGCTTCTAGCGTCCAGAAATTATGATAATGCAGTTGAAGCAGCTAAAACGTTGCAAAAAGAACAGTTAGATGCCCATGGTGTAAAATTAGATGTTACCAATAGCGATCATATTACTGCTGTTGCACAATGGATAAAAGAGGAATATGGTGAGCTAGATATTCTGATTAATAATGCGGGAGTTTCCTTAGATCGTACAGGTAGAAATATAGATACTCTGCGTAAAACATTTGAAGTCAATGTGTTTGCTGTTTATGAATTGACAGAGGCACTACTGCCTCTCTTAAAAGCAAGTCCCAATGGCAGAATTGTAAATCAATCGAGTATCTTTGGTTCGATTGCATCTGTTTTATCAAACAGTGAGCGATTAGGAAATCTTCCTGCATATTCAGCTTCCAAAGCAGCTCTCAATATGTTGACAGTTACTTGGGCTAATGCATTAAAAGGGACAAACGTGAAAGTAAATGCATGTCATCCAGGCTGGGTAAGAACAGATATGGGGGGGCAACATGCAGATTTAGATATCTCAGAGGGCGCGGAAACCGCTGTTCGTCTAGCCATGCTTCCAGAGGATGGACCTACAGGTGGATATTATCACAAAGATGAAGTATTACCTTGGTAAGCCATTTATAACAATATGGTAAAACGCTTGATTTCGCATAGATCAAGCGTTTTTATTTTGCTTGATGACAAATCTTTTTGAGCCATATATTCGTTATCTTGACATAGTCATATTTATACTAGTAATATTATTACTATGAAAACCCAAATAAAAAGATCACCGATTGCCTTAGCCATTCTTTCATTCTTAGTCGAAGAACCGATGCATCCATATCGTATGCAGCAATTAATTAAGGAAAGGGGAAAAGACGAGGTCATTAATGTCCGTCATCGAGCGAGTATTTATCAAACCATTGACCGCTTACATCGAGATGAAGCCATCGTTACAAAAGAAAAAACGAGTAATGAGGGGAAACCAGATCAAACCGTTTATGAAATAACAGATAAAGGGAAGAAAATCGCGTTCCATTGGATCAAAGAAATGCTGTCTACACCCAAACAAGAATTTTTAGATTTCCCAGCTGTGCTTTCTTTTCTTGCTCTTTTACCACCTGAAGTTGTTTTAGAACAGTTAAAAAAAAGAGCTAGAGCACTTGAAGAGATACAGATTCAAATCGACGATCAGTTTCAGCAATCCAAGCAGATCAATCTTCCACGTTTGTTTTTACTGGAAACAGAGTATCAACAAGCAGTTATCACAGCAGAATTAAAGTGGGTGCAGTCCATCATTCATGATATAGGAACCAAAGAGTTAGATTGGAATGATGAGTGGCTCCAAGAGATAAAACAAATATTTTCCCAATCTCACTCGTCATAAACATAATAGGGAAGGAGAAGGTTTCCACTATGTCAACATCAAATCATGCTCTTATTATTGGCGGAGGCATTGCAGGTGCTGCTATGGCGCTCTTCCTCAAGGAAATCGGCTGGACAGCTACGATATACGAAGCATACCCGCATCGTGATGATATTGGAGGAGGATTGCAAATTGCTCCTAATGGCTTAAAGATACTTCAAGCTTTAGGTATCGCAGATGAAATCATCAAAAAAGGCTCCGTTGCTTCTGAGCTATGTTTTCGTAATCAAAAAGGGAAAATATTAGCACGGATAAATAAAAATATGAGAGAAAAATTTGGGCAGCCATCTCTCAACATCTTACGATCTGCTTTGCATACAGTTATAGTGGATGAAGTACACAAACAAGGAATCGAAATCAAGTACAATAAGAGGCTTGTCAACCTCATTGATCGGGAAAACGAGCAGGTAGAAGCACTTTTTGAGGATGGTACAGTTGAACAAGGGGATATATTGATTGGTGCCGATGGTATCCACTCCCGTACAAGAGCAGCCATTCTTCCAAATGGTCCGAAGCCTGAATATACAGGTTTACAATGGATTGCTGGATTTTCGCCCAAATCAAGCATACCAGCGATTGATCCTTCCGATCATAAACTTCATATGATATTTGGACTCAAAGGATTCTTCGGATATGGAAACTTCTGTGAAGAAGAGGAAACCATCGGCTGGTGGGTCAATTTATCACGTGAGTCGGAATGGACAAGAGAAGAGATGGCAAACATCCCAACCGAAACATTGCGAGCAGAACTGCTTGAAATGTGCAAAGGATGGCATGGGCCGATAGAGCAACTGGTCGCGAATACTCCGGCGTTTATGAAAGGAAATGTACATGACATCCAGTCACTTCCAACATGGTATAAGGGTCGAGTCGTGCTGATCGGTGACGCTGCACATGCGGTTAGTCCAAATTCTGGACAAGGGGCATCGCTTGGACTTGAAGATGCTATGTACCTTGCCAAATTAATTCGTCAATTTCCCGGGAAATGGGATTTCGTATTTGAGCAATTTGAACAAGAGCGTCGGCCTCGCGTAGAAAAAATTATAGCTCAAGGTCGGAAAGCTGGGGATGATAAAAAAGAAATGACACCATCTTCCGCCTGGATTCGAGATCGAATTTTGTCCATTGTCCTTCCGCTGTTTGCAGAACGAGGAAACCGCTGGGTATATCAGTACAATATCCAGTGGGATGACGAATAGTAAAAAGAAGTTATAGTCTGTTATCCGATATAGCGTTTTTTATGAAGTTTCCACCATCTTTCCTAAAATTAACCATAAATTCCATCTTCATATAGATTTATATTACATGAAATAAAAAGACACCTCTTCTATCGGATATCGGTAAAAGAAGGTGTTTGTTTTATGAAAGAATACTTTATAAAATCAGGTTTATTCTATCCGAAAAATCGATATAATAAAATAGGATCAAATGATCCAAGATGTGTTCCTCACAGGGAGGCAAATATGCCGAGTGATGAAGCGACCGATGCCCACATGGCGTTGCAGGTGAACGCCGTAAAGGACAGGGTTCCTGCCGGCAAGTCGCAGGAGAGTGCAGATGCAAACAAGGCACTCTCCAAGTCACAGAATCCGGAGAACAGTGGGTCTAACAGCTAGCTCATGACTCACTTCCAATCCAAGTCATCTGCGGATCGACTTGGACTGGTGCCATTTTTGATCTAAATGAAGTTAATATTTTGTATTACACTATCACCTAGTGATGCCTCCCAATAAATCGTTTCAAACTTTCTTTAGATAGTATTCCAAACTCCTTATCTACCGGTTTTCCATCTTTAAACAAAACGACGGCAGGTATACTCCTTATTCCGAACTTCGCAAATGTATCTACATTTTCATCAACATTCATTTTTATAATTTTAACTCTCCGTTTCTCTTCTGCACCATATGCCTCAAGAATAGGAGCAAACATCTGGCATGGTCTGCACCAAGGCGCCCAAAAACTCACCAGTGTCAAACCTTTATTCTGTATATCTGCTTTAAGTGAAGCATCTGTCCCATGATAGATAGTCATTTAAAGTTTCCTTTCTGCTTTGATCATATTTTTATTTATATGAGTCCCTGTTTCATTGGTGAGGCTATTTCAGAACTTGTACAGATACCTATTGCTGGGACACGAACAAATGAATTTGTTACCAGCTGAATCACATCAAAAGGAAAATATGAAATCAAATTCTCCTATTCAAAAAGCAATAAAAGCATTTTTAAACAATAAAAAAACGATAAGACTCCTAGCCTTAACGTTTTTTATATCAAACACTACACCCTGACTTTTTCTAACAGTCGTTTATACTTACGCTGCCGTCTCCCATTAACCAACGTTTCTGCACATTTACTTCCCTTTTCCAATAAGGACACAGAAGGATTGTGGATCTTCTGAAACAGATAATGCCCTTGCCAAAAGCTCTGTTTTGCTAGTTTCTTTTTCTTTTGCAAATAAAATTCAAGGCTTATGTCAAACCATGTCTCAGTCAACGATTTCCCTAAGTCCGTCTCCCTCCAGCCCTGAAAATTCCTCAAGTATTTACCCCATGTTTTTGCGGTTAAAAATGCATTCCTATAGTCTTCCACAGAAATATAGAGCTTAACAAGTTGGTGAATAGCAACTACTCTATCCCAATCAATTTCTATTTCCTCTATATGTCTAATTTGATAGTGAATCGCCTTCTCTATAATTCCGGCATCTTCTGTATAATGGGATAACTCTTGATCACTTTGTTCTTCTTGGTTTTCCACTTGGACAAATAGCTTCTCTGCCTCAATGGTATCCTTTGATAGAACAGCTTGTTCGAGGTGAGTAGTTATATCTTCGTCTTCTTTTTCTCTTGGGTATCTCTTCTCCATCCCTTCGAGAAACAAGTCTATGGATTGTTCTGTATACATCCCCCGAAGGTGATCTCGATGCTCCCATAAATAAAGGTTGTCTTCTGTTATTTGCTGCTCCTCTATATACTCACATGTCACTTTTACCCCTGCTGAAAAAATAAACTCCGCATCATATCCACAGTATGTATCAAAATTCGCATACTTCGCTTTTTCAAATAGCCAGACATTTTCTACTTCTCGGTAAGAAGCCAGTAGATACGATAACAGAATAAGTGCATCGCTGTTTCCTTGGAAGGGATCACTCTGCCTGCCCTCCACCTCTTGTTCTAGTAAATATTTGATTAATGATTTATCTGATGGTAGATGATCGTATTGCAATGCGGTTGCCAATACAAATCTTTTCTGGTAGTTCACATCTTCTAACTGATCGTTTTGGACAAATGCAAACTCATCCCATAATTGTCGTGTTTTTCGGATATTGGAAATATTATTTTCCACTTCCTTTATCTCCATAATCTCACCCTTCTCTTGTTGTCTATCATAATTTTACACTTAATAAACGAAAAATTACGAAAAAATATCGAAGTTTTTACCAATTATCAACATGGTTCCATTCCTATCGTTACTTTGAAATATCGAAAATCATACTCAATCGTTTGATTTCATCTATCTTTGGTGAATCACTTACCACATCTCATTTTTTCTCTATAAAAATCGGAATTCATCAAATTTATTGCAACTAAATCATAAAAAAAATATGATAAAGATAAGTCAATAACCACCACCTACAGGAGGTTCCTGTGTCGGCTGACATGATCAACGAGCTTTTGGGAGTCGCTGTCTCGGATGACGAATTGGTGTACCCGAACTCGGGTGTCTACCTCTTCGAAGGGTATCTGTACTTCGTGGACATCGATGACGATGTCAAACCGTACCCGGTTGGAGATCCCGTCCCCGGAGTGGACCTGATCACGGGAAGGGAAATGACGGTCTTCCACATCCCGAACACCGAGCACTTCTTCTCTGTGTACCCGAATGGCGAAGTCGAGTTGAACGGCATCCTTCTGAAGAAAGCCGCCCCCGCCGCCACGAGCTGAGTCACAGGAAACTCCTCCTGTAGATGTCCCTCATCAAGGACACCTGAGCAACTGCACCCGCAGCTGCTCGGGCTCGATTATAACATTTGTTCACATAAAGAAAACCGTATGAAAATAATAGTTCATACGGTTTTTGCTATATGTAAAATCTGTATAACAACTATGTCAATGCCGTCTTCGTCTGATAAATGTCGCAGCAACATAAACGATAATAATGAAAGCAAGAAAAAAATATACAAATATGCCAGTAATTCCACTGTCTCCATTGATGTCGTTACCATGGGAAATACTTGAAGTATGGGAGTGATAGGAATGATGCGATTTAGCATAGCTTTGTTCGGTTTGAAATAATAAGAGAACAACGATAAGGGTCAAGGAGAGTAATAAAGATGTAAGACGCATCAAATAAAAACCCCCGTTAAATTAAGATAAATCTATTTTACATGAATAAAAGAAAAATAGAAGTTAGAAATAGATCAATAGAATATCAATGATTTTCAGAAGCATGTTAGAACCCCAATTTTTTCAATGCAAGCAATCATCATGCAAAAATATCAAAGTTTTTACCGATAATAAGCATCGTTCCATTCATATCGATAACCTTGGAATCTATTAAATCAAATTCAATCGTTTGCTGTTCATCTACCTTTAACGAAACCCTTTTGATATCTCGTTTTTCTTCTTTTAAAAATCGTGATTCATCAAAATAATATTCCACCCGCATTTCTACTGGGCTAATAAAGTAGTTGGATCGATCGTAAAAACGATATGTTTTATAACTATGAATCTCTTTGATAAAATCCCGCACTTTTTCATTTTCTCCTTCTACGACCAGCTTCAAAGCCATCTCATCCCCGCCATTTCCATATGTGAAATTCTTACTAACAGTCTATTAATTCACATAATATTTAGCAATAACAACATATTTTCACTTTTATTTTGTTATTTATTTATCAATTTGTAATTTATTTCAAATTCAGATAAAATCACCGGAAAACCTATTAACTATTACGGAGGAAAAAGGAGAATGGCAAAATGAGAAAAGATATCGTAGGGCCTGTCTTACTTGAAGAGAGAAAGAAACAAGGAAAAACGCAGCAAATGATGGCAGATGCCCTTGGAATAGGAACGACCACCATCAGCAGCATCGAACGAGGATTGCCAACGGTTGCCGATGAAAAATACATCGAATATGCGAAGTTTCTTGGGAAAGCAGAAGAATTATTTGGGATTATCGATGAAATGATGGAGCGGGAAAGAGGTGTGATGCAGGAATTACAGCATATCGAAGATGTCTTAACTGCTGTTCCTGAAACCGCCCTTAAGCGGATAGATGAATTCTCAGACTTACATTTGTTTCGTGATGCCAGTGCATTTGCCTCTTTCTTACGAGATCGTGCCTATTATGAACAAAAGAAATATGGCAAGGCAAAAAAACAGTTGGAGTTGACATTAAAAGCCCTTGACCAATGTCCCAATCTATCAAATTCTAACCTGCCTCCTATTTGTTATAACGACCTTGCACGTATCGCTTTTTATGAGAGTAATGATTACGAAACAGCTTGGCAAATCACCCAAAAAGCGATTGACTGCTTTGTAGATGATGGTAAAAGAAAATATTACAAGACGTATTTGTATTTCAATCAAGCACTCTATTTAGAACAACTGGGTAGAATCGAAGAAGCATGTCAGTATTTGGAACACTTATTAGAAATGATAGATTTTCTCAAAGATAATTTAAAAATTCAGGTTTATGAACGTTATGCTAATCTATTAGTACGACTAGGAATGCCCTTAAAAGCTCTTAAATATGTCGATAAGGGTTTGCAAAAGCATGGGAAAATAGATCATATAGGCGATTATTTTCTGTATGGTCAACAAAAGCCCATATTTTATCTGTATTAGGAGAACTAGAAGAATCAAAAATTCGATATCGTAAAGCTTTAGATTTACTAGCTTTTGTATCCAAAAACCATTTTCTTGTTGCTGACACTTGTTATCATTATGGAAAATTATTAATCGAAATGAAAGAGTATGAGGAAGCAGAAAAACAACTGTTAAATGCTGTAGAATACTGCGATAAATCCAATGATATTGATATAAAATTGAATAATTACGCAACATTAGGAAATGTACAACTTAAATTAAATAAGAAATCATCAGCAAATGAGTCATTTAAAAAAGTAAAAGAAATACTCGATTCTGTTGGTGAAAACGTTGTACCAGTAGATATTTACATCATGACAAGTGACTTTTATAGTAGTATTGGGAATGAAACCAAGTCAAAGTTATATCAAGATCAAGCATGGAAAGCTTGGAGAAAAGGTGGTGTTTAAGTGTTGTATTATGTCCCGAAAGGTGACCCAGAACCAGATTAAGTGGAATTTTGTATGTTTATTATCCCTTGAAAAGAAGGCGGTGCTTAATATGTTGTACTATGACCCAAAAGGTGATCCAGAACCAGATAGCTAATAATTCGAAACCTTCTTACATCAGTAGGAGGGTTTTTTGTTCTCTTTACAGAGATCCACATCCCAGTCTACCGGAAAATGCAAATATTGGACTTCATAAATAGGAAAACAGCAAATCTGCGGGAAAATAATCAGAAAATGTTGATATTGTAATTATTTTATATATTATTTAAAATGTTGACAAATTTAAAAAATAGAAAACAATGGGAGGTGCTAAAATGAGTCTGTTTATTCCTAAAAGGGGTGGAGGTAATCCTTCTACCCCTAATTAGTTCATATGGGTGCGCCCCTTGAAACTTGGTTTCAAGGGGCGCAAGGAACCATGTCAGCCAAGCAGATCCCGCAGCATGTCGACGTGCGGGGCGAAGACGCGACCGCCCAGGTTGGCGATAGCGTTCTCCAGATCCGCGTAGTCGTTGGCGGGAAGCCACAGCGCCCGACGGGCGTCGTCGCTGCCGATTACCTCGGGTGGGGTGTCGGTGCGGAGGACAGCCACGCCGAGGACGGTGACAATCCAAGCGGCTCGGCCCCCGCGGGGGTCGGAAACGTACCGGCCCTTCTGCATGTCGAATTCGGACTCCGGCAGGATCAGACCGGTTTCCTCTTCCAGTTCACGAACCACCGCCTGTCGAGGCGTCTCATCCTTGTCCAGGAAGCCGCCAGGCAGAGCCCATCCGTGGCCGTCGCCCCGCTCGATCATCAACAGCTGCCGATTCCCGTCGTCGACGATGATCACGGAAGCGTCGGCCGTAACCGCCTCACCCCAGTGCCACAACTCGCCGCGACCTTCAGGTAGCCCCGGCTCGATGGGGTTAACCGGCACGCCCTTCTCGTCAAGCTCGAAGGGCACCAAGGCGCAACGCTGCTTCCCGGACCACTCGATCTCGCTGGGATCGCGGGAGTCCGGACCGTCCTGGGTGGTGAGATTGAACATGAGTCTCTCCTATCTGCTTGGTGGGTTGGCTCATCAGCTCCTGCAATTCTGCACACGAGCTGTTCGATCTTCGATCAAGCTCATTATACACAAAGCAAGGGTTCTGAGAAAGTGAAAGATACGTGGTTAATGGATTTCAAAAGGACATGTCTTTGGAATGAAAAAGGGAATCCAAGGTTAAAACTTTGGCTTGATCGTTTATTATCTGAAGGATATCCTTACCTTTTCCCCAGCAATATACTAGGTGATGGCTATCTATTTTTTCAAACCGAAGAAGACAAACAAAATTACATAAATCTTATGAATGGGTTGAAAATAAATACCACCGAATATTGTTACAAATTAGGAAAAGTACTAGGATTCCCTCCGAAATCGGTAGAATTCTTCTCTGAGGTTTGGGATATGAAAGAAAACGGAATGAACACGGATCATTTGGATGATCAAACCATTGGTGCAACTGTTAGTGGTATTATGTTTTCTCTACATATACCCTATATATTAGAAGATATCACTTGGATGTGGAAAAGATATCATCAACCAGCAGCCAAGAAACACCCAACCATCTTGGATACATCATATGGTAAAATATTGATTTCACATGGAGATTATGAAGTACTTAAACATTTACATGGAAAATTAAATGAAGTTTATCATTAAGTTTGTCTTAATCAAACTAGCACTAGTCTTCTTGTTATCATCTATTTATATATCGTTAACTGCATTATGGAAAACACATTTTTTTCTAAATTTAAGGGAGAGTACTATTGTCCAAAATTAGTTCCATTGATGCTTTTCTATCGGGATATAAACCAGCTTATTTTACAACAACGGCAGTCGGTAATATAAAAGAGGAACTTTTAGCACTTGAGAGATGGAAAATATGCACTTCCCCTTACAGAGATCAAGCGGAACTCTCTATTTTGAAAGAAAAATCAATGAAGATTATCAATAATGCTCCTGTAGTTGATAAATAACAAATTCCAAGAAAAATAGAACAACCAAATAATAAGGGTTGTTCCTTTTAGGATGGGTAACTATTTTTGTTAATTACTTTATTTGATTTTATCTCTAGAAGAGGTATCTGGTAGATTAGGGTGTTGTGCGATCAAATATAAAATCTTTCCATTCAAATATATCATCTACAACCTTTCTGTACCCCCCTGCCGCTCGAAATGAATTCCCTATTTTTTGGGCATGTTGCTTGTATATGTCATCAGCTAATAGCAGCTCTGCTATTTCCCGCAAAACAGCTGGTGTTACTTGGTGGAAATCTAGCTGAATACCTGCTCCAACTTCCTCCACTCTTTTGGCAACCATCGGCTGGTCATTGGATATAGGCAGCACAGCTAATGGTGTATCAAAATACAACCCTTCGCTCACACTATTCATCCCGCCATGTGTGAAAAATACATCTGTATGCTGGAGTATTTCTAGTTGAGGTACATAGTTGCGAACAATAAAGTTATCTGGAATAGTTTCTAACTCCTCTATCTTTGTGTTCTTCCCAACAGAAAGGACAATTTTAGCATCCATACCAGCAAACGCTTGGAAACATTTTTGGTAGAACTCGGCTTGCTGATTCACAATCGTACCCATTGAAATATAAATCACTGGTTTCTCTTGTAGCTTTTCATATGGAAAGTTTTCTGTATCTTTTCGCAGGGCAATAGAGGGGCCGACAAATCGGAATGTTTCATCAAATTGTTCCGCATTTTTTTGAAAATAGTTCGATGTAAAGACGAAATTAAGGTCCCCCGGAAAAGACATGATACGCCTAAAATCATGTACAGGCATGGAATTCAAAGCATATATTTTCTTTACATCATTTAATATCTCTTTAGATTTAAGCAAGTATTCCCTATCTGCTTCGGTATAAGATTTCCGATCCACCTTCGTATTTCGTTGTTCTATCGCCAGCATGGAACAAGATGAGATTTTAGGAAGCTGCAAAATATCTGCGATGATCCAACCAGCAGCACAACTGCTGTCAAACACCACATAGTCATACTCTTCCTCTTGTACCTTAGGCAAGATCGTACGAATTCTATGTTCTGTATCCTGAAGCATGTAATAGATCATTGCCATACCAGCTATAGGGATATCAAGCGCTGTGGTTTCTTTATATCTTTTTTCATAGGCACGAAAGGTTGCACCTGTTTGTTCTATGCGATCCTGATACTCTCCAGAACAATAATACGT
Source organism: Shimazuella sp. NTD250 (assembly GCF_059510375.1). Lineage (NCBI taxonomy): Bacteria > Bacillati > Bacillota > Bacilli > Caryophanales > Thermoactinomycetaceae > Shimazuella > Shimazuella sp. NTD250. The sequence continues at coordinate 190,542 of NZ_JCAJZS010000004.1, read as the reverse complement.
CACTTTCTCTCCTCGATTGACCAATTCTTTGACAATCCCCATTGTTGGATTTACATGACCATCTCTGGCGACATTAAAAAACAATACATTTGACATCACCTATACTCCTTATTGGAAAGCTGGGTTTTTATCATACACTCGTTGGAGGCATTGGCGTCTTCGACAGTAGACCAAGCGATGACCATCCGCCCCGCTCAGACTTTTGGTTTGAGCGGGGCGGCGCGCTTTTTCTACTTACCCGTTTCTAATTTATTTCCGATTTTGAACAAGGAACGATCGAACAGCGTTATTAGTATAAGAATAAAACTAATCCCACCACACAAAATAGCGACTTGGTGAATCCCTATTGTCATCGCACCTGATTTTAAAAATAATCCATTTGCCGCAGATGCAATCATAGCACCCATATACATAAATGTTCGTAACAAACCAGCAGAAGCTCCAATCTGCTCTGGGAGTGCTTGAAAAAAGACTGCATTTTGGTTGGCTAAATTCAGCAAACCTTGTGGCACCCCAAAGAGCAGAACAATCGCTACAAGAAAAATAAGATAGCTTGTAGAATTAGTAAACAGCAACAGAGCAATAGCGATGAGCTGCACCGTACTTCCAATAATCAACTTCAAACGTATGGTAAGACTTCTTTCTGTGATTTTAGAAACAATGATCCCTGTTAAAAACATAGGCAATAGCAATAAGCCTGCTTTTGCAGGAGGTAAATCCCTGCCTTTCTCCAGCCATTGAGAGAATCCATAAAGAATACTGTAGGTAACGGTAGACGAAAGTAAACCACGAGCATAAGTCAATAACAAGGGATAATTCCCTCGAAATAATCGAATATCGATAAACGGATTTTTTATATTCCACTCCAAAAAGACAAAAATGATGCCTGCAAAGATTGCTATCACTAACAAGTACAAATTCTTTATAGTCGGACCCATCAGAAAGAGTAAACCGAATATCAGAGTAATGATAAAAAGTACGATCCCCTTATAATCAATTGCCATTCTTTTTTTCTTCTCCCTATCGGAAACTGCTGACACCTTCGGGAAACGAAAATAACCCAAAAGAAGACAAGCCAAAGACAAAGGAATATTTACGAAAAATGTACTTTGCCAACCACCCATTTCAATAAGAAAACCGCCTAATGTTGGGCCAATAACAGCGATCGTTTGGGTGGCTATAGCTAATATGGTAAGAATACTTGTGGGACTTTCTTCTCCAGTTCGCTCTGCTTCTGTACGGATAAGATACATTGCAGTCGGATAGCCTGCACAAGTTCCCAAACCAAGTAGCACTCTGGAAACTACCAACCACCAGATGTTAGGAGAAAAAATCGCCATTACACTTGAGATGCCAACAAGAGATGCCGCCATTAAAAAAAGTGGCCTTGGACCATAAATGTCAACCAATCTTCCCACGATTGGTTGACCGATTGCTGTTGCTAGGTATAGAGCAGAAATAAGCCAAGCTGTTTGCGATGGTGGTGCACCAAATGCGCTCCCAATGGGAATTAAAGCAATGGAAATAATAGTAGAATTAATAGGATTCAATATCGAGCCTAAGACCATCGGTGCAATAAGTTTTCGATTAAATTGGTTATTTCTAGATGTATTCAAAACTATTCCTTCCTTCAGTAGTACCCTAGACTTCATTCAATGTGTCGATCCAAGAATCGACGGTGATAACTTCGGATTGGCGAGGGAATACTTTCTCCGTTAGGACACGATGAACTTCAGGATCGCTATCAAGACAAGCATCACTCAACACTGTTAAAGCGTAATCTTTATCTGCTGCTTCACGCAATGTCGACAACACCACACCACTTGTTGCAATTCCACTGAGAATAAGCGTATTTATTTGTTGGGAACGGAGGATCATTTCGAGCGTACTTCCGGCAAAACCACTCACCCGATACTTCGTAACTATAGGTTCATTTCCAACAGGTTTAACCGATTCATGAATTTGCGCTGCTTCATCTAAAGTAGTCATTCCTCCATATTTGGAAACATTTGAGAATGTCTTATTTTGCGGGCTTATCTCAGGATAGCCTTCACTAAATCCAAGGCGTACAAAAATAACCGAGATATTATGCTCACGTGCACTTGCCACAGCCTTCTGAACTGGAACTAACAATTCTTTGTTTTGAGCGAAACGAGATACAATCCCATTTTGCATATCCATGACCAAAAGTGCTGCTTTTTCTATATGCTTTTCCATTTGTTGCAATCCTCTTTTCATTAAGATAATCTTAAGCGGAGAACTCTATCACTTATTATAAAAGGAGAACTCTCCGTTTGTCAATGTCTGTCAGCGTATTAGGAGTGAAGATCATGAAAGACTTAGATAAAAAAAATAATCGTCTCGAACGACGTGATGCTGCTGAGAATCGTCAGCGTATATTAGAAACGGCAATGAGACTATTTGACCAATTTGGTGTAGAACAAGTGAGCATGAATCGAATAGCTACAGAGGCTCAGATCGGTCCTGGAACACTCTATCGCCGTTATCGAAACAAAGGGGAATTATGTTTAGATTTAATGAAAGATAATGTCGTTTTGTTTTTCGAAGATATTGAAACATATTTGAAGGATAACAAGAAGGAGTCGCCAGCTGCAAAATTAAAAGAGGTTCTCCATATATTCATTCGCTTTAGAGAAACGAAATCACAATTACTAAAAGGTGTAGAAAATTACGATTCGACTAACCAGTCGAAAAAGAGAACACAGAGCCCTTTATACGAAGAATTACACCAATTCTTTGTGGAGTTATTCGATGAAATGACGGAAGAAAGCAGCCAAAACAGCGTCTTTAAAACAGACATGCTACTCACAACTTTAAGAAGCGAGTTCTATTTATTTCAAAGGGAAGTAAGGGGATATTCACCAGAAGAGATTTTAGAACAACTCTATTCAGCATTTGTTCAGCATTAATTGGTTCATCTAGCAAAGTAACACAGAAAATTTCTAAGAAACTAAAAACGTCTAAAAAAAATTCATGGGATTAGTAGTTCCATGAATTTTTTTTAGATACAGGGTATATTTGTATTCTTTTGTAATAGCCCTTATCGCTAATCCCCTCTCCTATTCATAACTTCAATGAGGGCTGCAAACCGATAAATAAAAGGTAAGAGACTTTTCAGCCAATCTAGTAAATAAAGCTAAGAAAGCAGCGGGATTCCTCGTATCATCATATTTTTGCAACGTTTCATAGTAAGAAACTCGTTCCTCGACAGGCAAAATAACAGGCGGAAAGCCATGTTTCATTAGTTCAAGATTGGTAATGAGCCTTGCTGTCCGTCCATTTCCATCGATAAAAGGATGAATGCGGACAAAGTCACAATGCAAGTAAGCTGCTTGTTCTAAAGGATGAAGGGTACTCCACTGATCGTGGTATTGTTGGATGAGCTGTTCCATTTGAATTGGTACTTCCCATGGTTGTGGCGGAATATGATCACCAACCGTCACAGGTACACTTCGATATCGCCCAGCATCCGCTGGTCGAATCCGTCCAAGTACGATGGCATGCAAGTGTTTGATATGCATCTCACTCAGTCTTTCTTCTTTTTGGGCGAGTTCTTCTAAATAGAGGATTGCTTCTTTATGATCAATAGCTTCTAAATGATCTTTGAGCGATTTTCCGCCAACTGTCATTCCACTTTCCAATACTACTCTTGTTTCCATCAAAGAAAGGCTATTTCCTTCAATAGCATTCGAATGATAGGTCCAATCTACGATAAACTTCTCTCTGATACTATTTTCTGTTTCGGGATGAATTTTATTTTTTTGTCGAAGTGTTTGTAACTGCACCCTCATGGCGTCAATTTTAGCAAACATCGTATTGCTCCTCTTCTATGGGTTCCCCACAATTCTGAGAATTTGCTTTTAACTTGTATAATCCGAGTATACTTATGATTGCCCCTTTATTCAATTTCTTGTAAATAACAGATAGATATAACAGAATTGTCAATAGTTTAGCAAGTACGAGATGATATCTTTATTTGTACATCGTAGAGATGCTGGTATATCCTCACGATTAGAATATAAAAAAAAGTAAAAGTTATCAGCTTTATCCTGATATAAAACATGTCGCAATATATTTTTTTCACTCGCAAGTTTACTTATGATTTGCCCGAAAAATTCTCCCTGTGTTTCCATATCTACTGAACCTAAGTGGAATATTCCTTTTAGCTCATTCTCCATAATATATCGTAGTTGTTTTGCTAGATGAGCATCTGACAGATTATTACATACAAGATTGCTATATACATCTATTACTTTATCATTTTTTATGCTTTCTTTGATTAAATTCCATCTGGGAGAAGTTTTTCCCCATATAGCGGGAATTCGAATAATCATCACTCTCTCATCCAATATTTTTTTTAGCATATTCTCGCATTTTATTTTAAATTTCCCATAATCTGATTCAGAAATAGGTATATCTATTTCTGTGTGGGGTCTTGAAAGATCTCCATCAAATACATTTGTGGTAGAAAAGTAATACAAACGGCAACTATTATTTCGTAACACCTTAGCCAACTCTTCATGAAACTTAAATTGATGATCGAAATCTCCCCTTAAACAAGAAATCACAAAGTCAGGTTTAATTACTTGTATCATTTCCTTCATCTTCCCGATTTGCTGAACATTTAATTGGAACTGATGATGAAAGGGGAGATTGGATAACGATGAAAAGTACGTCCCATACAGTTCAAATCTAACTTTCAATTCTTCGATCAAAGCACTACCTACAAGACCACTTGCACCAAGAATAAGTACCTTTTCCATCAAAAATCCTCCCATTTATCAGTAGACGTTCTTGTCATTTATTTGGGCAAATCACACTTTGTGACATGGCTGCTGGTTCTTCTAGGCCCTACATGACAACCCCAATGCGGTTGTTCTCTTCTGTTGGCCAGAGGGGAAATTTATTTGGTGATGCCAAAATCCCTTCGATTGTTTTTGAGTACCGATGTATCGCTATCTGTGGAATCCTTGCTTCTTCATTAAGCTTGCCATGGATCGTTATCAGATTCGAGATGTTACTGCGATTCATCGTTTTCTCTTGCTCTTGTTGCTCACTTACATCTATTGCGAACGAGCGGGACATAACCACGTTTCGCAAGGGCTTTCGTTTCTTCACAGAAAGCGAAAACAGAGACTCACCGAATGGATTTATGCTCAAGCTTAGAAAGGAGCACCTTTTTCCGAAGTAAAACGTTTACTTATTATTGCTTAAAATTACATTTGGATATTTCTGTTAGTGAATTTGTTCATATAGAGTAAAAAGTTACTTTTTTCATTTTCCATTTTCAGTCGCTCTTTGATTCAAGTTACTTCTATTCATTCCCATAGGAACTTTTCTTGATGCATTAGGGGTTGCGGAGAGATACATGTAAAAATGAGACATAGGAATATTTACCAATCAATCTTAAAACGGTGGTTCTTATCTCTATAAAAGCATTCTGGCGGGGTGTTATGCATTTTTCATGCAACACCCCGCCAGAGAGTGAGCGGATCAGGGAGAACCATGAAACCATAGAGGGATACTCCACCGTTCACGATTTTCTCAGACACAGTTGCTCCTCCGCTCATAAAGTAGACTTACTGCTGGTACCTTCAATATAGCACTATCTACACTTTAAACAATTTAGATATTATGTCTAGATTGCACATGGAAATATTAAACAGCTTATGTCCTAAAATCACATGTATCTCCCCTGAACCCCAATAGAGTCCTTCTACATCCTAACTGCCATAGACAAGTTCATAACCTTAATCTAACCGTTGAGAAACCGCGTTCCTCAAAGAACGTTTGAAAGGCTTGAGCCATATGACGGGAAACTTTCACGTACGGTTCTTAGGGGGGAACGGCTCTGAAAGGAGCCTGACCTACCCGACACATAGCCTGGGGATATTTACCTATTAATCAAAGGATTCGTACACATTTTTTAGGTGAAAAGCCCATTTATAATCAAAGAGAAGGATCGTATATGATTTATCAAAATGCTTATCCTAAAAAATTTGCATATTATATAGGCACCTTCGACGAGGCATGCCAAATTGCGTTGGATGAATCATTCTGTAAACCGAATGCAACCTTTTGGATATAAAAAAGTTTACGGAATATGAATTCCGTAAACTTTTTTGTTTCCTGATCATTCATATCAATAGAAATATTCTCTAACACATATGGCATTTTCCTTGGTTGGTGAAACAACCAATATAAATTGCTTTGCCATTCTCACAAGCTCTAGCAACCCATTTTACTGAATCATGTAAGGTAACACCTTGGTGGTACTCCATCATGAAAACTGGAAATCCCAGTCCATTTGCTATTTAGGCTTTTGGGTCATCCCCTTTTATTGATGTATTATTTCCGCCAAAAATTCGTATGTTCTGCTTTATCCAGAATATTAAATGCAATCATTTTCTCCAGCAATTCGTAGTTTACTGGCTCATTCCAAGGAATTCGGAACAAGCCTTTGGTAGCACTATAGCCAGCTTGGGTGATATCATCCGCAAAATTCGTAATACCTGCTTCTTCGGGTGAAATGCTTAGATGATGCTTTGCTGTGGAAAAGCCGATAATAAAGGTGCCATGATCAGTAAACATGGGTGTATTCCATTTAATGTGTCGTTTGAGATGAGGGTATTTCGTAGCAATCCACGATAAGATTTCCTCTGTCCGATAGCGGTGTTCGGGATTGTCGATCCTAGCAAGATACGGTTCAAAAACTTCCATATTCCCCTCCTTTTATATCCCTTATATTAAATTTTATATCATTAATCTTATATTTGATGACAAAAGTGACCTGTTACTATTTTCCTCCGTTTTACCTCTATATGGGGTTGCGGGGAGATACGTGTAATTTTAGGGTGCGACACGAAGTCGCATCAGTAGCTGTGGGACATTTCGATTCCACCTGAGATTCTGCTCTCAGTTCCCTACCGAAACATGCGTATAGAGTAATCTAAAGGTTTGAAGCTTTCGGGACAATGTAGCCGCATCCATAGGATGATGTCTAAACCGTAAGGATTTAACATGACTGCTAGCACCAAAGCGGTTAGGAGCTAGGGATAGATGGTATGGTTAACGTAAGTGAACTGCTGGTAAACGTCGTGATACACAACGAGCCAAAGATGCTGGGCTCGAACCAAAAGGTAAATGGTTAGGAGCTAGGGTTCCTATTTCCCTAGACGCAGACACGAAAGTCATCGGTGGATAGGCCCCATCTGTGTACTGATGTGAAACGTGATAAGCCTCCAGTTTCCCTGTAAAGGAAGGGAAGACGTAAGTCGACCTGATGAAACTGGAGGTAAAGGAAGATGGAGAAAGCAAACGTCATTCTGTAATGGAATGAATAAGGATTGCGTTTTTTTAACAACATCATCCTATGCGAAAGCGGGCAGACTTCCATCCGGTCTTTCATCACGAAAGATTTGGCAAACTTATGAAAGGAGGAAAAGCAGATGACGGATCGCCAAACCGCAGGCGCGGTTTCAGTGACTGGTGCATCCTCCCACAAAGAGATAAACTTGGCATGCCATCGACTGGCACAAGGTTCATCTTTAGATATTATGTCTAGATTGCACATGGAAATATTAAACAGCTTATGTTCTAAAATTACATGTATCTCCCCTGAACCCCATATTTGGGTATATTCGTTGTTCCAACTTAAGTATACGAATATGAATCATTTCCTAAGCAACACTACCTAATACAAGTTACAAGACATAAAAAGACAGCAGGATAATATCCTCCTGTCTAAACTCTGTTCAATCAATCAATCCAAACACATACCGATCTCTGCCATTCATATCTTGTAATACTCTTACATCCTTACTTTTAGGCAATTGTTGTACAAGATCTGCTACCTGCTCTCCTTGCTCATCTCCAATCTCAAATGCTATCAATCGCTTTCCTCTAGCAGGCATTTTCGCTATTTGAGAAATGATTTTTCGATAGGGATATATTCCATCTTCCCCTCCATCTAAGGCAAGATGAGGTTCATAATGCTTAACTTCTTGATCCAATGTACCAATGACCTTTGAAGGGATATAAGGAGGATTGGAAACGATGACATCAGCGACTTCTTCTCTCACAGGTTCTAAAAAAGAACCTTGTAAAAAAGTAATTTTATCCGCTGCTCCATGCAGTTTTGCATTGTCTTTCGCAATTCGCAGTGCATCTGCTGATAGATCGATAGTAGTAAGGGACCAGTGAGGGCGTTCCAACTGCAACGTAATGGCAATACAGCCGCTGCCTGTACCTACTTCTACCACACGAATCGGCAGATCATCATAGAGAGCATCTGCCTTATGGATGACATGCTCCACCAACAATTCTGTTTCTGGACGAGGAATGAGAACATCAGGTGTAACACGAAAAGGCCGGCCGTAAAAATCGGCTTTGCCGAAAATGTATTGCAATGGTTCATGAGATGCTCTGCGTTCCACCCATTCTTGATACACAGCTGTTTGTTCTTCTGTCAATGTCTTGTCCCACAAAAGAAAAAAAGACGCTCGATCAACTGCTAGTAACTCGCGAAGCATCCACTCTGCCTCAAATAATCCGTCTATTCCCTTTTGCTTCAAAAAAGAGGAAGCCTGATGAAAGGCTTCCCGGATGGTGTTATTGTGCATATTTTAATTGCTCCGTCTGCTCGTGTAAGATCAAAGCATCGATGACTTCTTCCAAATCACCATCTAAGATCATGTCCAGCTTGTGCAGAGTCAAACCGATCCGATGGTCTGTCACTCTGCTCTGTGGAAAATTATACGTACGAATACGTTCACTGCGGTCTCCAGTACCTACCGCAGATTTTCTTGCATCTGCGTATTTTGCCATCTCTTCTTGCTGTTTCATATCATAAAGACGAGCACGCAATACGCGCATCGCTTTATCTTTGTTGCTTATTTGCGACTTCTCATCTTGACAAGATACTACGATACCTGAAGGAATGTGTGTGATTCGAACTGCCGATTTGGTAGTATTTACACTTTGTCCTCCAGGGCCGCTCGAACAAAATGTATCAATCCGCAAATCTTTATCATGAATCTCAATTTCTACATCTTCAGCTTCAGGCAATACTGCAACAGTAGCAGTAGAGGTGTGAATTCTTCCACCGGACTCTGTCGAAGGTACGCGTTGTACACGATGTGCTCCGCTTTCGTATTTTAGACGGCTGTAAGCTCCTTGGCCTTGAATAGAAAACACAACCTCTTTCATCCCGCCGAGTCCAGTTGAATTGGCTTCTAAAACTTCTATTTTCCAACCATGGCGTTCCGCATATCGTCCATACATCCGATATAAAGAAGCAGCAAACAATGCAGCTTCGTCTCCACCTGCTGCCCCTCTGACTTCAACAATCACGTTTTTATCATCATTCGGGTCTTTTGGAAGGAGCAAAATTTTGATTTGTTCTTCCCATTGCTCTTTTTGTTCAGACAATTCATCGACTTCTGCTTTAACGAGTTCACGCATCTCGTCATCCAGCTTTTCTTCAAACATTGCCTTAGCTTCTTGCAGGCCTTCTATTACTTGTTTATACTCCAAGTAGGCATTGTTTTGTGCTTCAAGATCACGCTGCTCTTTCGAATATGTGCGTAATTTATTTGGATTATTTATCACTTCAGGTTCACATAATAATGCACTAAGCTCTTCATAACGATTATGAATGGACTGGAGTCGATCCAGCATTTTTTCTCACTCCCATTTTTTAACCATAAGTCAATTGATTGTAACATAATTATAAGCGAGTGGAAAGGAACATCAAATCTATCTTAGAAGGGGACCCCATTTGTGTTAGATATTGCATTGCAAGTCGCGCCTTTTTTACTTGTCTATTATTTTCTCCAGTTTGGAATCAAACACCGAGATACCCATCCTAAACTATATGAATGGATTACACGTATTATTTTTACGATTATCATCGCTGCATATGGGCTGGTGGCTATCTCCAATGCAACCGCACTTTTACATCTGGATCGCATCCATGAAAAGGATGTTTTGCAGTCTTTAGCACTATTCATCGTCTCTGTGGCTGCACTATTGGTCTTTATCCCGCCAATACGCAGACTGATCAGTCATTCGATATCGATAGAACCTGATAATGATGTACATACGATTTCCCTCAGTCTCAGTTTTATTGTCTTTCATGTTTATATTTTAACTGCTTTTTCCCTAGAACAGCTAATCCAAAATACAACCGAGGGAACAACCATAGCCAGCTTGTGGACTCAAGATATTTTGCTTGCTTTGATCGCATTATTTGGGGTCGGATGGCTCCAAAAACGAGGTACAAAAGAAACATTAGCTCGTCTTGGTCTTATCCGGCCAACTTGGAAAATGCTCTTTATAGGCATATCGTTTGCCATCGGCTTTGTCCTTGTGAACATTTTATTAGAACAAATAGCCAGCATCATAGGTTTTGGGATTGACCCAAATGTGGACAAAATCACCAATCAACAGTTAGGACCATTATTTGGAACGATACCTGGTATTTTAACATTAGGATTAGCTGCTGCATTAGGAGAAGAACTGATATTCCGTGGTGCGATGCTCCCAAAGTTTGGATTGATCTATACAAGTATTTTATTTACCTTGATCCATGCCAATTATGGATGGAGCGTCGCTACCCTCATCGTATTTATACTCGCCATTACTCTGGGGATACTTCGAAAACGTCACAGTACTACGCTCACGATGATCACTCATGCAAGTTATAACATTATATTAGGATTGATCGCTCTTTTGGGTTCACATCTTGCTCAGTAAGCGATTGAAAGAAACAAAGACTTAGATTCCTCATGAGAATCTAAGTCTTTTTCTTTATAGAAAACGTTGACGTATCTCAGGTGTAGGGATCATACAGCTTTCTTGCTGTCCAAACCAGCGATAGCGATTTTTGGCAAACCAGTGGTAAAATGAATCTCGAATAAATTTCGGCACGATTTGAAACACAGACAATACTTTCCACATACCTGTTAATTTTCGAAATATCTGCAAGATAGCAGTTGATTCCGTATATACTTTTCCATCTTGAACAAATACGATAGAATCTAGTGAGATTTTTTGATTATGAGCTTGTAAGATCTCCTGACCTTCCTCTGATTGTAGAGAGGCAAACTTAAAAATTCCTTTGGGGTCACGTTTGATAATAAACTTTACCCAGTTGTTACAAACATTACATACCCCATCAAATAGCACATATGTACCTGTCGCATCTATTTTTGTATCGGTTGACATAGGATGTCATCCCCTTTGAATTTGTCCATTATTTGAATTCCCGCATTCCTTACTTTTAAAACTAGCGGATTGCCTATACTTGACATATTCATTCTACTACTTCCTTTTGCAAATTTGTGTTATTTTTATATTACGCTATTTTAAGAAAAGGGAGAGAGAACTCCTTGTCACGAAAAATACTCGTTTTTACTACAAGTGCGATATTGTCGATCGTTTTATTGGTTCATTTTAGTTTTACTTTTATCTACTTATCCCCCGCAAATCCATTTAAAAGCAAACACTGGGATACGATAATTGGCTATATGAATCCGTTATTTACTCAAAATTGGAAACTATTTGCTCCTAATCCTGCAAGCCAGCAAGCTAACTTGGATATCCGTGTTCAGTACGTTGATAACCAAGGAGCTACAAGAGAAACGGACTGGAAAAGTATCACCTTACCTGTTATCAGAGAACTGCAATCCAATCGTTTTTCCACAAATGCTCGCTTCTCCGAATTTCAAAGTTCATTGATCAGTGACTTCGTATGGGGAGAAAAGGAAGATAAAGAAAGCGCTTTTCGTTCCATGCAGACTTATGTGAAATATGTACTAGACACGAAGAAATTTACAGTTCCCGGAACTATTAACAAAATACAGCTGCGTGCGGTGATTAACAAATTTCCTGACTATGCAAATAGGGACAAGCCTGATTCAGCAGGAAAAATCTATTATTACCCTAGCAACTGGTGGGAACCTTCCAGTGTAAATGCAGGAGGTGGTAAAACATGATCAACCGACTTATCAATTTTCTCACTACCAAACAATCTCTGATTGGATTGAGTTTGGTTCGCATTATATTCGGTGTTGCCATGTTGTATGAGCTGGCACTCAATATCCCCACTCGATTTCTGCTTTGGGGGCCAAATGGAATCGTTTCTTATGAAGCCTATCAAAAAATTACAGAAAGCAATAACATACATACCTTATTTGACTTGGGTCCTGACCTTTGGGTCGTGAACGCGGTCATCTTCGGTGGGATTGCTGTCAGCATACTCTATATCATCGGTTTCCAAACCCGTATTATGGGAGTCTTAATGGCCATCTTGATGTTCTCCATCTACACACGGGATTACAGTATTACCCACGGTGGAGACAATGTATTGCGACTCTTGCTCGTTTATTTGATCTTTGCCAAAACAAATGCGTATTTCTCTGTAGATGCATGGTGGAGAAAACGGCGTAAAAAGAAGGTCTTTGCCAAAATTCGCGACAATCAAGGTATCCGCGATTTTGTAGCCATCATTCATAACTTTGCATGGATTACTTGTGTGATTCAGCTCGTATTTATGTATTTTGCTTCTGGCAGCTATAAAATCATGGGCGAACTGTGGCAAAATGGTACAGCTCTCTACTATGCCAGCCGTGTGCAAGAATTCTACACTCCAGGGATAAATGATTTACTATGGAAATACGAACCGTTGTTAATTTTTTCAACCTATGCGACGACCATTTTCCAAGTAGCATTTCCATTTTTACTGCTCAATCGATATACCAAATACTTTGCCATCTTCTCCGCTTGTCTCCTCCATATCGGAATTGCGGTCTCCATGGGACTTGTGGATTTCTCTTGGGTGATGATCGGCTGTGAATGTATGTTGTTATTCGATAAAGATTACCGTCAACTAGCTGTCTGGTGGAAACGTATTTTTAGCAATAAAGAAACATTAGCTGATGCACCGTCAGAGGGAACTGTTGCAACTTCATAATAAAACTCCGTTTATCCTTTTGAGATAAACGGAGTTTTTAGTTATGCAATTTTTTATCTTCTTCTACCCAAGACATGGAAGCAACATCTTGACAACTCCACACAGCTAAAGCCGTTGGATTCTTGGGACGATAGCCTTATGACTATTTCATTACCAAGCTAACCCCGTATGCCCCACGGTTTACGAATATTGAATTCTTCCTTGCCGCGAACAACTTGGTTTTCGTTTGTTGCGACTAGACATATATCACCATGCGAATACTTGTTTGTAAAATTGCTTTTTTCAAAAGTTGGACTGGTAAAAAAATTTCCTTCACCTCCAACACTCGCTTTCATCCCACGATTAAAACCGTGGGTTTTCTCGCTCTCAATGCTATAATTCTTGCCCAAAAAGAGTGAGACGGCCACTGGTTCCAGCCCCAGTCTCCGACTCCTTTGGCCCATCGGCTGGCCTGGAGGTCCGTCGTAACCATAAACATACACCCTCCTTGGGGTGCTTTGGATGGGCCTCTCCCATCTTGTATTATTATATTAACACAATTCAATATAGTCAAAATATAATCTATCAACAGTTGTATATTTCTTCTTTACATACTCGTCTTCGTTTCATAAATATCCATAAAAGTTCGTGCAGCATGACTCAAATATCTATCTTCTTTATAGGCGAAAACCAACGTACGAGTCAGCTCCCTTTCTAGCAGAAAATATAACATATCTGTCCGCTCTCTTGTTACCATCAATGGAACAATCGTAACACCCAAGCCTGAAACTACAAACGATTGGGCTGTCTCCATATTACTCGTCAAAAAACTAACTCGTGGCTGAAAACCAGCTTCCGCACACAAATCCAATACGATACGACGAAAACCATACTCTGCTTTTAATAATATAAAAGGTGTTTCTTGGACATCTTTTATATTAATCTTTTTTGTTTGATACGCTTTTTTTCCAGCATGCTGCACCACATTACGTAATTTTTCCGACATCCAACTCTGTTCTTTTCTTGGCACCGCTAAAAAAAGCGGCTCTGTCACCATAGGTTGAGTAGTTATTTTTTCATTTTCTACAGGCAATGACAGAATTGCAAGGTCTACTTTTCCTTCGATGATCAACTGCTCTAATTTCGCTGGTGTATCCTCTACTAGCTTTACTTCAACTTGCGGGTATGTTTCCAAATACATTTGAATAAGCGGAGGCAAAACATAGCCTCCTGTGACAGCAGGAGTTCCTATGGTCAGGGTAGATCCAATCCCTTCTCTATGATCTTTCATCTCACGCAGAAGATCATCATGAGCTTGCACGATCCTCTCTGCCCGCTTCATAAACTGGAGTCCTTCGGAAGTAGGCTCTACTTCATTTCTTGTCCGATAAAACAAAGTTACTCCTATTTCTTTCTCCAACTTTCCAATTTGCTGACTGAGTGAGGGTTGTGCAATATGCAGGCAGTGTGCCGCTTTGGTAAAACTTTTTTGTCGATATATTTCTAATGCATAACGTAAAACGCGCATTTCCATGCTGACCATCTCCATAGGTAAAAACTATGGTATTGATTATATCTATATCTTCGACTTATGAACAATCTTCTTATAAAATAAGGAAAAATGATCCATTGCATAGGAGGAAATAGGATGACATCCGCTTCTGAACAATTTGCAAAAAATCCTGAGCAATATCGAGATGATAAAGTATTTGCAGCAGGGAAAGATTTAGAAAAAATGAAACATGCTGTTGGCATTCCCCGTATTCAAACACTGTTAGACATCGGAGCAGGAGCAGGACACACTGCAATAGCCTTTGCCGATATTGCCATGCAATGTATAGGGGTTGATGTTACTCCTGAAATGGTAAACGTTGCGAATCAATTTGCCAAAGATAAAGGAGTAGAAAATGTACACTTTCAAGTGGGAGATGTGGAGTCACTTCCCTTTGCAAATGAAACGTTTTGTGTTGTCACCTGCCGGCTTGCCGCTCATCATTTTCCCAGCATTGAAAAAGCAATGAAGGAAATCAGTCGAGTATTAAAACCAGGTGGAGTATTTCTGCTAGTAGATCACTATGCACCAAATGATCAAGAACTGGATCAATTTGTGAATGAAGTCGATCAGACACGTGATCCTTCTCATGTTAGAGAATATTCCTTGGCAGAATGGAGGGATTTCTTTCGAAAAAATGAGCTGACCTATGAAGAAATCGCTAAATGGGCTATTCCACTTCATTATGATACTTGGGTAGCCCGTTCTGCTACACCAGAAGCAGCAAAACATAAGTTGCAGCATTTATTTCAATCCGCATCAACCTCAGCAAAAGATACTTTTTCTATTACCTATAAAACTGATGGGGCAGTTGATACTTTCTGTTTAAAATCGATTTTAGTTCGTGGTGTGAAAAAAAAATAAAATGAAAAAGAAGACGATCAGGTTAAGACAATCGCAGCTTCTCCACCGATGTCCCGTCCTCTGGCGGTGACCCTCAGACTGGAGACGACGATTTCTGAGCTGAAAAGGCTGGATGCTATCACGAGTATCCAGCCCAACTTTTTATTCACATCTTTTAGTTCCAATCTCTTGCAATGATTACTTTTTTACATTTTAGATCCTTGTTATATGAAATAACTGATGTTTCTCTACAAAATCAAATACATATGTTAAACTCCAAAGGTTAATAATTCAATATTTTTAATATTATTTTTTCATTTATGTGATTTATATTAACCTTATTTAGAATCATATACAGAAGTGGTAAAAGAAATCCACTCACAACTTACCGGGAGTAAGAGGCCCAGTGACAGGGTTGCTGCTATAATCAGTCAGATAAATTCCAATTACTGTAATGTTATGAACTCTGTTACTGGGCCTCATTGAATAGCTAGTGGTCGACGATCAGACCTTTGATACGATTTACTACTCAGCTGATGAAAAACCTTGATCTTCCATCATTTTCATAGGGTCATCATGTGTAATGGTAAAGACCATTTTTATGGAATCCTCTTTTAGATGTAGGATATAAAAAGAATCATGTACGAGATCAAAAGTTTGACCATTCTCTCTTTCTATTCTTATAAAGGCGTATGATTCATTTGTCAACTGGATAAATGAATCTTGGAGCAAGTCTGTCCATCGGCCAAACTTTCAATGACATCGAGGCTTCCAAGATGGGCGTTGAGGTGGACAATCTCCAGCTTTAAGGGGTATTTCCACGGCAGAACCCATGCCCATCAAGTTAAAATTCCTCAAACTGAAAAAAACGCTATTCTTCCTTTAGGAAAAAAAAAATAGAAGAGATGGCGTGTTTTCTGTGAAGAGAACCCTCAAAGAAAAGCTTCATTTATTTTCACAGGTATTGCAAAAATATCTTTCTCGACATTGCTGACAGGAGGTGTCAGTAATGTTTTCTTATAATGGAATTATTAATTCATTAGATACCAAAAAACTAGTACTGGAGCGAGTGGGATGGCTGAATTATTAATGAGTCTTATTTGGACATTATTGTCTGTAATTATTTTGACGGTACCAATCTTGATTCTTGGAAGAAAAAAATTAATTAAAATCAATGCAAAACAAAAAAGATGGTGGGTTTTTTTTCATGTCCTTTTTGTAATTATGTATTTCACAGGTGTTTTGGGAATTTTGTTTTTGACGATTATTACAACGAGTGCAAATGACCGTGAATTTATTTATGCAGCTCACTATTTCATGGAGTCATTTGATTGGTTTCTAATTATTCCTGGTGCACTTGGGAGTTTGACGACAGGGATTTGGTTAGCTATCGGAACATGGGGTTTGACGACCTATTACTGGGTAATAATCAAATGGGTAGGTAATCTAACAACTATCCTATTTGGTAGTACTTTTATAGGTTCTTGGATTCATAAATCCTTAATGATGCTCTCTAAAAAGGGGATTCATCCCGCACAAAATCCTGACTATCTCGAAAGTCAGAAGATGATATTTACTGGAATCATAATTGTGTTTGGAATTTTACTTTTCATAACTGCTGCTACTTACTTAAAACCTTGGGGAAAAAGACTAAAGTATAGAAATAAAAAGAATGCGATACACGCTGAAATATAGGAGGGATTGGGATCGATTCATTACTTTTACACCCAGTGACAGGGTTCCTGCTGCGATCAGTCACATAGGTTCCATTTAATGGAATCCTTATTTATTTCGGGGGGATGGGAAAAAATGCGGGATTTACCCGGGTTCCATTATATGGTTACGTTACCCCTCAGGCGCCTGATGCTGGTTCTACCCTTAAATCAGTACCTTACTCATTTATGGAAGTGTTTTTACCAAATGAATGGGCCCAGTGATGGATGAAAGACCCTCTAGGACGCCTACAGTTAATACCGATATCCCCATTCTCTTTTATTAGAATGTGCTGATATGTTTCATCAAAAGGTTTTTCCAGATTGTTATATTCATATTCATCATCATCCTCCAATTGAATTTGATATTTAACATAGATGTCTTAGTCATATAAAAGATGATAGTGATATACTTCATTACCCTCGCCAAGACAAAAAAACAAATCACTGCTAAACTTTTGTTTTAAATAATTACTCGCTTCTTGATGGGAATGAAACAGAGGTGAATTTCTTAACCATTCTTATATAATTTTTTCAATGTTGTATCCACTCCATTTTTTTGTTATTCAAAACGGTGACTTTGTTCAATATCCATTATGAAACCTCCAACATATCACCTTGTGCGTTTTCAAATTCCTTGAGGATTTTATAAAAAGTGTTTTTCTTTAAATTTAGAAGCTTCATAAACTAAACACCAGTTATTTCCTGCGATTTCCACCGTTTATAATTGTCCTGTAAAATCTTTTTTTGCGTCAGGGAGACCATATCTGGCACGGTAGGCCATGCATAAGGAGCAGAGCCCGAAGCCTCCGGAGGCAGAAGAAGGTGTCACACACCGCGGGTAGCTGAGAAATCTCGGTAAATAAGGTTACGCGGGGTGCAAACTATCGCACAACCCCCGATATAATCAACACTTATTTAGGATAAATCATAATAATAAAGAGAAAACCCATGGATTACTGAAATCGCCTATCTATATTCAAAACCAGAAGATTGAAATGTATAATACTTTTATATAAAATATGGATTGGGAGTGGTAAACGGAATCCACTCACAACCGACTGGGAGCTGTAAAAATGTCTATCGAAGACAAGAACACAGCAAACTGGTATTCGGCGGCTGTCGCAGGCAACTCGTCGCTGGAACCTCAGGTGAGGCAGGACGTGGCAAATGCCCCCGCCGAGATCGCCAAGCAGGAGGGCAAGGAGCCCCCGGCTGAAGACGGCAGTACCACCCGCTCCTAATAAAGCGGGATCTCAGTAAAAAAAGTTGTGCGGTGTAGAAACACCGCACAACCCCGATTTACAATACGCTTCTTTGTTTATAGAAGTTCTATATAAATTGCATATTAATTTTCAACTTAAATAAAATAGCAAATTTCAATTATGATTACATTTAGTTCTATAAAAAGAGGAGGCCACATTATATGGCCTTTTTTTCTTGTTAATTTCTTAATTAAAATTAAAGTGATCTCCTATTTCAAGAACTCCATTCATATATGAATAAAAAATTAAAAATCATAGTCTTTACTTACCATAAACTAATTTCACCTTTATC
Organism: Shimazuella sp. NTD250; assembly: GCF_059510375.1. Classification (NCBI taxonomy): domain Bacteria; kingdom Bacillati; phylum Bacillota; class Bacilli; order Caryophanales; family Thermoactinomycetaceae; genus Shimazuella; species Shimazuella sp. NTD250. The sequence goes on along the minus strand of NZ_JCAJZS010000004.1, from coordinate 171,905 downwards.
CAACCACGAACACTATTAACTAACCAAATACAACTAGCCCGCTCTAAATCCTCTCGATACATAACTCTCTCTTCCACTTCACCAGATTCCAGCAAACTCGCCCGCATTACCCCTGCCAAAAGCCCAGCATCTCGGTATGGTGTTACCAATTTTCCATCTAACTCTAGTACTACATTTCCAATCGTAAACTCGGTGAGTTCTCCTCTTTCGTTCCACAGCAAGGTATCAAAATAGCCAGCTGCTTTTTGTTCCTCATACATCTTCCTATTGGTTGTTTTATGATAGAGAAATATATTCTGACTAGAAATAGGAGTTTTTGCTAGTGTTGTGAGGACAGGCTGTGCGATGTCCTGTAATGCTTCTGCTTGTACTTCTATTTCTCCCTCAGATGAAACGAGCAGACGTACTTTGTATACTCCAGCTGGGTTTTTGCTGGACACCAAAGCCAATTGTGACCTTATTTCTTCTTCTGGAAAAGCGTAAGCAAAGTAATTTGCACTTTCGGACATGCGACTCAAATGCTTCTCCAATAAGGGATATATCCCATTTTTCAAACAAATGCTTTCCAGTAACTGATGGGTATATGGTTTTGACGCTAATATTTTCGCTTTGGTGATGACCTCTTCATACTCCCCGCCACTTGTGGAATCCCAAGTGATCCCGCCACCTACTCCATAGGTCGCTTTGCTTCGCTTCTGATCAATGAAAACTGTGCGGATACCCACATTAAAAACTGCCTCTGCCCCTGGCTTCAGATATCCGATCGTCCCACAGTATACTTCCCTTGGAGACTGCTCCAAAGAAGTGATCAGCTCCATTGTTTTTCTTTTGGGTGCACCTGTGATCGAGCCGCAAGGGAAGAGTGCTGTAAATATATCTGTTAACGTTGTGGCGGGTGGCGTTTTTGCTTTAATGGTAGATGTCATTGTCCAGAGAGTAGGATATCGTTCGACTGTAAATAGATCAGGAACATGAACGGTTCCGGGCACTGCAATCTTGCCCAGATCATTTCGCAGCAAATCCACGATCATCAAGTTTTCCGCGCGGTCTTTTGCAGATGCTAGCAGCTGTTTTGCCCGAAGTTCATCTTCTTGTTGATAACGCCCTCTCTTTGCTGTTCCTTTCATCGGGCGAGTGATCAACTGGTCTTGTTCCCAGCGGAAAAAGAGCTCTGGAGACGCAGATAATATTTGATAATCTCCAGTATCCAAATAGGCATTATACCCGGATTGTAACCTCGCTAAGTGCCTATAATACCCCCATGCATCTCCGTGGAACTCAGCCTGCATCCGAATGGAGTGATTTACTTGATAAGTATCTCCTCTTGCGATGGCAGCATGTATCGTCTGAATCGCTTGCTGATATGTTTCCTGCGAACAGTCAGGCTTCCATTTGCCTACTTGGTAATCTTCAAGTTCATTTTTTGTCCTATGATCAGGTTCTCGGAAGACAGCAAACCATGCTAGTGGTAATTTATTATCTTTATTCACCATAAGCTTTGGATCAAAAGCAGGGCCGGCCTCATAGGAAACAAACCCAACTGCATAAAACCCTTTTCTCCATAAATATTCTACTTTTTCAAGCAGAGGCTTCACATGATCCAAACTTTTTGCAACCAATATCTCTTCCACTTGATTTGTATGTAAATGAAAATCTTTAAAATCAATTGCAATCATACTCGAAAACCCCTTGCTCTAATTTTTTCCATAAAAAAAAGCAAGCAGTGTATGCTTGCCTACGATTAATCGATTTTGTATTTCTTTTTAAAACGATCTACACGTCCACCAGCGTTAGCTGTTCTTTGTTTACCGGTATAGAAAGGATGACATTTGGAACAAACATCAACTTTCAACTCATCCACAGTAGAACCAGTTTCAAAAGTAGTTCCGCATGACATGCAAGTTACTTTTGCCGTTTTATAATTTGGGTGTATTGCTGCTTTCATCTATTGTCACCTCATTTCAATCGATCCGTATAAATCCACTGGAGTATTATAGCATGTTAAACTTTAAGCTGCAAGGAACGGCGATGTGGATGCCAATTTTTACTTGAGCGAGAGAACGAACTCATTTTACAATGAAAGAGAAATAATATTATCAAAGGAAGGAGAAAAAACATGTCAGAAAATGAACCTCTCCAAACAGATAAAACCAAAGAAGAAAAGGGTTTCTGGGCTTCTTTAAGTGTGACAGACTACTTAGAGCTGGCAGCATATGTCTTCATCGCTTTTTGCTTTATAATGGGCATTATTGAGTATTTTACATCCTAACACCAAAAAAGAGACACTTTCCCTTAGGAAAATGTCTCTTTTATATACCTATCTTAATACTCGAAGAGGATTGATCACTTCACCATTTTTATGTACTTCAAAATGCAAGTGATATCCTGTAGCATTGCCGGTCTCTCCCATGTAACCAAGTCTTTGGCCAGTATCCAAATACTCTCCTATACTGACAGAGATGCGGCTAAGATGTGCATAGAGGGTAACCCATCCTCCACCGTGATCAATCATTACCATATTGCCATAACCGTTGTGATATCCTGCCTGGATTACTTTCCCACTGAGTGAAACACTGATTGGCTGCTTCGACTTCTTAGAGCTCCAAATATCAAGACCTTTATGCATCCTGCCATGCCGCCAGCCAAAATTACTGGTTATCATCCCTGAAACAGGCCATTGAAACTGGAAACTTCCAACAGAAACCTTGTCGCGCTTGCTAACCACCACTACTTTATGTTTCGTTTTTATTTTCGGCTCTTTGGGGGTTGGTTGAGGAACTGGTACTGGAACTTTTTCTTTTTCAACAATGAAAACTTTCTGTCCAGTATCCAATGGATTTAACAAATTTACCTTTGGATTTAATTTGAAAAACAATTGCAAAGACATTCGATTTCGCTGGCAAAGTTGATAAACCATTTCCCCGCCTTTGGAAGTATACTCCTTAACAGCTAATGGAATTTTTAATTTTGTTCCTGCTTTCAGTTTGTTTGGATTGGCAATGTTGTTCAACACAGCTAATTCTTGATAGGGAACTCCATACCGAAGTCCTATCGCATACAACGAATCCCCTTTGTTTACCTCATATGTGATCTTATTTCCTATGGAGATGGTCAGTTGCTTTCCTGATTGATAAAGAGTCTCCTTCGCATCAAGTGCAGCAATTCTCCCTTCTGATTTGCTCGCTGTTAGAAGTCCTGCCACAATCGGATGGGAATCTGTGTTACCAGCCCAAGCTACAGCAGTAGCAGCCGAAACTGTACATACACCGATACTCGAGGCTAGGAGCGTCTTCTTACCAGACATCACAACACCTCATATCCATGATATTGGGTACCCATGACTCCAATTTATGCAGGGTACCCACAACATATGAAAGTTTTTGGTAGAAATATCTATGTTCAACTAGAGACAAGCGTGGAGAAAAACGGCGTTAGCCCTTTCCTGCCCCTATTTCCGTTAAACTTAGGCCTTTGTCCAAACAATTAGTCACTTATCTGAATAACTAGTTAGGGAACCAAAAATGGGAGGGCTATATATGGATTATTTTGATGATTATTTCAACGCATTTGACAATGATTTTGATGATGATTTTGAAGAGGACTTCGATACGTTTGAATATGACCCAGAGTTAGCACAACAGTACCCACAAGATCAGTTTCGCAGAGATCAATTTGGCGGAGGCTATGGACCAGATCGTTTTCGTCGCGTCGCTAACCCTGTAAGAAACCAAGTGCGCTGTTGTGTGTACCGTCATCGTAGCTCTGGCAGAACAAGAAGAGTATGTCAGCACAGAGGAAGACGCTGTACAAATACACTAGGGAAAAATTGGGTACTTATCGATTCCTTCACCACAAACAATTGTAATCGCTGTATCTAATGACAAACCCCTTGTTCTATCTGTCTCAAGAGGAGAAGAACAGGGGGTATGTTATCGATTAATGGGCTTTTTTGCGTTCGGCAGGACGGGATTCTAGTGAGGCTAGAAACTCTTGATTATTTTTGCTGTTTTTCAGTTTGCGAAGAAATGCATCCGTAAAATCGTGGTTATCACTCATTCCTTTTCGGATCGACCACAGCTTATCCAACTCTTCTTTCGTAAGGAGTAAGTCTTCGCGTCTGGTACCGGATTTGCGAATATCAATAGCAGGATAGATACGGCGTTCCGCCAATTTGCGATCAAGATGGAGTTCTAAATTACCAGTTCCTTTAAATTCCTCATAAATAACATCATCCATTCGAGATCCTGTATCGACTAGTGCCGTAGCAAGAATCGTGAGGCTGCCGCCTTCTTCGATATTTCTAGCTGCTCCAAAAAATCTTTTTGGCCGATGGAATGCCGCAGGATCAATACCACCAGACAACGTTCTTCCGCTCGGGGGAATAACTAAGTTGTAGGCACGAGCTAAACGTGTGATACTATCTAACAAAATCACAACATCTCGTTTGTGTTCTACCAAACGCTGAGCACGTTCTAGTACTAGTTCTGCTACTTTGATATGATTTTCTGGCAATTCATCAAAAGTAGAACTGACTACTTCACCTTTCACAGATCGTTGCATGTCTGTTACTTCCTCTGGGCGTTCATCAATCAGCAACACAAACAATTCAATATCAGGACGATTTTCTGAAATGCTATTGGCTATCTCTTTTAATAACATGGTTTTCCCAGCTTTTGGCTGAGCTACAATCAAACCACGTTGGCCTAAGCCTACGGGAGCAATCAAGTCCATGATTCGAGTGGAAGTTTTGTGTGGTTCTGTTTCCAGTAGTAGTCGCTCTTGTGGATATAATGGGGTAAGTCCAGCAAAGTGAAGTCTCTCTCCAGCGGTTTCAGGGTCTGCACCATTTACAGCTTCTACATGCAGCAATCCATAATACCGCTCATTTTCTTTTGGAGGTCTTACTTTACCAGAAACCAAATCTCCTGCACGCAGGTCAAAACGGCGAATCTGCGAAGCAGAGATATAAATATCTTCAGAGGAAGGAAGAAAATTGATAGGACGAAGGAAACCATATCCTTCTGACAAAATGTCCAGTACACCTTCCATAAAGAAAAATCCATCTTTTTCTGCATTTGCTTTCAAGATTGAAAAAATAAGTTCTTTCTTTTTCATTTGGCCGTAATAAGGGATTTGATAATGCTTGGCCAGTTTGTAAAGCTCGGTGAGCTTTTTGTTTTCCAATTCACTTATTGTGTAATCCAATTTAGTTTCACCACTTTTTCGCAGCTTAGGTCTCTAATACCAAATTCGGTTTCTTTTCTAATCGATGAGTGCCATCAATAAATCTTACAGTTCCTGTCTTTGCTCGCATAACCAATGATTGCGTTGTTGCGATATTTCCTTTATAACGAACACCTTTTAATAATTCTCCATCTGTCACACCAGTAGCGGCGAAAATTGCGTCGTCGCCTTTCACTAAATCCTCCATCCGAAGAATGCGTGATGGGTCTGTGATGCCCATTTCGATACAACGTTGTCTTTGTGCTTCATCTTCTGGCAACAGTCTGCCTTGGAAGTCCCCGCCGAGACATTTCAGTGCCACAGCAGCTAAAACACCTTCAGGTGCACCACCAGAACCAAATAAAATGTCGACTCCAGTGTCTGGAAAACCTGTATTGATTGCTGCTGCAACATCTCCATCAGTAATCAATTTAATTCTCGCACCGGCTTTGCGAATATCTTCGATCAATTTCGCATGACGCGGACGATTTAACAACGCAGCCACTAAATCCTCTACATCTTTCCCATTTGCTTTTGCTACAGCTTTCAAATTATCTTCAACAGGAGCATCCAAGTCTACCTTGCCTACTGCATTTGGTCCAACGGCGATCTTGTCCATATACATATCAGGAGCATGCAAGAGACATCCTTGATCCGCAATCGCAATGATAGCTAGTGCATTCCAAGCACCACTAGCGACAATATTGGTTCCTTCTAATGGATCAACAGCTACATCCACTTTAGGCTCTAATCCTGTCCCTAGTTTTTCCCCGATATAGAGCATCGGAGCTTCATCCATCTCACCTTCTCCGATCACAACTGTACCGTGCATATGAATCGTATCGAACACTTTTCTCATCGCAGTAGTAGCTGCATCATCAGCTTCCATTTTTTTACCGAAACCCATCCATCTACCAGAAGCAATGGCTGCTGCTTCCGTTACTCGTACAAGCTCTATTGATAAACTTCGTTCCATAGCTTCAACCCCTTCTTCTTATGTAAGGTAACACATGCGGCGTGAATTTGGAATAATGGACTTGAGAAATTATAAAGAAAACTTACTTTTTTTGAGAGAGGTGTGAGGAGAACATAGTGGGCAAAGAAGTTTTTTTCACTTCCAATTTTCTTAGAAAACCCCATTTTTTCTGTCAGTTTTAAAAAGAATGGGCCTGACACAAAAGTGTGTCAGGGCCTATCGAAATTATTTTCGGCTTTTCCAATCAGATTCAAACTTCTCAATACCTTGAGTTGTCAAAGGATGTTGCACTAACGTTTTCACAACATTATAAGGCATTGTTGCAATATGTGCACCTGCCATAGCAGCTTGTGTTACATGGATAGGGTTACGGATACTTGCTGCAATAATTTGGGTTGGCAGGTTATGAATACGGAACAAATCTGCTACCTGCTCAATGAGATAAATCCCTTCTTCCCCGATATCATCCAGACGACCAACAAATGGGCTGACATAAGTTGCCCCTGCACGTGCTGCAATGAGCGCTTGGTTAACGGAGAAAACCAGGGTAACGTTGGTTTTGATGCCTTTTTTGGAGAAGTGATTTACAGCTTTCAGACCTTCCCAGGTCATAGGACACTTAATGGTGATCTGTGGAGCAATAGCGGCTAGCCGCTCCCCTTCTTCGATCATTCCATCTGCGTTAGGGCTCATAACTTCAGCACTTATGGAACCATCAACTAATGTAATCAGTTCTTTAAGAACATCTTCAAAAACACGGCCGGATTTTACGATTAAGGATGGGTTGGTAGTAACCCCTGCAACAACACCTAAAGGTACAACTTCTTTTACTTCATCGACATGCGCAGTATCTAAAAAGATTTTCATGAAAACAGATCCTTTCTTTATGCTTTGTGAGAACTGCCGAACAACCTCATTTTTCCTCTGACCACTTCCTTGATCGCTTCACGCGCTGGACCTAAATATTTACGAGGATCAATGAGGTCAGATTTAGAAGAGAGTAGTTCACGAACCACTTTTGCACTAGCTACTTGATTTTCCGTGTTGACATTAATTTTAGCAGCACCATAAGAAATCGCTTTCTGTATCGATTCATCAGGAACACCAGAACCACCATGCAATACGATTGGCGCTTCGATCGATTTGCTTACTTCATCGATAATATGGAAGTGTATTTTTGGCTCACCCTTATACATACCATGTGCAGTCCCTACAGCAATCGCCATCGCATCTACACGAGTCTCTTGCCAAAAACGAATAGCGTCTGCTGAATTGGCCAAAGATGCATCTTCTTCTGCTACATCAAGATCATCTTCAACACCGCCAATTGTTCCTAGTTCACCTTCTACAGAAATACCAACAGCATGTGCAGCCGCTACTACTTGCTTTGTCAAGCGGATGTTTTCTTCCAACGGATAATGAGAACCATCAAACATAACAGAAGAAAATCCCTCGCGAATACACTGCATCACTACTTCAAAGCTACTCCCATGATCCAAATGAAGTGCTACTGGTACACCAGACTCTTCTGCCGCAATACGGGCTAAAGCAACTACATTCTTTATTCCCATGTATCGAATAGCACCTTCACTTGCACCAAATATAAACGGAGATTGTTCTTCTTTAGCAGCTTCCGCAATCGCTTGAACAAATTCCAAGTTATTCATATTAAACTGACCTACGGCAAACTTCTCATTCTTTGCTCTAGGTAAGAACTCATTCATAGAGACAAGTGGCATTCTCATTACCCCTTTTATTATATGTAATCAGCAAAAAGCCAACCCCCAAAGGTCGGCCAGGCTTTCTTATATATTAGTACAATGACACAGTTTGGTCAAAGTTTTAGGGCATCCTTTATTTTTTTGTAGGGAAAAATTGGATTGACCGGAGCACTTACCAGCTGTTCAATTGACACCAAGAGGCTGGATTTCCCAGCAATTCCCCTTTTATTCTCACGTTTTTATCCTTGTACTTTTCATCCATTACACTTTTGATAAATTTCCACAAATTCACATCATTTTATGTATATCATGTTGCTTCCACTACAACATTCATTATGACACAAGTTGACGAATCACTTCCGATCGTAACTCTTCAATATCAAATGGCTTTGTAAAATGAGCAAGTGCTCCTAATTTTGTCGCTTCATCGAGCATATCCAATTCTCCATAAGCAGTCATCATAATTACTTTGGAACGGCAAGATACCAATTGCAATCTTCTAAGCAGTTCCAGTCCATCCATCCCGGGCATTTTCATATCCAACAAAATCAAATCGGGGTCTTCCAAAGAAATGATATCTAAGGCCTGCTTTCCATTTGCCGCTTGAAAGACGACAACATCGTCTTTGGAAAACACTTCTTTAATTAAAATACGTATACCAAATTGATCGTCCACTACAAGTATCTTTTTAGGATTCATCTGCGTACCCATCCTCCTCCAAAACAACTCTTACCGATTTCCTTATATATGATCATTCTGTATTTTTCCTTATAACGGTATGGTTTTCCTCCTTTTTTGAATCCAGATATTTTATATAGGTCAATGAATCCCGCGAAAACCTTCAAGAAATAAGTCCTTTCTTTGAAAATTTCATTTCGGCGCATCCTAAATTAAGGTGTTCTTTTACGTTCAACCATGTACAATAACATTATTAAAGTTAAATTTATATAGGAGGGATGCTGTATGCGTGTCCTTGTTGTCGGCGCTGGTGCAGTTGGTGGCTACTTTGGCGGTCGCCTCGTAGAAAAAGGAGCTGACGTCACCTTTTTTGTTCGAGAACGCAGAAAACAACAATTAGAGACTGGGTTGGTTATACATAGTGTAAATGGAGATGCCAGCTTCCCTGTTTCTACGATCTCCCAAGGGGAATCTGCGCTGCCTTTTGATTTAATTATTCTCACTACAAAAGCATATCATCTCGACGAAGTGCTCCCTAGCCTTTCTCCTTATGTTGCAGAGCATACCACGATTCTCCCCTTACTCAATGGGATCGCCCATTTTGAAAAACTAAAAAATTTCTTCGGGTTCGAGCGAGTAATCGGCGGTTTATGTTTTATTGAATCTACACTGAATGCCAAAGGGGAAGTAGAACATTACAGTTCACATCACCGCATCGTCTTTGGTGAATTTGATGGCAAAAAAACAGATCGCATCCGGGCGATCGAAGATTTATTTGCTGGCGCAAACGTATCTGCTGAATCCAGTGACAATATCAACAATGAAATTTGGAAAAAATATATTTTTATCAGTGCAATGGCTGGAATGACATGCTTAACAAGAAGCAGTATTGGTCCTATTCTCAAGTCACCAAATGGCATCGAAACGTATGAACGCCTGCTTAACGAAATATGTGCAATTGGGAAAGACCAAGAAGAGACACTAGATGCGGATGTATGGAATCAAACGATGGGTCGGGTGCGAAGTCTCCCCGATGAAATGAAATCTTCCATGCTTCGTGACATGGAAAAAGGACTGCCGATCGAAACCGATCATTTTCATGGCACCTTGCTTCGGCTCGCCCCGGCAGATTTAGATGTACCGTTGTTAAAAACGATCTACAGTTCCCTTTCCATCTACCAAGCAACACAAGCAGCTAACTAATTAGCCGCTTGTGTTTACATCAAAATTAACCCAACAACTGAAATAACAGCGATAAGCAGACCTAAACTTATAAAAATGATCGGAAGTGTATGCCCCTTCTCATCAAGATGCATAAAGGTATAAAGCTGTAAAAATACTTGCACGGCAGCAGCACCGAGTATAATCCAAAATGTAGTCTTCACGGCAAAATGAGGGTAAGCTACGAGATAAAAGGAAAGTGCGGTAAACAGGACCATCCACAGAAAAGACCAAACAAAACGCGATGCAGATCGTTTTTTGTTGACATTCACATGGGCTTGCTTATTTAACGACGGTTCCACTTTATTGCCCCCTCTCCCTACAGTTGGAAGCGCTTACGATCATTATAACCGAATTCCAAATTTTAAAAAAGATGGTTAGCTCGATATATCGACCCTTCTCATTTCTATGAAAAATCTCATTAAGAGTTGAAATATCTCCATTAATTTATAAAATCCAGAAACAAAAAACACATGACAAAATGGGAAAAAAACGGATAGATCAATTGATCTAAACCGCATCTTGAAAATAGCTTCTTTTATAGGTAACTTCAACTGCTATAACTTATAGAATATTAGAATTATATTATCGTTTTAACAGCTAGTCCACTAGTGGTTGAACGGCAGCTTTATCGAAAATACATACCAAAAAATATCTCCTCTCTTTTAATCTATTATCAATATATGTCAGTTAAAAGAAGAATGATTGGCATTAATTTTGTTTATTTGGGGGTAAACAGCTCTACTGTTAAGGAAGGTTTTTTGTAGTGCACACAAGTGCCCATTACTGGCTTAAGACATAAATAAAAGGAAGTACTTGTTTTCTTAAGTACTTCCTTTTATTATTTTAAGAATATTCACTTTTTTAGACCAACAGCATACAAAGGACCATTAATTGATATTGTGGATATGATACGTGCCATTTCTTGAGGAGATTCTTTCCTGCCACTATTCAACCATTGTTGAATCACTCCGATGTAGGCCGATGATAAATAAGAAACCAAATATTGCCCTGGAACAAGTAAATCCTTCTCTTCCACTAAGTAGTTTGGATTCTTTTCCATTAGTATTTTCCATATAAAATCTTTTAGTTTGGTTTGGAAAGTAACATCTCCTTTTGGACCTAACACAGCCTTCATAAACCCGCTATTTTTATTTAGATATTCAAAGATAACAGAAATAGTCGTTAAAGTTGGTGAGTTAGTATGAAGTTCAGAAATAACTTTTGGGAAGTTATGTTTAGCTATCTCGGCCATCTCTGCTAGAATCTCTTCTTGAGATCTTGTCATTAAATCAAATTTGTCTTGATAGTGTGCATAAAATGTTCCTCTATTAATCTTTGCTTTTGTTGTAATATCTTTCACCGTAATGACTTCAAAGCCTTTTTCCTCTATCAACTCTACAAATGCCTCTCGAATAGCATCTTTTGTCCGAATAACACGCAAATCTGTATCCAATTTTCGCAAATTAGTTCTCCTCCTTAAAATTTAACAAACACAAATGAAGATAGTGTTCCATAAACAACACATCTTCCCTTTTTGATTATTGAACACAACGGCTTCAAAAATTATAATTCAAAGTGTAAAGAACAACGTGTTGTTTATTATTATAACCTAAAAATCAAGGAGGTTGAAGAGTAATGAACGACTTGACATGTATCATTATCGGAGGCGGCCATGCGGGGATTGGAGCGCTCAAATCAATAAAGGAAGAAACCCAGAACATGGCGAACGGACAGCGAATTCGGTTTGTTCTGTTGGACAAGCAGCCTGGTCATGTGCGCAAAATGCTGTTATTCCGGCCAGCCGTGGGCGAGGAAGAGATTACGATTCCTTGGACGCATTATGAGTTTTCAGAAGGAGTAGAATTCGTGCAAGGTACGGTTACGTCTATGGACAGTGGAGAAAAGCAGATTCGATATGAGGATGCGCAAGGAAATCAAGCCCAAATTCGTTATGACCTTTTAGTTGTGGCGGTCGGTAGTGTCGTTCGGCAACCTGATCCTGATCAGGGTGGCATTTCGTTAAATGATCTGCAAACCGCGGCAGTCATCCAGGAGCGCTGGCGTGCCAATCTACGGCAAGCTGTCCGTGAGACCAATCCGAAAGAACGAAAGAGACTGATGACAGTTGCAGTTGCGGGGGCTGGCATCAGTGGCATCGAGACATCCTCCGAGCTGGCACTGGAGATGCAAAAGGAAGCATCGTCACTCGGACTGAACCCGTCCGATATTTCTGTCTATTTGCTAAGTGGACAGGAACGATTGTTTATGGAAGGACCTGAGAAAGTTGGGCGAAAACTGGATCAGATACTCAGTGAATGTGGAGTGAAAGTGCTTTATAACCGCAAGGTAATGCGGGAGGAAACAGGAGTGGTGACGCTCAGCAATGGCGATCGTCTGCCAGTTGGTCTATGTATATGGACGATTGGTCTGATTCCGAATCCGGCCCTTCGTACTATAGGCTTGCCGCTTACTCCTGATGGCCAAGTGCTGGTGGATGAATCGTATCGCGTCCAAGGGGCGCCGGGCGTATACAGTATTGGTGACTGTGCGAGAATTGTCGATCCAAAAACCGGCAAAGCAGATAGGATGAGATGCGCAGAAGGTGGGTTACAGGCAGATCGAATGGGGAAAATCGTGATGGCTGATCTGGAGGGTCGTCCCGCGCCTGTTCACAAATCGATGATGGATTTCTTCTGCATTGGTCTGGGGAAAAATCGTGGATTGGTGTGGGGGCACAAATGGGGACTTGATATGGTTATAACGGGAAAGCTTGCGTGGAAATTCAGGAAGATCGCATGGGATGCAGGCAGTAAGCTTCGATAGTAGCAAAGAGATCAAGATTTCCATATTTCTAACAGTTTTTTGCGATTATCGTTAATATTATTTCCTTCTGTACAACCACAACCCAAACATTTGCCAATTTCGTTTGGAATAAAGATCAATGCGAGTAAGCATGAAGAGGGAGATCAAACTATGTCAATACAGAATCATGGAGCACCTCAACTCGATTTGTTTTCTTCTGACTTTAAAGGGAAAGCCTATTCTTTTTACGCAAAACTCAGGGGAGATGAGCCCGTTTATCGTTTTCTGCATCCTAACGGTCAAATTGCTTGGCTCCTTTCACGATACGAAGATGCACAGGCAATATTAAAAGACAATCAGCTTATTAAGAATCCATATGCAATGTTGAGCCAAGAACAGATAAACAAGATGATTCCTATGCTGGAAAGGGATATATTCATTAAACTTATGCTGAACTCTGATCCCCCAGATCATACCCGCTTGCGTAACTTAGTTCAAAAAGCTTTCACGCCAAAAATGATCGAGGAATTGCGTAGTCGAATTCAAGAGATCGCTGACACTTTACTAGATGAGGTTCAAGACAAAGGGAAAATGAATATAATCGATGAATTTGCTTTCCCTTTACCTATCATTGTCATTTGTGAGATGTTAGGAGTTCCTAGCGAAGATCGTGATCTATTCCGGGAATGGTCTGACACTCTAGTTGAGGCTGCTAACCTCCCCGAGAAAATGCGGGAGGCTCGCCCAACGGTTCAGTCTTTTATTCAATATTTGGGTCATCTGATTGGAGAGCGGCGAAAAGATCCAGCGGAAGACCTTGTGAGTGCCTTGATTCAAGCTGAGGAGGAGGGAGAAAAACTTACAGAAAATGAATTGTATTCGATGATTCTTTTGCTCATTGTTGCTGGACATGAAACGACGGTTAATTTGATTGGAAATGGTGTATTCGCTTTGTTGCAGCATCCAGAACAAATGGAAAAACTCAAGAGCAATCCTGAACTTATCTCCTCTGCGATTGAAGAAATATTACGTTTTTATGGGCCTGTAGAGTTAGCGACTAATCGATGGGCAGGTGAAGATATTCGGTTACAGGAGAAGTTGATACGAAAGGGAGAGATGATTGTAGTAGCTTTAGCTTCGGCTAACCGTGATAAGACACAGTTTCAAAATCCGGATCTATTTGATATTACGAGAAAAAATAACCGTCATCTTGCCTTCGGTATGGGGATTCACTACTGTATGGGTGCTCCGCTAGCACGACTGGAAGGTCAGATTGCCCTGCTCACTTTACTGCGCAGAATGCCTAATCTTCAACTGAATCCAGATGCTGAAACATTGAAATGGCGTCCCATTTATTTGATGCGTGGATTAATGGAATTACCAGTTGTGTTTTAATGTTTGGAGTAGATTCAGCTCTACGCAAAATGACCCCGACAGCCAAATCATATTCCAATCTACGAAAAATTGATAGTTGTGAATATCACCCTTATGCTAAGAAAGGAGTATCTTCCTGAAGATACTCCCCTGTTTGGTCTTGTTATAGGACTGCCGTACCTGCTACCCAGTCATAAACATTTTTCGTCTTTTTATTAATAAAAGGAGTTATTAAATATATTATTATTGCAAAGTTGGCAGCACTTAAGATCACTTGAATGCTGAGTACAGAAAAGTCAGTCGGAAGAATTAATCTCCATATGCTAAAGTGAGCAGCCTCCCAAGGAAGGAACTTGACAGCTGTTCGAAAAACGGATCGACCGATTCCAATACGCTTATCATCATGGTCAACCACACGGATACCCATTTTCCTTTTCCCGAATGTTCCTTGCCATTTAGAACATTCGCTCAAAATAAAAAAGCCGTCTTCCGACGACTCAAATCTATATTTTTTTGATTACATTCGGGAGCCTGGACAGTAAATAAACACTGACCAGACTTTGAATTGAGGTGACCGAGTCACCTTGTTGCGAGGGTCATGACTCGCCGTGACTGGTTGAATTGCCACAGCAACGCCCCCACTGTCGACAGGGGACGCAGTTGGGGTTCAAACAACCGCACTGCGTGATCATCAGAATGACCAGCTCAAGCTCCATGGTGACCTTCCTCAAGTCATCAGCACCACTGTGGGGTACTGTATAATTTCATTATAATGCAAAACTAACTATTAAAAAAAGATATCCTGTATGAAAATAAATTATCTATAAAAAGGTTCTTCTTTGAATGAAAATAGAAATAGACCCATCCCATGATGAGCCTAATCAAGTTTTCCACTAAAACCATCGTTAAGTATGGACATCATGCCTCATCTTTTTCTTTACACCTTAAAACCTTCTCAAACTCAACGATATTATTTTCGGTTTGGCTTAATCCAGAGCGGTATTGATCTGTCGCTTGTTTAATCGCCTCATTTGCTGTATCCATGCTGGGATACGGTCCGATCAACTGAGGCGGGATACTGAGCGGTGTAGGGCGATGATCATATACAGCAAGATAAACGTAGTCGGGTGGAGTTTCTGCAATCGTTGTTTTCAACTCAGGAAATTCCTCATACGCCTCATCTTTTGTTAGGATTTTATACGTTTTTTCCGTAAGGGATGAAAACCTACCCATCGATCCAGCTCCTTTGTAGCGAACATGCTTTAAACAGATTCTACAATACATAGCAGATCTCCTACTCTTCGCTGGTTGGATGCGCATAGGCATCATAACTCATCCCGAAAATCGTGGTTTTCCCATCGCGTAAATCTACTAATTTTAAGTCCAGTAGATCTATTTCGATCTTCTTTGCTCCATACTCTGCTGGGATTTCAATGATAATCTTCGCCAGTGACTTTTTCTCTTCTGATAACCTCTTATCTGATCTTTCCACATAGCATTCCATTTTCATCTCGGTTGGATTTAATAAAAATTCATGAACGTGATAAAATCTATACCTTCTATCTTGCTTTAAATCTCGAACGTACTGTTGTACGGAACATTCTTCACCTTCCACAATAAGCCGCATCGACATTTCTCCATTCCTCCTTATGATAAGTGATTCCCTGTTAATAGTTTATGAGTATTATAAAAATTCAGCAAATACTATCTTTATTCATTTAGATGCTGCTTATTATGTAAATAATTGCAATATATCTAATAATTCTGGTAAGATGAGCAGAACAAAATTTACCAATAAACTGTTCTATAAAAGGATGGATGAAAAATGAGGAGAGATATCGTCGGAGCGATTTTAACAAAAGAAAGAAAGCGCTTAAAATTAAACCAGCAAGAAGTTGCTGATAAGATGGAGTTAGGGAAGACGACCATCAGCTATATGGAAAGAGGACTTCCCACTGTAGGCGATGACCGCTATATACAGTATTCACAATTTCTGGGGATAGCGGAGGAGTTATTTGGAGTGGTGGATGAAGCTACAGAAAGAGAACGATTTGTTTTGGAGGAACTGCTTCATATTGAGGATATTGTAATGGGTAATCCAGATGAGGCTTTGCTTCTATTGGAAGAATTGGATGTGGATATGTTTCAAACTGCGAGAGTTTTTGCTACTTTTTTAAAGGGAAGAATTGCTTTTGAACTCCAAAAAAGAGAAGAATCAAGAGCACTGTTCAAGCAAGCATTACTTGGTTTAGATGAATGCACAGACTTAGCCCATTCTAATCTACACGCAATTTGTTTAAACGATCTAGGACGTTTAGCTTTTTATGAAGAAGACTACCAATCAGCACTAGAACACACGGAAAAAGCTATTGAAGCATTTGATGATAAGTATGAAAGAACCTATTACAAGCCTTATCTATATCTCAACAAAGTAATTTATTTAGAAGAATTAGGGAGAGATGAAGAAGCATGTAGGGAACTAGAAATTCTTTATAAACACATTGACAAATTTAAAGAAAATATTGCATCTGTCATTCAGATTCATGAACGGTATGCAGCACTACTCTTAAAATCAGGACAACCCTTAAAAGCGTTAGAATACGCTAAAAAAGGACACCAACTAGCTAGAAAAAATGAAGAGCATCGAAGATTATTTTCGATATGGACACTTATAGGGAATATCCATGTTGCTTTAGGTGGATTTCAAGAAGCACAAATTTGCTATAGAAAAGCTCTTGCTTTTTCTAAATATGTTTCCGATATCCCAGATCGTATAGGAAGAACCCACCTTAACTATGGAAAATTATTAATTTCATTAGGAGATAACCAAAAAGCGGAGCAACAACTTTTAAATGCAATTAAATTTTTCAGAGAAGTAAAAAGCAAAGAAGTGTATTTAATAGAAACCTTAATTACACTTGGTCATTTGAAAAAGGATAAGCATCTATTTCGGGAAACAGATAAAATTATGTCGAATGATGAGAGTATTCATGGTGTGTCTGTTGACATTTTTCTGAAAATATGTGATTTTTATGAGAGTGAAGGTAACGAACAAAAATTTAAACATTATCAAAACTTGATGTATAAGAAATTGAAGGAGGGCTTTTCAAATGACAATGTATGGAGATGGAGATCCTCTAGGTAACAATCATCTTGAAAATGATGACGATCCAATGGGCAAAATCATATAATAAAATTCAACCAATAAATAGCATTCCTTCTAATTAGACAAAGTCAATACCTTATCCAAGGAGGAGTTGGCATGATCTTTCACGGAGGCAGCAGAAACGACGGCGATCCAGCACGTAAAAACAATTAAGAGAAAAACTAATAATATATCATCCCCTCTAATGAGACTGGGTTCTGTTTAGAGGGGATTTTCAATAGTAACTTGAGATCGTTCACCTAATATAGAGTTTAGAATATTGCCGCAATGACTTGCACAATTTGAAAAAAGTTTTCCGGAGGGTTGAATCAGATGATTATCACTAAACTAAATCAAAATCTGATACAAGACGTAGAGCAACTAATGAGACTAGGCTCCCCGTTTGTCCGTGCACGATCACAGTCCGATTATTGGCTATATGCCCACCTTTTCGCCTCGTCATGTCTAGTCGCGATATGCGAAGAACAAGTCATCGGAGTAGTTATCGCTTTTCGAAGTCAGGAGAATCCCAGTGAAGTATATGTTCAAGATTTAATGATTCATCCAGAGCATCGCAAAAAGGGGATTGCAAAAGAGATTATGGCTAGAATTCGGGCAAGAGCCATAGAGTGGGGTTGTGCTCGTCTATGGCTGACATCGGAGGCCGAGAATACAGCTGCGCATGCTCTTTGGACAACCATGGGATTTCGGAACATAGCAGGGGATAAAGTAGTCCATGGTGTATCTGTAAAAACTGGATTTAAAGGCCGTGGTAAGGATCGTGCAGTCTATGAACTTTCTCTGCAAGATGATAGATAAGGTATAGGGATGTTGAGTTGATCAAGCTCCAAAAGGAATCTCTTTATATAAAATTGAACTTAAGAGCAGTTTCGGATAGCGGACGAAATGATGGTAGTCAAGCAAGTATAAATAATTAACCCAATAAATTAAACCAAAAAACACTCTACTTTGATATGAAGTGCTTCCATAATAATCTGTATTCAAGTTTGTACAAACTAGATAAGAGCAAATAATACAAGTCCTCAAAAAAGTGGATTTCCTTCTTAGTAAACATTGTAAACACATATTATTCTGTATGGTGATATACTCTGCTTGGAAGGATTTTTTTATTTATAATCTTCAGTATCATTTTAGGAAAGTGAGAGAGGACAGATTGAAAGAAGCAACAACCAAAAATCCGTCTGCCTCAGAAAGCCTTTGGTGGAAGGACAATAAAACATATGCCATGCTATTGGCGTCCATCTTGACAATTGTTTGCATGTGTCTAAGCGGTATCCTGCGGGGTTCCTTCCCTTTCGGTGATATCACCCGAAGCGTTAATGACTTAGGGAACCAATTTGTACCCGTACATACTTACTACTGGGATTTACTGCATGGCAAAGCAGAGGGCGATCTGTTTTTCAACTGGCGAAGTGCATTTGGGACAAGCCTCTATGCGGATTTTGTTACTTATTTAAGCAGTCCATTTGAATTATTGGTCTACTTTTTCCCCCGAGATAAAGTCAATCTTGCAGTATATGTCATTACACTGCTTAAATTAGCCTCTGCTGGAGCAGCTATGAGTTTTTATCTGTCTTCTTGGAAAAAAGGATCTTGGGCATTTGCTGGATTGTTAGGTGCTTCTTATGCACTCTGTGGATGGGCAGTCGATGACAGTGCTTTTGTACCTATGTGGTTAGATGGATTGATCGCTTTTCCGCTCATTTGTTTAGTCGGGCATTGGACACTTGAAGGAAGACGCATTTATTTGGGGATATCTTTGGCAGCTCTCTGTTGGATCGCAAACTTTTACACGGCATATATGGCTACGCTCGGAGCTGTCATCGTAATTCTCATCCGGATGTTTACGATGGAAATGACAGCGAAGCAAAGAGGGATGGTGCTTCTTCGTGGTGCTGGGAGGCTGATACTTGGTATAGGAATCGCTTCTCCTCTCATCTTCCCGATCCTAAAAGCGACTTCTATCGCGCAGCCTACTTTGACCAAACCATTTGAAGCAGTACCATGGACGCATCTGCTCTCACGATTATTCCCTGCTACAGAAGGGATTGGATTAAGTCCCAGTATTTTTGTCGGCACACCAGCTCTTCTGCTAGCACTTGTCTTTCTCTTGCAAACGAACACAGCCTTGCGTACAAGGTTGATTTGGTCAATAACAACCTTAGTTGTCCTGCTGTCGTTTCAGTGGAACCCAACACAATTACTTTGGCATGCTTTTGCCAAGCCAAATGGCAGCTCATTTCGAGAGGCATTTATCTTTTGCGGTCTCTTGACCATGCTCGCTTGGATGGCTGTCCAGCATTTGAAAAAGACCAACCTTCTGTCTTTACTAGGAGCCAGCCTCCTATATGGACTGCTCATGGTGATTACCCGGAAAAGTCCACTGCTAACAGATATTACATTTGCCCTTGTCGGGGCAGTAGCCGTTGTCACCATCGTTGCACTTGGGATGATCTTGTTTTCCCTTTCCAAACAAACATATATCTGGGGAGCAATAGCTGTCTCTTTGATCATACTTGGGTTCGCCACAGAATCTTCTCTATCGTCTGTGGTGGTAGACCAAATTCGGTATAAAAGATTCACTTCCACTCCTGAATGGGGAAGCTGGCATGATCAAGTCAGACAGCAGATCGTTGCAAATCAAAACTGGCCAACCTACCGGACGGAAACCGGGACAGCTTTCATAGCCAAAAATGATCCTTGGCTTTTAGGGGGACAAGGGATTGTCTACTATAGCAGCTTAACGATGAAAGATACAACAAAATTGGTTACAGATTTAGGATTTGGCTGGGATCGATGGGGCAGAGGATTACTCAGCATGGACAATGAAGTTACAGATGCCATTTTCTCTGTTGGCAGAAGAATCATGACAACTGTTGACTCAGATGGTTCCATTCAAGTACATACAAAAAAACAAGCAGTTCCCCCACTTGTTACCGTACATGCAAATATGCCTGTTACTACCAAGCCAACATCAAATGTTTTTCAAAACCATGAGTTATTTTTAGGGACGAACATATATGATATCCCAAAACCGAAGTTCATCACTTCAAAAGATACAGCTCCAGTACGTCAAACCAAAACAGCATATATCCTATCAGCGCAAACCAATGGAAAACCGGGCACTTATACCCTACAGACTGCTTGTAAACCTAGGTCGATTGTCTATCTGTATACCCCATATCTCTATGGAAATGCGAGACTTACGAATCAGCAAACAGACGTAAAAATGCAGGGTTCAAACGCCTCTATTCGCTCACCTATCGTGAAACTAGGAAAAACACCTTCTACTGGTCAAATAGCTGTTATCCTCCACACCTACCGAGGTGGTGAGATGGGAAAACAACCGATTGCTTGTATGGATCAATCAAAATTCGATCGTACAGTAACACATTTACAAACAACAGGAGCCACTCGTGTGGAAGCATCGGCTCACTCCATCACTGCGACATTGCCCAAGGGAAGTACGGGTTCAGCTATTATTTCCATTCCCAATGCCCCGGGCTGGAAGTGTTCTAGTGGGAACGGAGAAGACAAGCAGCCAAAAAGTTTTTTGGGCCTGATTCGTATACCGATTGAAAAACATACAAGTTCCATATCATGTGAGTACACACCACCCGGATTATGGACAGGGATACTCTTAGGACTACTATCACTTGTGATTATTTTGCTATTACCTTTGCGCAAGCATATCATCCATTTTAAACGAAAGAAATGAAAAACAGTCCAAACAGAGCATTTTCTCTGTTTGGACTGTTTTTATCCGTCAATATAAATAAATCTTAGGGATGAAAATTTGTCATTGAACTCTTTAGGCAAACTGGCAATTTTCCCACCTTTAATGAGTTTAGTTCCAGTTTTTCAAACCCCTTTATTTAAACTCTTTTATATAGGCAATTTTGTTTAAAAACAATAAAAGCTGCTACTTACTTAATTTGAATGGACGTAATTTTGTTATCAAACATACGAGGTATACTGCCCTCACTACAAGATTTGTCTACCAAAAAACTTCCTTCCGCACCTTTATAATTAGCATCATTATAAAATATCATCTTCTTACCTGGTGCCAATTTCACCTTGAAAGAAGATGTTTTATTATCAAATTTGTATTTCTTCAAATCCTTCACACTATGGCAAAACGACACTGATTTCCCTCTGAAATTTTTGTATTGATACAACGTGAAACAATTTTTTGATGCATGAGCTGGAGCTGCATGAGTATAACTTGGTAATGCAACAGCACCGAGTAATGCAAGAGCGAATACAAAAGCAATAATTTTTTTCATTTCTACACCTCTTTCTTTAAACTCTTATATATTATAAGACTATTACAGTTAAAAATAAATTCAAAAAAGTAAAATAAGTATGACTATAATTACTTAAATCCTCTACGTAAAATAAAGTGACTCTGGTGTAAATTCGTCAACATATTGACAATATTATCTTTATCTATATAATAAAAACGTATAAACTTCATATGGTATCCTTCGGGGCAGGGTGAAAATCCCGACCGGCGGTGATGGTTATTTAACCTCAGTCCGTGACCCGAGTTGGCATGTGCCAAAGCGGTGGATTCGGTGCGATTCCGAAGCCGACAGTATAGTCTGGATGGGAGAAGGATAAGGAAACAGAGCAAAAAAATGATGTGTACTTGCTCTTGTTTCGATGTGCTTTTTTTCTACGTAAAAAAAGCCTGTTTCGTTATGAAATCAAACCCCCGAAAGCAAAGTCTTTTGGGGGTTTTTTATGTCCCCGAAGACCAGCTGAAAGTAAAGAAAAAGGAGAATTATTATGCAAACACGCAAGCTGGTCCTAATGTCTGTTTTAACGGCAATTGCATTACTCATGCAGTATCTGAATTTCCCATTACCACTTTTTCCTTCATTTTTGAAAATCGATTTTAGCGAAATTCCTGCGTTGATTGGAGCCTTTCTCTTTGGCCCACTTTCTGGCGTGCTTATTGAGTTTCTCAAAAATGGATTGCATTTTCTCTTGTCAGGAAGTGAAACCGGTGCTGTCCCACTAGGACAAATGGCCAACTTTGTCGCCGGCAGTCTCTTTGTGGTCACATCTGTAGGGATTAGCAAAAAGATCACGGGGCTCAAAGGTATGATCATCGGTACAACCATCGCAACTATCTTGATGACCGTATTGCTAACCATAGCCAATTACTTTGTCATCTTCCCTTTGTATAGTTATTTGATCAACTGGACAGTCACAGGTGAAGCAAAAAATATACTAATATTTTACGGAGTAGCTCCATTTAATCTCTTAAAAGGTGTCTTAATTGGTGTGTTATTTATCCCACTCTACCAAAAGTTATTTCCAATATTATCTCTACAAGCAAGAAGATAACATTGCATTTTATGTGAATTAGCCTCTCAGATCTGAGAGGCTTTGTTATTCTCCTCAAATTGTTTAAAAGTGTCATCTAACTTTAATCACCAACACAAGGGCTTTGACATAAAAAAAGCATCCCATCAAGTTGTCTTTCTTGATCAACTTTTGGGATGCACATCTTTTATTTTTGTAACCGCCCGCTTACTTGTTCCTTCCAAATCTTGATACGATGACACTTCTACACTTCCTAACTAACCCTCTACCAAATCCATACTATCTGCTGGCTACGTGTGGTTTCACTTCAGGTTTTACTTCTGGATGCACTACATCTTGAGGCTGAACATTTGGAGCTACCAAAGGAGCTACTTGTGGCTTCACTTCAGGCTTTACTTCTGGATGTACAACATCAGCAGCTTGAGGTTGTACATTTGGAGCTACTACAGGTACTACTGTTGGTTGTACATTTGGTTTCACTTCAGGATGAAGAACATCTGCATGGGAGATTGCTGGTAGAGCTGGGATTGCAAATCCAATTGCTAAAGCAGAAACCGCAATAAATTTTGTGAATTTTTTCATATAAAACCACTCTCCTAAATTTAATTGTTTTCATTTCGTATCCTGACGGTGACACTACACTTTAAACAAAAATTATCTGCCGGCTACGTGTGGTTCAACTTGAGGTTTTACTTCTGGATGCACTACATCTTGAGGCTGAACATTTGCAACTACGAATGGTGCTACTTGTGGCTTCACTTCAGGCTTTACTTCTGGATGTACAACATCAGCAGCTTGAGGTTGTACATTTGGAGCTACTACAGGTACTACTGTTGGCTGTACATTTGGTTTCACTTCAGGATGAAGAACATCTGCATGAGAGATTGCTGGTAGAGCTGGGATTGCAAATCCAATCGCTAAAGCAGAAACCGCAATAAACTTTGTAAACTTTTTCATATTAAACCACTCTCCTAAATTTAATCGTTTTCATACCTATATGGCTTCGGTGATACTTTCTAATCTAAATCAAAATTATCTGCCAGCTACGTGTGGTTCAACTTGAGGTTTTACTTCTGGATGTACAACATCTTGTGGCTGAACATTTGGAGCTACCAAAGGTGCTACTTGTGGCTTCACTTCAGGCTTTACTTCTGGGTGTACGACATCAGCAGCTTGAGGTTGTACATTTGGAGCTACTACAGGTACTACTGTTGGTTGTACATTTGGTTTTACTTCAGGATGGATAACATCTGCATGGGAGATTGCAGGTAGAGTTGGGATTGCAAATCCAATTGCCAAAGCGGAAACTGCAATAATTTTTTTAAAATTTTTCATATAAAACCACTCCTAAAATTTAATTGTTTTAATTCCTAACTTGATTATAGCAGGCGAAACCATAGAAAATACAAGTAATTGTGAATAAAAATCAAAAAAATCAAATTTTCACTAATAAATATTTAATTACATTTAATATTATTTTTTTAAAAATAATCATTTATTTTTTAGTATTTTTCTTTTGATAAAGATATATTTTATTCTAAATATGATTGAAAATATTTCTAAATCGGCCTAAAACCAGTAAACGACTACTGAGAACAATGGAATAAAAAAAAGACCGATATCTATTTTAATCGGCCTGTTACTTTACACGATTTGGTTTGATCGAGAGATTGTATGAGAAGTCTGCCCTGCTTCCATTTAAATTTTACCTAGGATTTGAAGCAGTCATGAAATTCTTTTCTTTCCAAGTGCGGTTCAAATACATACCAACATATAAACCACTTGCTGCTGCCTGTGAGAGGGAATGGGTAACACCTGAGCAATCTCCAACTGCATACAACTGGGGTATATTTGTTTCAAAATAGGAATTGGTTGTCACTTCTGTTGCGTAAAACTTGGCATCTATCCCATAGAGCAATGTATCCTTATCAATCGGTACACCTAATAGCACTTCTAAACAACTCATAAATTGTTGCAGCATATGAAGATATAAGTTTGGAACTTCTTGAAACAAATTTCCCCCATCCGCATCGAGCGTTGGGATGACGCTATTTTGCTGAATGGCAGAGAGAGAAGTGGCTTTCCCTGCTATAAAATCTCCCCACCGTTGCACGACTATGCGATCTATTCCTTGATTGATTCGTTCAATAACCGAACGAGCATAACTGTCTGCTTCCCCAGTGGTGGAAAAATAACGAGGAACAAACAAAGTGAAGTTCAAATTAGAGGTAGCCCCATCTCCTCGCTCCCGGTAATTTTGACCATCCGGCATGACCAATCCTTCTTGGTACTTGCGGATAATCCTTCCCTGGGGGTTCATGCAATACGTAGCAGCAATATATTCTCCTGCCTGATAAACGAGTTTCGTTTCAAATGTATCCTGTAAAATGGAATGAAATTGCTCTGCTTTCATTTCTACTCTTATTCCAAGATCTAAACGAGTTTGGCTGGGAGTGATTCCAAATGACTGCCATATCTGATTCAGCCAATCTGTACCTGAACGGCCAGTTGCGATTACCACTCGATCCGAGAGAATCGTTTCTTGAGCTGTAGAGATAATAAATTGATTTTTTTGTTGATAAATCGAAGTAATATCACACTGAAAGCGAAAATCAATCTTATTTTCTAGGTAATCATATATTTGTTGAAGTACTTCGATTGATAACTTTGTCCCCAAGTGCCTCACTTCTGTAGAAATCACCTTTAAACCTGCTTCTTCTGCCCGCTGGGACAGCTGAGGATCATAAGTAGTATAGGCATGTACTTTGTTCCCTCCAAATCGGCATAAAGTTTCATCTACTCTGTGCATCAAAGACCGAAATACCTCTGATCCCACCTTCTGCTCCAACTGACCTCCAAAACCATTGGAATAATTAAATTTACCCTCTGATTTCCCCAACCCGCCAAAACCATAGTAGGTGTCACAGACATCACAATTACAAGGATTCCCTTGATTCTTTGGACAAGATAGTCGATCTGCTAACTTTTTTCCCCGATCCAACAATACTACTTTCTGACCGCTGCTTGCTAATTCATAAGCTAGAAAAACTCCTGCTATCCCTGCTCCAATAATCGCTACATCGTACAAAGTTTTGTCTCCCCTCTGAAACAGAAAGACCATCTATCCGAAGTGACAGATGGTCTTAACTGTTTTTTCTTAAGAATTACTTTTGATCATTGCTTTTTCACCAAGCTTGCATTTTAAAGCTGCTGCGACAAAATCGCGGAATAATGGCTGCGGGCGATTTGGACGGGAAGTAAATTCCGGGTGGAATTGAGAAGCTACAAACCAAGGATGGTTTTTGTATTCTACAATCTCCACGAGACGTCCATCTGGAGAAGTACCAGAGAAGACATACCCTGCTTGCTCCATTTGCTCCTTGTATTGATTATTAAATTCATAGCGATGGCGGTGACGTTCATAGATTAAGTCATCATGGTAAGCATTTGCAGCTAACGTTCCTGCTGTTATTTTACAAGGATACAAACCAAGACGCATGGTTCCACCTAAGTCTTCGATATCTTTTTGTTCTGGAAGCAGATCGATGATAGGATAGGCTGTATTTGGATCGATCTCAGAACTATGTGCACCTGCAAGGTTCAATACATTGCGGGCACCTTCAATACACATCAACTGCATTCCCAAGCATATACCGAGGAAAGGAATTTGCTTCTCTCTAGCAAAACGAGTAGCGATAATTTTTCCATCGATACCACGATCACCAAAACCGCCAGGAACCAGAATCCCATCAACATCTCCAAGTAATTTTGCTACATTCGCGTCTGTTACTTCTTCCGAATTTACCCATTTGATGGAAATATCACTATTGCTTTCAAAACCAGCATGTCTCAAAGCTTCAGCAACACTTAAATAAGCGTCAGGCAGAGAAACATATTTCCCCACAATCGCGATATTTGTTTCATGTTTCAAGTTTTTCACTTTTTGAACGAGTGCTATCCATTCAGTCATGTCAGCAGGACCAGCATTTAACCCTAAGTGACGGACAACAATTTCATCCAATTTTTCTTCTTGAAGCATAAGTGGCACTTCATAAAGGGTATCTGCGTCGAGAGCTTCAATCACCGCTTCACGATCAATATCACAAAATAAAGCAATTTTCCGTTTCATTTCTTCGGATAGAGAGTGCTCAGAACGGCAAACAATCACATTTGGCTGAATTCCAATACTGCGAAGTTCTTTAACACTATGCTGCGTTGGTTTTGTTTTTAGTTCTCCACTTGCTTTCAACATGGGAACCAATGTGCAATGGATATACATCACATGCTCACGACCAACTTCACTTTTAATCTGACGGATTGCTTCGAGAAATGGAAGACTCTCAATATCTCCGACAGTACCTCCGATTTCCGTTATCAAGACATCTGCTCCAGATTCTTTGGCAGCACGAAAAGCACGGTCTTTTATCGCATTTGTGATATGTGGAATAACTTGAACAGTAGCACCTAAGTAATCGCCGCGGCGTTCTTTATTAATGACACTTGAATAAATTTTCCCTGTCGTTACATTACTGTTTTTGCTGAGATTAATATCAATAAAACGCTCATAATGGCCTAAATCTAAATCCGTCTCTGCTCCATCATCGGTAACAAAAACTTCCCCATGCTGATAAGGACTCATTGTCCCAGGATCGACATTTAAGTATGGATCGAACTTTTGGATTGTTACTTTTAAACCACGATTTTTAAGTAATCGCCCTAATGAAGATGCAGTTATACCTTTCCCTAAGGAAGAAGCCACTCCACCAGTTACAAAGATATACTTGGTCATGTTCATATCCTCCCATTTGCTATGATTCCCAATAAAATAGAAAAAACGCCCTCAGTATGAGAGGCGTTTCGTATTTCCACAGTTATTCGCTCTTGTGGAGCCCAACAAGTATTTTATAGAAGGAACTATGCTTTGTCAATAAAGCATTTGCGTGTTCTAATATTCTTCTTCTTCCTCTTCTTCTTCCTCTTCTTCTTCGTCGTTTCCAAAACCATTGACATCTTCTTCGTCATCATCAAAATCGTTATCGCTCTCTAATTCGTCGATTTCATCGGTGAAATCATCGTCATCCGAACCAAATAGGTCATCATCATCCAATTCAGCGTCGTAGTCATCTTTCACATTTGCAACGATCGCAGAATCTGTAGACTGTTCGATTGGATACCAATGTTTTAGACCCCATAAACTTCTTCCAACACAAACAAAACGTCCATCAATATTGATCTCCGTATAGAGTTGAGCGATGTATTGCTCGATATCCCGCTTGGTAAACCCCTTTCGATTTCCCACTGAATCCAAGATATTGCGATAAAGTTGAGGTTCTCCTAATGATTTCAAGTGATCATATGCTAAATCGACCATAGCCGTTTCGCGAATTTTTTCTGTTACATTTGCCATTCTCCGCTCATCCCCTCTAAATAAAGCTCGTATCACCTATTGTATCCAAATTGGGAACCAAGTCAAACTAGATGTATATAAATCCTCATAAAGAAAGATGATAGGACTTTTTGAAACTTTATTCCAAGCCCATCTTACCTGAAATCATCAGGATATTTCTACCCGACTATTTGAAATTTGATATCCACATTTCTTTAAAAAATTGTACCCAACCACCTCTATTCACATCATCCTAAATAATCACCATCTCAAAACAAAAAATGAATTGATTGATTTCACCCTAAAACGAATTTCCTCAGTTAACAAGAAAAAAGAGAGCCAAATACAGCTCTCTCATTCAAATACAACAGCATTTCATATTCATACATGAAATTAATTAAAACTACAGCCACCTAAAAAATTAGGAACCATTTCTTTTTTCCATCAGGTATTCATACTTGAAGTGCAAAAGTTCGACTGCTTTGATAATATCCTTATCAGACTTCAAATATATAGATACCCAATTCGAATCAGGAAACATGTGATGAGGTTGTGCAAGTCTGGCGGCTACTGCTTCCTCTCGTTTAGATTTTGGCAAGAGTAGATCAACCAGATAATCCCCGTGCAAATGCCCAATTTCTTTTCCTTCAAAAAGGAACTCAATTCCGCCAAATCGGTGAGGTCCAACCTTTACTCCAGGCCATGAAAGTAATTCATCGACTAGGACTTCCCTTCGAGCGATTGTCATCTGGTCATTCACCCTTTCTGATCATCCAGATTTTCGTTACTCCATAGCAAATCCACCATTTACTGGCGTATACGTACCAGTCACGAATTGGCTGTCATCACTAGCAAGGAATGCAATTACACCTGCAATATCACTGGGCTTCCCGATGCGGCGCAGGGGAGTAAAGCTGCTGATTGCTTGTTTTACTTGATCAGGTAAAAAGGCTGTCGCATCCGTTTCCGTTGCACCAGGGGCAACAACATTAGCCGTAATCCCCATCGGACCGAACTCATGGGCAATGTATTTGGCAAACGTGTCCACTGCACCTTTTGCTGTTCCATGGGCCAACATCCCGGAATCCGGATATTTTCCTAAACCAGCTGAAATATAAATAATTCGTCCGTATTTTTGTTCGCTCATGGAAGATATCACCGCTTTTGTCATAAGAAATGCCGATTTCAGTTCTTCATTTACCTTCTGGGAAAAATCGTTCCAAGTCATCTCAGAAAATGGCAACATAACAAAGGGAATATTTGCATTATTCACCAGAATATCAATATGACTGGAAAACGTATCTCTTGCAAACGACACAAGAGCGTTGACCTGTTCTTCATTTCGAACATCCGCTTGAAAAGCGACTGCCTCACCACCAATTGCACGTATGTCTGCCAAAACTTCCTCTGCTGCCTCTTTATTTCTTAAATAGTTTACGACTACCTTCGCACCACGTTGAGCTAGTAATTTTGAAACAGCAGCACCTATACCACGCGCACCGCCCGTTACAATCGCTACTTTGCCATTCAGATTCATTTTTTCATTTCTCCTTTTTTGGTTCGATTGGTCACTCTCATACTAGATTTTATTTCAACCTTTTCAACCAAGAAGCAAGAGCTTTCCCAACCTCATCAGGTGCATCTTCCATTGGATAATGAATTCCCGGCACCGTGACTTCTGTCTGTTCAGGCCAACTGCGGCAAAAATCCAAGTGAGATTGTGGAGTTCTTCCTTGTTCTGTATGAAGGAATAGTTTTGGAATAAGAGTGTGTATCTCGTTTTATTGTTGACTTATCTACCATTATTTATGTTGTTACCTGCAATCCTTGTTTTGATGTAACTCCTCTCTCTAATTAGTTGACTAGTAAACTATATAGAAAGCATACTGTTTTTTTGTTGATTAGTCAACTAAAAAATCATAAAAAAAAGAGAATTATAGAGTATGGTGTTTAGGGACCAATGAAACAAGAAACTAGAAAAAATATTACTGGCAATAAAATAACTAAGACAAAACGACGATTATGTCGTGTTAGCAGTATAGGATTTCAAATAATGCCAGTAAATAATATTACTACAAGAAATTGTCTTCCTAAATTTATAGCAAATCGTCCGATATCCATCATAACGAAAGAAGTTAAAAAATCTATAAACGGAAGAATCAAATAAACATTAACATGGTGACTATCGGAATTGGAGGACAAATTCACGTGGGGTGAGCCCTACTATACGTTTGAAATGGCGGTGTAAATGACTTTGATCACTAAAACCTAGCGAGACAGCAACTTCATAAACAGGTTTTCCAGTGAGTAGCAATTTTTGTGCCCTGCGTATTCTTTCCCGAATGATATATTGATGCGGCGAGAACCCTGTAGCCTTTTTAAATAGCCGTGCTAAATGAGAAGCACTTATATTTGCAGCTGTGGCAATTTCATCTAAAGTAATATCTTGCTCTAGCATTTCGTGTATATATTCTAAGGCACGGTTTAATTGATTGTGAGCGAGTTGCTGAGGACTCGATCTCAGTTGTTTAGAAGTTGTGCCATAATGATGAAGTAAATGAACAACCAGCATATGAATAAGCGAATCTGTATATATTTTTCCACCCAGGCTGTTATTTTTTAAATCCTCGAACAACCACTGAGCGAACTGAACCACACGCTCATCACCTAATCGAATATACCTTCCGAAATCCATGGTAGTGCTCCCAAGAGGAAACTCCAGTTCAGCAGAGACCTTTTTGATCAACGAAGGTGGCAAATCGAGTCGGAGAAAAGAAAGATCTTCTTCCCATCTACAAAAAGACATGTCACCAGCTGAAAAAATGTTGATGTCATTTGGTTTTGCTACCCCTTCTTTGTGATATCCATCTGCTTTCTCCAAGACTCTTACAGCTTTAGGAGTGGTATGAATAACGATCAAATGATCGGATAACGCTGGTTCAAATGCTTCTTGTGGTGATACACCTTTCCAACCAGACAATTTTATAAAAGACGAACCAAAAGCATCGCTAGATATAATAGGAGTATTCGGCAAAATAAAACCTCCAATGAGAGAGCATTTTATACCAAATCAAGATTGTTTTGTACAAGAAATAAACGACTACCTTTCTATAAAATAAGCTTAACACAACAAAAGGTAATCATGGAGGTACAAGAAATGAAATATACTCGACTCGGACAATCTGGATTAATCGTATCGAAACTCGCATTTGGTGCGATGACTTTTGGCACAGGAGATATTCCAAGTGTATATAAAGTAGCAGAAGAAGAAGCGCAAAGAATGGTAGACAGAGCTCTGGATGAAGGCATTAATTTTTTTGATACAGCAGATGCATATGCTGGTGGACAAAGTGAAGAAATGTTGGGCCGCCTCCTTCGTTCACGTCGTAAAGAGACAATCATTGCTACGAAAGTCGGGAACCGTGTTGGTTCAGGACTTACTCAAACAGGATTATCCCGCAAGCATATTTTCAATTCTGTGGGAGACAGTTTAACTCGATTAAACACGGACTATATTGATTTGTATATCGTTCATAAAACAGATCCATTCACTCCACTTGAAGAAACATTAGAAGCACTAAACGACCTTGTCCGCCAAGGAAAGGTACGTTATATTGGCTTTTCGAACTGGCCTGCATGGATGGCTGCACAAGCATTTCAAATGCAAAAGGACCGTGGATGGGCAACATTTATAAACGGTCAAATGTACTATTCCTTGATCGGACGGGATATTGAACATGAGATTACACCTTTCATGCAAAATAGTGGAATTGGCCTTACGGTTTGGGGTCCATTGGCTGGGGGATTCCTAAGTGGCAAGTATACACGGGACAATCTAAATGATCCAAATAATAGATTGAGTGGCTTTGATCTTCTCCCTCATGATAAAGAATGGGGCTTTACCGTCTTAGATACCGTCCAAGAAATTGCTAAAAAGCATGAAGTAACAGCGGCACAGGTGTCCATCGCATGGCTGTTGGCCCAATCACATGTGAACAGTGTATTGCTCGGAGCTAGTAAAACTTCTCAATTAGCAAATAATTTAAAAGTTGTAGAACTAGAATTAACAGAAGAAGATATCGCAAAACTTAATCATTTGACCCGTCCTCAATCTCTTTATCCAAACTGGTTTACAGAGATACTCTTAGATACACAAGTTGTAGAGGCTCTCAAATAAAAATCCATAGGAGGTTGAAATGAAAACAGTAATGGTAATTGGAGCAACTGGGATTATTGGTAGTGCAGTTGCTCAGGCTCTTGAAACGAAAAAATATGAAGTAATACGTGTGTCACGCAGAGGAACGATTAAAGTAGATTTAGAAGATCCATCCTCGATTGAGACTCTTTTTGCATCTGTTTCTAACATAGAAGCAATCGTAGTCACAGCGGGAAGTGGCACGTTGAAACCATTTGCACAAATTACAGAAGAAGATTTCACAAATGGTATGAAAAGTAAGGTGTTGGGACAAATTGCTCTCTTACAATGTGCTGCCAATCATTTACTGGATGGAGGGTCGATCACCCTAACAAGTGGCAATATGTTCGAGAACTTGATTCCAGGAAGTTCGGTAAGTGCATTTGTGAACAATGGACTTAATGGGTTCGTTCGTGCTGTGGCTTCAGAGCTGCCACGAGGAATCCGAGTCAATATTGTCAATCCAGGCTGGGTAAAGGAGTCACTGGAGGGAATGAGTTCGAATGTCCGAAGGAGCTTAGGTTTAGAAAACGTAATGGGAACCGCTGCAAGTGAAGTGGCACCAGCATATGTTGAGTCCATTGAAGGAACGGCACAAGGAAAAATAATCACACCACAGAACGGTAAACAATGAAAGGTCTTTAGGTTGTTAAAGTATATTCCATAGGTTATTTCAACAATTTAATCCGAAAAGTTATAAATTATCAGGAAAGAAAGCAAATTTTCACTACAATAGGAAAGTGAAAATTTGCTTTCTTTGGGTTAGACGTAGGTTCATAGATGTAAAGCTAGAGCGTCGGCAGAAATAGTTTTACCCAGACAATGGATTAAAAGATTTTATTGCCAGCAACGTTTATTCCAGTTTCTTATTCCACTACTCCTCAAAATATATAAATTTCCCTTTTTTCCTTTTATTTCATCTAATTCACACCGTTAATTATTGGTTATCACTAAGATTTTCTTTTTCTGAAATATATAATTTTATGTAATTATGATAAATTAAAAGTAAGAAACAAACAGTCACCCGCTTCTAGATGGGAGCAACAAATGCGCATGCTTACCAGCATCGTCCCGGCCGTCGCTGGAAGCATTGGGTTCATCGCTCCAGCCTTCCAGTGCTTCAAGTCCATACGACAGGGCAAAATAGGGATAAAGTTCCGGTCAGGGAAAGTCGTCGAGAACAAGGACGGCTCAACCAAGATATTTGGGCCCGGCACCCACCCGAAATGGCCTGTCATCGACAACATCAGGACGATCTTCGTCAATCACACGAAAATCTATGACCCTCAGGTCGTGCTGCTTCGAGATAACACTCAGTTTGAGGTGAGGGCGAGCGTCCAGTATCAAATCATCGATCCGCGAAAGGCATTGGTGGAGATCGAAGACGTTCAAACGAGTCTGGAACATCTGTGTATGACCAAGGTACAAGAGGTACTCTCGGTACGAACATTGGAGACCCGAGAGAAGGTTGCCGACGCATTGTTGGCAGCTGTAGAGGAAGACGCTAAAAAATGGGGCGTCGAGTTCCAACGCTTCCATATCATCGACTGGCACGGTGTCGGGAACACGGACAAGATCATGTCGATGAAACCGAGAGCAGAAGCCTCTGCCAAGGGATTCAAGGTGTTCTTGAGGACATTGTTCTCTAGGTAGCCCCCTGTCGACGAGGACAACTGCGTAAGTGAACATTTACATCCCTCAAAGATCGGTGCACTGGGCGGGATCGAGGAGTCCTGGCTTCTCTTCCGTTCAAAAAGACCTGATCTCCATCCGCAAGGACAGAGATCAGGTCATCGCTTGTTTACATATTTCTTCGATACTGTCCACCAACTTCATAAAGTGCTTTGGTAATTTGCCCAAGTGTCGCTACTTTAACTGTTTCCATTAATTCTGCAAATATATTACCATTTTGATTTGCTGCTTCTTTTAATCTTATAAGTGCTTTTTCTGCTTGCTCCTTGTGTTTTGCTTGAAAGGCGAGTACATGCTCTACTTGCGACTTCTTCTCTTCTTCTGTAGCCCTTGATAATTCCATTTTTATCTTGTCAATCTTAACCTCAGGGTTCTCAAATGTATTGACTCCTATAATCGGCAGTTCTCCACTATGTTTTTTCATCTCATATAACATCGATTCTTCTTGAATTTTACTCCGTTGGTATTGTGTTTCCATCGCTCCGAGCACACCGCCACGATCACTGATCCGCTCAAATTCTTGTAAGACAGCTTCTTCTACGAGGTCGGTAAGTTCATCGATGATAAACGAGCCTTGGAGGGGATTTTCATTTTTGGCTAGACCTAATTCTTTGGTAATAATCAGTTGAATTGCCATCGCTCTGCGGACAGATTCTTCCGTTGGTGTTGTTATCGCTTCATCATAAGCATTGGTATGGAGGGAATTACATTGATCATAGAGTGCTAGAAGTGCTTGAAGGGTAGTCCGAATATCGTTAAAATCAATTTCTTGTGCATGAAGAGAGCGACCTGATGTTTGAATATGGTATTTGAGTTTTTGACTTCGTTCATTTGCTTCATAGAGCCGTTTCATCGTGACTGCCCAAATTCGTCGAGCTACCCGGCCGATCACTGCATATTCTGCATCTAAACCATTACTAAAGAAAAAGGACAGATTGGGAGCGAAATCGTCTATTTTCATCCCTCTACTCAAATAGTATTCTACATAAGTAAAAGCATTGGATAAAGTAAAAGCCAACTGAGTGATCGGATTTGCCCCTGCTTCGGCGATATGATAACCACTTATACTGACAGAATAGTAGTTGCGAATCTGCTGTTCGATAAAATACGCTTGCATATCCCCCATCATTTTTAACGCAAATTCGGTTGAGAAGATACATGTATTTTGTCCTTGATCTTCTTTTAAAATATCTGCCTGCACCGTACCTCGAACTGCTTGCAGGGTAGAGGTTATGATGGCTTTCTCTTCTTTTCTAGATGGAGCACGATGATGTTCTTGCTGAAATTTCCTGAGTTGTTGATCGATCGCCGTGTTGAGATACATCGCAAGAATGATCGGAGCAGGGCCATTGATGGTCATCGAGACACTTGTATTGACTGCACATAAATCAAAACCAGCAAATAAAGCGTGCATATTGTCCAATGTGCAGATACTCACCCCAGATTCTCCTACTTTTCCATAAATATCTGGTCTTTCTGCCGGGTCTTCTCCATATAGGGTCACACTATCAAAAGCAGTGGATAACCGTTTGGCCTGATCATTTTTGGATAAGTAGTGAAACCGACGATTGGTTCGCTCGGGTGTCCCTTCACCAGCAAACTGCCTTTTTGGGTCTTCGTCCTGCCGTTTTAAGGCAAATACACCAGCAGTAAACGGGAAATACCCAGGGAGATTTTCTCTGGATAACCAACGCAGCAAATCCCCTAAATCGCGGTAAGCAGGCAGGGAAACCTTGGGAATTTTACTTCCTGCAAGGGTTTCTGTGTACAAAGGTGTAGTAATTTCGCGATTTCTCACTTTGGAAATAAGGTTTTCTCGTTTATATTTTTCTACGACAGCCGGCCAATCTGTAAGCATTGTTTGATTTTCCGCCTTCAGCTCATTCCAAAGTTCTTGCTTTTTCTGTTCTAATTGGTCTATATCAGGAAGTAACCTTTTTACACCTTCCAGTTGATACACTTTGGTCGCAATATTCGCTTGTTCCTCTGCTTCCTGATGATACTTACGAATCGTAGAGGCGATTTCCCGGAGATAATGCATTCGTTCCGGAGGGATAATGGAACTTTTGCGCTGAACATTTTCGAGTTGAATCGCAGTAGATTCCCATTTGTCCGGTTGTTTTTCGTTCATAAGCGTGAGTAAAGCGTGATAAAAACGATTGACCCCTTGATCGTGAAAATGACTAGCCATCGTACTATATACAGGCATCTCATCGATAGAAGCATCAAACTGTTCCCGATTTCGCTGGACTTGTTTTTTTACATCACGTAAAGCATCTTCTGCACCTTTGTGATCCGCTTTATTAATCGCGATGATGTCGGCATAATCCAGCATTTCGATCTTTTCTAATTGAGAAGGAGAACCATATTCAGCAGTCATGACATAAACCGAAAGATCGCTGATGGGTACAATATCGGCATTTCCTTGACCAATACCGCTTGTTTCAACGAGGATGAGATCAAAATCAGCATATTGTAATACATCAATCGCGCCTTCGATCGCACTGCTTAGTTCTGATCGCGCTTGCCTTGTAGCTAGACTACGTAAAAAGATTTGCGGCTGATAAATCGCATTCATCCGGATGCGGTCACCAAGCAGTGCCCCGCCTGTCTTCTGTTTAGATGGGTCAATCGATAATATGCCGATACTTTTATCTGGGAAATCTTCTGTAAACCGACGGACGATTTCATCTGTCAACGAGCTCTTTCCTGCTCCACCGGTGCCTGTAATCCCAATAACCAATGCTCGTTTCTTCGCTTTTGGGACTATTCCCCCTTGTTCGACATACGTTATTGCCTGGGAAATAGCATAGTCACCGGATAATGATTGATCACTCCAAGCCGTTCCTCTTACAATCGGTTGATCCGTTTCTTCGATCATCCAATTGATCATGCCTTGGAGTCCTAGCTGTCGACCATCTTGGGGTGAAAAAATCTTTGCTACACCATAAGATTCCAAAGCCTCGATTTCAGCAGGGATAATTACCCCTCCTCCGCCGCCAAATACTTGAATATGATCTGCCCCTTTTGCCCGAAGCAAATCCATTAAATAGGAAAAAAAGGCAACATGCCCACCTTGGTAAGAAGAAAGCGCAATACCTTGAACGTCTTCTTGGATTGCAGCTGTCACAATCTCCTGCACAGAGCGATTATGCCCAAGGTGAATGACTTCAACCCCAGACGCTTGCAACAATCGACGAAATAAATTGATCGAAGCATCATGTCCATCAAATAAACTTGCAGCAGTTATAAAGCGGATTGCATGCTTTGGAAATCGTCTGACTTGTTCCATACCCAAATCACATCCCTTCCACTGCCTCTTATTCACTCTCACTTGCAAATAATTGCTGTGCTAACATTTCAGCTAGTTCTTGCGGTGTTGTTTCTCCTTTCTCAAGTTCAGATACCCGCCCTCGCAAACTTTCTTTTTGCATGATCGTTTTGCGCCTCTGTTCATACAACAGCAATAATTCTTCCTCTACTTCTTGGTAAAGTTGAGCCAATCGCTGTTTTTCCCATTCTCCAGTCTGTTTGAGATATTGGTCATGTTTTTGTAAACACTCCCAAAGAGCACTTATGCCTTGGTTTTGCTGGCTGCTTGCCGCAATTACACTTGGCATCCAAGTTCCTTTCCCTCCGCTTAACTCCAACATGTCTTCAATCTCAGCGATCAAACGAGGGGCACCTGATTGATCTGCTTTGTTAACTACATACACATCAGCGATCTCCATCACGCCAGCCTTGGTAACTTGTATCATATCTCCAGCACCAGGGTGGAGTACTACACATACAGTGTCTGCAAGGTTCATAATGGAAAGCTCCGACTGGCCGACACCAACGGTCTCAATTAAGATGACATCAAACCCCGCAGCATCCAGGACACGAACACAATCTTTGGTATGGATCGAAATACCACCCACTCTCCCTCGATTCGCCATACTTCGCAAATAAATCCCTTCATCCATAGCATGACGATTCATCCGAATCCGATCTCCTAAGATGGCTCCTCCTGAAAACGGGCTCGTCGGATCGATTGCCAAAACGCCAACGGTAAGTCCCTGTTTTCTTAGATGAACGAGCAGTGAGCCAATAAGTGTACTTTTTCCAGCCCCAGGAGGACCTGTTATCCCTATGACTTGAGCTTTTGCCGTATAGGGTAAGAGCTCTTTTACCATCGACTTGGCCTCTTCATCTCGATTTTCTAGTTTGGTGATCGCTTGCGCGATCGTACGTTTATCTTTTTGGCGTAGAAGCATCAGCCAATCTTCCAACTTTTTCCCACCTTTTATCACTTTGTCAAATATTTTGCGATGACGATGCGCTGAATCTCATTGGTTCCTTCGTAGATTTGGGTGATCTTTGCGTCGCGCATCATTCTCTCTACTGGGTACTCTCGTGTATATCCATACCCGCCAAATATTTGGACTGCCTCTGTTGTGACTTGCATCGCAGTGTCCCCAGCCAACAATTTAGCCATCGCAGAGGCTTTCCCATAACTTTTGCCATTACTCTCTAACCATGCAGCTTGATAGGTTAAAAGTCTTGCAGCTTCAATTTGTGTTGCCATATCTGCCAGTTTAAACTGAATCGCTTGTTGTTCTGCCAATGTCTTGCCAAATTGCCTGCGCTCTTTGGCATAGGCTAGAGCAGCATCCAATGCCCCTTGAGCGATGCCGACTGCTTGTGCTGCGATTCCATTTCTCCCGCCATCCAAGGTACGCATTGCAATGGTAAAACCTTGTCCTTCTTCGCCCAATAACTGATCGGCAGGAACACGGCAATCTTCAAGAATAATCTCCAACGTTGGAGAAGAACGAATCCCTAATTTTTTTTCTTTCTTGCCAAACGAAAATCCAGGTGTGCCTTTCTCAACAATAAAAGCACTGATCCCTTTATGCCTTTTCGCCGGATCGGTGACAGCGAAGACGATATAGATTTCTGCTTCTCCCCCATTGGTGATAAATATTTTATTTCCATTTAACACATATTCATCACCCACACGAGTGGCTGTCGTTTTCATGCCTGCTGCATCCGAACCTGATCCGGGTTCCGTCAGCCCATATGCACCAAGCTTTCTTCCCTCGGCTAAGGGACGCAGAAAACGCTCTTTCTGAGATTCAGAACCATATGCAAAAAGCGGCCAACTGGCAAGTGATATATGTGCAGATAAAGTAACGCCCATCGATCCACATACCCGAGATAACTCTTCCACAGCAATCACATAACTGAGAAAATCGCTTCCTGCTCCTCCGATCTCCTCACTCCACGGAATACCAGTCAGACCTAGCTCACCCATCTGATCGAAAAGGCTGCGGTCAAACCGCTCCTCTTCATCACGAATACTGGCTGTTGGGGCAATTTGTTCTTCCGCAAACTGACGAACCATCTTTTGCATCATTTCATGTTCGTCATCCCATTTGAAATTCATTTTTGTCTGCTCCTCTCCTGAGTCAAGGTGCTCGCTATCACGACACGTTGAATTTCATTGGTTCCTTCGTAGATTTGGGTTACTTTTGCATCACGGAATAGACGCTCAATCGGATAATCTCGAATATAACCATTGCCGCCAAAAATTTGCACTGCCTCAGTCGTCACTCTCATCGCCACATCAGAAGCATACAGCTTCGCCATCGAAGCTTCTTTCCGACACGCTTCTCCTTGTTGTTTATAAGAAGCAGCTCGATAAATCATCAATCTTGCAGCTTCCACCATCGTTGCCATGTCTGCGAGTTTAAACTGAATCGCTTGCTGGTCTGCTAGAGGCTTACCAAATTGCACTCGTTGTTTGACATATTGCAGACAGTGTTCTAAGGCACTCTGAGCAATACCAAGCGCTTGCGCTCCTATGCCAATTCTTCCACCTGCTAGATGCTGGAGAGCGATTTCATAACCCTGCCCTTCTTCTCCTAACAACTGACTGACTGGCACCTGAGCTTGATCAAAAATAAGTTCTCCTGTATTAGAACCATTTAAGCCCATCTTTTTTTCTTTCTTGCCAAAGGAAAAACCGGGTGTACCTTTGTCGACAATAAAACTGCTTATCCCTTTTGTACCTTTGGTCGGATCGGTAACAGCAAAGACAATGTATACATCTGCTGCTTCCGCATTGGTAATAAATACTTTGCTGCCTGTTATCACATATTTATCATTTTCCCTAACAGCCCGCGTTTGAATCTTACTGGCATCAGAACCTGCCTGCGGCTCTGTTAAAGCAAATGCACCAATCTTTCTTCCCCAGCTAAGATCACTTAAGTATCGCTGTTTTTGCTCGTCTGTCCCATAATGTAAGATCGGCATCGTAGCAACAGATGTGTGTACTGCTAATATCACTCCAACGGTTGCACTCACCCTTGAAAGTTCCTCTAAGGCAATAATATAGGTAATAAAATCTGCTCCAACTCCGCCTGCTTCAGCTGGGATGGGGATACCCATAAAACCCATCTCGCCCATCTTTTGAATGACTTCAAGCGGAAATACTTCTGCTTCTTCCATTTTGGGGATATGCGGAGGAATGTGTTGTTCCGCAAATTGACGAACCAACTTTCGCATCATCGTTTGTTCATCTGTAAACGTAAACTCCATCACTCTGCCCCCCTGTAATCATAAAATCCCCGTTTGCTCTTTCGGCCTAACCACCCTGCTGCTACATACTTTTTTAGTAAGGGACAAGGACGATATTTGCTGTCTGCAAAACCATCGTGTAATGTTTCCATGATCGAAAGACATGTGTCCAAACCGATAAAATCAGCTAACTCTAAGGGACCCATCGGATGATTCATCCCCAGTTTCATCACATCATCAACTGCTTCTGGTGCTGCTACCCCTTCATAAACAGCATAGATTGCTTCATTTATCATCGGCATCAATATTCGATTGGAAATAAAACCGGGGAAATCATTGACTTCTACCGCTTTTTTCTCCAATTTTACAGCAACGCTTAGGACAGCCTGATATGTTTCTTCACTTGTGGCCAGACCCCGAATCACTTCAACCAATTTCATAACAGGAACAGGATTCATAAAGTGCATCCCAATGACGCGGTCAGCTCGATTTGTCGCAGCAGCTAACGCCGTTATGGGAAGAGAGGAGGTGTTACTTGCAAAAATAGTAGAAGGGGGGGCCAATTGATCCAACTTAGCAAACAGCTCTTCTTTTGCCTGTTTTTGTTCGACAATCGCTTCAATGATCAGATCAGCATCCCTTACAAGACGCAAATCCGTTGTCGTTTGGAGACGGTTCAAGCACGTAGTTTTTTCTGCGACAGTCAATCTCTCTTTGACGATTTGCCGATCAAAATTTCGCGTGATTTTCTTGACACCTTTTTCTAACCAATCATCTGATTGATCGATCAAAATGACTGTATAACCAGCTCGAATCGAGACTTCTGCTATACCACTGCCCATTTGTCCAGCACCGATCACCGCTATTCGTTCCATCTCGATCCCTCCATCATCACTTCACTTCGATTAACACTGCATCTCCTTGTCCTGCGCCGCTGCAAATTGCCGCTACTCCAAGTCCTCCTCCACGGCGACGCAATTCATATGCCAAAGTAAGTAAAATTCGGGCACCACTTGCACCGATTGGATGTCCAAGTGCTACAGCTCCACCGTTCACATTTACTTTTGAATCATCCCATTCGAGTATTTTCCCCGTCGCTAAAGGGACAACGGCAAATGCTTCATTTACTTCAAATAAATCGATATCTTTTACATCTAAGTGGTGCTGGTGTAAAAGTTTCTGGATCGCATAGGCTGGAGTGACTGGGAAACGCTCCGGTTCCATCGCAACTGTAGCATGCCCTAAAATCGCAGCAAGCGCATTTACCCCGAGTTCCTCTGCTTTTGCCCGTGAACTGACAACCATCGCCGCAGCGCCATCATTGACTCCTGGAGCATTTCCAGCTGTAATCGTTCCATCTGCTGCAAAAGCGGCTGAAAGTGCTGCTAATTTTTCGCTGCTGGTATCACTGCGAATTGATTCATCTGTTATTACCAACGTCGTAGATTTGCGGTTTTTCACCTCTACTTCTGTGATTTCTTCCGCCATCACTCCAGCAGCGACCGCTCTCGTTGCTAACTGATGACTGCGAGCTGCCCATGCATCTTGTTCTTCTCTACTAATCTGGTATTCTTTTGCCGTCGTATTTCCATGTATAATCATATGCACATCCTCAAATGCACACCACAAACCATCATGTATCATCAAATCAAGCAGCTGCCCATGACCCATTCGCTGTCCAAATCTCGCTTTGGGCAGAATATAAGGAGCATTGCTCATGCTCTCCATGCCGCCTGCAACGATTAACTGGCTTCCTCCAGCACGAATAATCTGCTCTGCCAATGTCACACTGCGAATTCCTGAGGCACAGACTTTATTAATCGTTTCTGTCGGAACATGCCAAGGGATACCAGCGAGATGTGCTGCTTGGCGAGATGGGATTTGTCCTGCTCCACCCTGTAATACCATCCCCATTAACACTTCCTCTACTAAATCAGCAGAAACACCAGCTCGCATCAGTGCCTCTTTGATCACAACAGCCCCAAGCTCTACCGCAGGGATCGTATGAAGAGCACCGCCCAATTTTCCAATCGGTGTTCGAGCTCCTTCTAAGATCACTACTTCACTCACGACTCCCACCTCCAACAGATAGAAATAGCTGTTTTTCCAGTGAAATGAAAACGTTATCAATATTAAGGATACCTTATCGAAGAAGCATTTACAATTCCGTCAAATCATCTAACGTAACATATGGTTACCTTCATTTTTATGTCGATTGGAATATTTTTATTATATCTTCCTCGCAAATTCTATTTCTTTTACTAGAATCCTATATTCTTTTTGAGCTCCAAGACTTACCAACTTTTGTATAAGCAAAAAATCCATACTTCCACTAAAATAAAAATAGAACCTACATTGGAAGGAAAGAAGAACGTGCAGAAATTTGTTACCAGCCCTATGGGATTTCTGATCACCATTCTCGCGGTTACGCTATTATGGGGGAGTCCTGCTCCGTTTATCAAACTGAGTTATACATGGTTATCGATCAGCCCAAACGAATATAGTAAAGAATTTTTATTTGCAGGTTATCGCTTTCTATTATCTGCTGTCATTCTCTATGTCATTTTACGAGTTACGAGAAAAGAAAAAATCTTTACCCCAGCTGCTTTCCGGCATTTGAGCAAAGTAGGATTTATCCAAAACTTTTTGCAGTATCTCTTTTTTTATGTTGGGGTAAGTATCTCTTCCAGCATGGTCACGGTCATTCTCACTGGTACTGCTTCCTTGTTTCAAATTTTAATAGCCCATTTTATTGATGCAGATGATCGGTTAACATTGCGAAAAATAGCTGGAGTAGCTATAGGTTTCCTCGGAATTTTTGTCGTCAGCCTCCACTCTATCTCTTCCGGAGTTGGCTTTGGGGCTGGAGAAATACTGCTGCTTTTAGCCAATCTAGCAGGAGCTGCCGGCAATCTATTAGCACGCCATGAGTCGAAAAGATATGACATCGGTGTTATTACCTTTTATCAACTATTTATTGGTTCCCTCTGTCTCATTGGCATAGGAATTTGGAAAACAGGTCTGGTTCCTTTTCACTTTGATCTCCAATCCGGAACTACTTTTGTTTTTTTAGCATTAGTAGCAGTCATCGGTACGTTTTTTTGGAATATTTTACTTCGCTATCATCCTGTGAGTAAGGCATCGATCTTTTTGTTTCTCATCCCGGTTTTCGGCGTTTTTTACTCATCTTTCCTGTTAGCGGAAAAGCTGAATTTGTATACGTTTATCGGCTTAATCCTCGTCTGTTTGGGGATTGTCGTCGTTAACGTGAAAAATAAAACAGCAAAAGAGCAAATAGCATCGGAAGTGTAACTTGTACAGTTCATTTGGCAAACCTATGGATATTTCTTATAATAAAGAGAGACAGAGGCGATCTACAAACTTCGGGAGGAGATATGTCGCCTGATATACATCCTATGGTATGGATCAACCTTGCCAT
This sequence comes from Shimazuella sp. NTD250, assembly GCF_059510375.1. Taxonomy (NCBI): domain Bacteria; kingdom Bacillati; phylum Bacillota; class Bacilli; order Caryophanales; family Thermoactinomycetaceae; genus Shimazuella; species Shimazuella sp. NTD250. The sequence goes on along the minus strand of NZ_JCAJZS010000004.1, from coordinate 128,134 downwards.
CTTGCTGGTCTTCATCGCTTGGAGGACCTACCGAGCCAATATGATAAAGGAACTCGAAGTAAGCGGGCTGCGCATCTTCGCCTGCCTCGTCTTGACCTTTATCGGCATCGGTTTCATCGAAGCGAAAGACGGCGCGATGGGAGCACGATGGTTCTTTGCTCCTCTGGCAGCGGTGGTACTGGGATTCATCTTGAGAGGAAAGCCCAGGACTCCCAAGCCCCCTCCGTACTTCTTCCCTCCTGTAAAGCCAAAGAAAAAGAAGAAGCTGAGTCCAGAAGAAATGCAGGAGGAGTTCCTGAGGGAGATGCGTCGTCTTCGGCGTTCTGTTGACGATGTCGGATACGGGGTTGACTACGACCACCACCACGACCACGATTGATCGAAGGGAAGTAGATCACCTGTCGGCTGTGTGTGAACCTAGCACACAGCCGATCCTGAAAATAAAACGTGAACATATAGATGAGCCAGCTCCTACACAATGGGAGCTGGTTTTTATTGTGTAAATAAGCAGTGGAGATAAAATGGCTTTCAATTGTAAAAAAAGGGGCAGTCATCATATAATAGAAGTACACCAACGTGATCCACGACCTCCTGGGAGTTTGAAGTGATTGTTCTGTATGTGCTGGGCATGACCGCCTGCGTCGTTCACGAGATCTACCGTTCCAAGCAGAGGAACGGTCTCTACAAGTCCGAGCGGCTTCGTAAGCGCAATCAAGGCATCGTTCTTGCCTTCATCTGGCTGATCGCCTACGGTCTGCTGTACCTGGTGAGCGCCCCGACCTGGGCTCTGTTCCTCTTCTTCGTCGCTGTCGGCGCCATCGAGGTGTTCGCCACCAAGATCAGGTGGGACATCGCGGAGTTCTGGGGTCTCACCGACTGGATCTTCGGGATCGCAAGGGACCTGATGGGCTTGATCGCCAAGAAGGCACCGGCGAAGAAGGTGTCTCTGAACAAGGCACCGGCTGCTCCTGCGCCGACTGCTCCTGTACCGGCTGTTCCCGTGCCGAGCTGCCCCTGCGCCCGTTGTTCCGCATCGGCTGCTCCTGCACCGACTGTTCCTATGCCGGTGGTTCCTGCGCCGGTTGTTCCCATGTCGGCTGCTCCTGCACCGGCTGCTCCTGCACCGGCTGCTCCTGCACCGGCTGCTCCCGAATCGGATGCTGTCAAGGTCACCGACAACCGTGGTGGAGATCGGAGTTTCCTCGGCTTCAACAATTCCTGAGATTCCACAGGAGGGGTGGATCACAGCTGACTACATGTTACCAAAGTGTGTAGTCGGCCGTGAAAATATCATGTAAGAGTATATAGAGAAACCAGCTTCTACTCATTAGGAGCTGGTTTCATTTTGTTTCTAAATAATCCTTTGACTCTAATTCGTGAGTCAACTTATTTGGAAAAAGGAAACATTTCCAATTGTGATTATTACCGATTGTCAACTAGTGCGAAGTCATACTATAATAAAAGTACGTATTCGTGATCCTTCCCTTGAAAGGGGAATCTCGTGGCTCTCATCGTGGCTCTGACCAGCCTCATCGTGCAGGCTCTCTGGCTGTACCTCGAAATCCTCAACATCCGGTACGCCAGGAAGTCGAACCTGCGGCCCCGCATCTGGAAGTGGATCGGCGCGGGCTTCCTCATCTGGCTCCTCATCGTCGTCGTACCGACCATCGCCCGCATGATCGGGGTACCCGACTTGCTCGTGCTCGTCGGAACCCTGATCGGCACGTACTTCGTGCAGTGCCGGCTCATGAAGTTCTGGGGTATCTTGAAGAAGTCCCCGAACCAGGAGGAGTCCTCGGACCCGAAGAAGTCCCCGATCACCTTCCAGGAGCGTCTCATCAAGTTCGCCGGCTGGCTCGGCGAGCAGTACCGCGGGACGAAGGAGAACTTGCACCAGCAGGCCCAGCCCACTCAGGTGCCGCCGGCGCAGGCTCAGACCGTGATCCCGCCGATGCCCAAGAACCCCCCGACCGTCTAGTAGGCTCAAACCGCTCCGGCGACCACAGCCAACTGACATCCACAAGGAAGGATCACACCGACCGTACAGCACAATCGTACGGCCGGCGTGAAATTTAATGATCCAACACATAGATAAAACCAGCTCCCAAACGATGAGAGCTGGTTTTTGTTATATAAAAATATACCTTTAGAGAAATCACCCTCGCAGTGCGATTCAATTATTTCACATTTATTTATCAATGGGTGAACTCCATACTTTGACAACTCCACACGGCTAAAGACGTTGGATTCTTGAAACGATAGCCTCATGACTACTTCATTACCAAGCTAACTCCGTGTGCCCCACGGTTTACGTATATTGATTTCTTAATTGCCGCGAACAACTTGGTTTTCGTCTGCTGCGACTAGACATGTATTTCCATAGAAGTGTTTATTTGTAAAGTTACTTTTTTCAAAGGATGGACTGGTGAATGAAAATTCCTTCCCCTCGTCCAATACTCACTTTCATCCCACGATTTAAATCATGGATTTTCACACTCACAATGCTATAATCAGAGTAAGCAAGTATTCGTGATCCACCTAGTTTTCCCGGGAGGGAATATGAACGATATCGCATCGACGTTCATCGGTGTGCTGATGCTCCTCGCTGCCTTCGGCTTCATGGTCGTGCTCTTCATCGCGAACAGCATCCGCCTCAGCAACGCCCTCAACGGACGGAACAAGCGCGACTTCCGCAGGCAGATCTGTCTGACATTCCTGATCGCCTTCGCGGCGCCGTTCGCCTCGGCTCCCCTGCTGTTCGGCACCAGCATCGCCTGGGTGATGGTCATCTCCGTTCCGGGGACGACGATCCTCGGATGGTTGGTGATCTCGAAGATCTGGAGGCGCGTGGCGCCAGCCAACCTGAAGGCGCCGAGCACTCGGTGACCTGATCGGGATATCCCTTGTGGATCGCAGCCGACCGTAGTTCGCTACGGCCGGCAGTGTATATAATGAATAAATCCATAGAAAAAACAGCTCCTATTTGATGTTCGAGTTTGATGTGCATTTGGGAGCTGTTTCGTTTTATATCCATCTACAAAACTACCAGCCTTTTCGCTCGCGAAGCGACGTAATATGTGCGACATGATGCTCACTATGCAAGCATAGACTGCTGTTGCGATATCGAGATTCAATGGTCCAAGCTCTGGATGAATAAAGTCCTTTTCCCAATCAGAAGACGAAAAAGAACGCAGCAAGATTGACCAACGGTGATGTGAGCCATCTAAAATAGCAAGTGAACTGGAGATCGGAGCATACTTCGCATCAGGAAGCTCTGCCCATTTCCCTTCGTAATAGGTGCGAATGGCAGGAGATTCCTCCGTCAATGCAAGGCGAGATCGGGTGTAACTATTCAAATGGCTGTCTGCTAGATGGTGAACAACTTGTCGAACAGTCCATCCTCCTTCTCGATAAGGTGTATCGAGTTGTTCCTCTGTTAAACCTTCCACTGCTTCCCGCAAAGATGAAGGAAGGTTTTCAATCGTTTGAATAAATTGTTCACGCAGCTCTGATGTAAACACTGCTGGTTTTTGAAACTTTCCTATTGGATATCGAAGATCCTCCATCCATTTTCACCTCTTTACCAAATTTCACACTATGTATCTAACAATTATTTATATACTATGCTATTCAAAAGTATAAAAGTCCTTACTTTTTAGCAAGGACTTTGTTTATTCTTATCGCTTATTCACTTGAGGTAATTCAACTTCCTTTTTTATAAGATCAAAAGCTATTTTTTCTTCCATTTTCCCTTTATAAAACAGACTGTGCCAACAGCTCTGCGACATCAAAAGTTTGTACCTGTTCTTCAACTTCCATCGCTTTTGTTCCATCCGATAACATCGTCAAGCAATAAGGACAAGCACTGCTGATGATGGTTGGGGATACTTCCAATGCTTGTTCCGTTCTAGCAAGATTCACCCGTTTCCCTTCTGTTTCCTCCAACCACATCATCCCGCCGCCAGCACCGCAGCACATGGCGTTTTCGCGATTCCGCTCCATCTCTACCAATTCCACTCCAGGAATTTGTTTTAAGATGTAGCGAGGTGCTTCGTATTCCTCATTGTATCTGCCTAAGTAACAAGAATCATGGTAGGTAATGCGCTCCCGGATGGTATTACGAGGGATGAGTTTCTCTTCTCTTACTAACTGAGCTAACAGCTGTGTATGATGGATGACTTCCCCTTCCCAGCCTAGGTCTTTATACTCATGTTTAAATAAGTTAAAAGCGTGAGGGTCAGCGGTGATGATCTTCTTCACTTTGTGTTTTTGAAACTTCTCGATATTTGCTGCTGCTTGCTGCTGAAACAAAAATTCATTGCCCAAACGCCTTGGGGTATCTCCAGAGTTTTTCTCTTGATTTCCAAGGATAGCAAATGAGATTCCTGCGTGAGTCAGCAATTCCGCCACAGCTTGGGTTACTCGTTTTGTTCTCGTATCATAGGAACCCATCGAGCCGACAAAAAACAAATATTCAAAAGTAGGATTTTCTTTAACGGTTGGTACAGGTATGGTACTTTCGGCCGCCCAGTTCGCCCGTTCTTTTTTGCTGAGTCCCCATGGGTTGCCTTGTCGTTCAATGTTAGTAAGCGTTCTTGAAGCTTCAGGGCGAATGCTCCCTTCCGTTAAAACCAAGTACCGGCGCATATCGATAATTTTATCAACATGTTCATTCATCACAGGACAAGCATCTTCACAGTTGCGACAAGTGGTACAAGCCCATAACTCTTGAGGTGTGATGACATCTCCCACAAGCGATACGTCTTTGCTTTGGATTGTCGCAGCAGCTTCTGTGGCAAACGCAAATGCGGGCATCCATGGAGTGGTGGAAGTGATCGCTGCCCCTTTGGCTGTCAAATGATTGCGCATCTTCACGATTAAATCCATCGGCGATAACATCTTTCCTGTGCCAGATGCCGGACAAACAGACGTGCACCGCCCGCATTCTACACAAGCATATAGATCGATCAACTGAGTTTGAGCAAAATCCTCGATTTTCCCCGCACCAAATGTCTCCGCAGACTCATCTTCAAAATCGATCAAGGATAGTTTGGAACGATCCCTTCGCAATACTACATTCAGCGGAGCAACAAAGAGATGAAAGTGCTTGGACTGTGGAACATAGAGTAAAAAACTGAACAAAATGACAGCATGCATCCACCAGCCAATATAAAACAAGACACTGCCTGCCGCTGGTGTCATCCAACCGATAAAAAAGTAAGCGATTGCAGAAGATAACGGAGCAGTCCAAGTAAGGCTTTCTTCCAGCCAAACTTTTTCAAACGCAGAAGACCAAATGATGGACAAGAGCACGGAAGTGAGGAACAAAATGACCAAACCTGAGCGGAAACCCCTTTTTAGTCTTGGAAGTTTCTCTACATAGCGACGATAGTAAGCATATCCAGTAGCAAGGAACACAAGGAAAACAGTGACTTCTTCTAAAAATTGAAATGCCGAATAATAGGGGATAGGCAGATGATTTCCCGGAAACAATCCTTTGATAAACAAATCGATTGCCCCAAATTGAATGAGGATAAAACCGTAAAACATAATCACATGCATCCAGCCGCTTTTCTTATCTTTTAACAGTTTCTTTTGACCAAAAATATAACCCCACGCACCAGCAAAATTCCATTCCCATTCTACCTTTTTTCCAAGTAAGATGTAGCGGTACCGGGTATATACAATTCTGCCAAATAAGAAGAGAACTGTTGCTGTCAACAACACAAACAACACGATGTGAATCCAATACAAAGTTTGCATTCCCATTGCTCCTTTTTGTCAAATGAGTACAAAGAAGGGCTGTTAAAACAAAACCTTACCGACTAGCAAACTCTTGCATTATTACTCCCGATAAACAAATTCACTAACATTTCGTGCAAAATCCGCTTGATATGTACGTCTTCCGCGACTGCCCACAAAAGCAACAAAGGACGCTACAGCCGTACAAAGCGAGACTAGGAACGAAGTGACGTAGCGAGACTTGTGCCCTTGTCTAAGGTACATATCTTCGCTTGGGATTTTTTGTATCTATTTTTGCTCAAGTAGAGTTATTTAATAGGAAGCTACCTTGGAAGATGCATCCTAGACCAAAACAGCGTCAAAAACCGTATGGGACTTTTACTATAAGTATATTGTATATGTTAGTCATCTTTCCTTCCATTTTAAATTTGATCTTCTTCCGAATCGGTTGTAATTAGAGTTTATCCCCAAAATACTCTTCTTCCCATCAATCCCTTTCTACATAAGACATTCAAGCCTTCTGGAGGCACGGTTTCTGCTCTAGTCCACAGAATTATTTCCATTTGTTGGTCAAATTGCGCTTTGTTACACGAATGCTGGTCATCAGTTTTCTGAATTGTTATAATTAATAGGAGCACATGAATAAGCCTATTCGAGTAGCAGAAGGAAATGCCTTTTCCTCGTAGGCGTGGCAACCGATCAATGAGGAGTTGATCGGAATTGTGTTCGTTAGGACTCCAGACAAATCGTCTGGAGAAGTGGACCTCTCTTTGAGAGTCTCCAAGAGGATGAACCTCTAGGATGAAAGGATAACGGTGATATCTGTTCCAACTGTTCAAACCTTTCGATTCCTAGAGGATAAACCTCTAGAACGAAAGGGTAATGATGGTAACTGTTCCAGCTGTACCTACCTTCGTCGAGAAGGATCTGTCCCTCCGTGTGAAGGTCGGTGATGCTTGCGGGCTCACCTGCACCTTCTGTCACAACGAGGGGGTTCCGGTGACTTCCGACAACCGCAACCTTCTTATCAGTCCCGTCAACAAGAAGTCTGTCCCTATCTGGAAGGATGGTGGCGGGAAGTCGGGTCGACGGTCAATCTACAGCCAGACGAACGGAGTAAACTTCCTGTCCGACCTGGTAGAACCCGACGACGAGTTTATCGCAGCGCTGAACATGATTCGCGAGGTGTTCGGGACAACGGAAATCCACCTCACAGGTGGGGAACCATCCCTGCATCCCCGAGTCGCGGAAATCGTCCGAGTCGCCACAGAGAACAACTATGTGGTGGGGATGACCTCCAACGGAGAGAATCCCAAGGCCTTTCCGCCCAGTGCGGCGGCGGGTCTGGACCGTGTCAACTTCTCCATCTTTGGAACAACTCCCCAGGAGCTGGCCGAAGTACAAAACGAGAAGTTCCGAAATGAAAAGCTGGCAGAAGTGAAGCTGAGGTCTTTGGCGAGGAGCATCGATGCAGCTCTCTCCAACGGCGTCAAGGCAAGTGCGAATATCGTCGTACTCAACCACGACCACATTCCACGCGTTCATCGCCTGCTGGAAGAGTACTCCAGCGAGCTTTCCGTCCGGCTGCTCAATTCACTAGATGACGGTCAAGCATCCATCGACGCCATCAACCAGATATTCACGGACCTGAACGCCAAGCCGGTCGCGAACTACGTGACGGCAGGAGTCTCAGGCGCCCGAACCGTGTACGAACTCCCCGACAAAAGGAGGATTCAGTTCAAGAAAATCCGAACCGTCCGACTCCCCGACACCTGTCAGGGATGCAGCCTCAATAACCCCGTCGACTGCCAAGAAGGCTATTACGGCATGCGGCTCTACAAGTCTATGGGCGGAGGTTACGTAGTCGGCATCTGCATTCAGCGGATGGATCTTACTATGCCTGTGGATGAGTTCGTCAACAGCCCTCGATGCCAGGAGGTACTGGACTTCAGGGAACAGGAATACCAACAACTGAACGCGGCTGAGTAAGTCAGCCAAGCAGGAGGAGAAAGTCGCCTCCCGCTGACCAGGTTATTCGCTAGTCGATCGTATGGTTGATAAGCGAAGAGTGAGCTGAGGCTCTACCTGGGTCCCCCTCTTTTTTCGGAAAGAGGGGGACACTGATTTATAGCGTTATTTCGAATCTACTTTGGAAAACAATGTTACATAACATAAATCTTACTTCCTATGTGGGGACTGACCTCATCCAGATGAAGCGGTTGCACTTCTTTCTTCACAGTTAAAAACTCCCATCATATTTTCTTATGGGTTGTTTGTCTGTATAGAGTACATCAACCTCTGCTATTTCCAATAAAAACCGTAATCCATCTTGCTAATGCCGTAAATCTGCCTCGATCATTCTTGATATTGACAATATAACCCATATATACGGCATAATAAACAGAAAATATTGATATTTATATCGATGAATATTCTCTAATTTTATATAGTTTATAAGAGAAAGGGGGGTCGATTATAAAATGTTCATACCTAAAATTGTCAGATTTCATTAAATGGCTCGTGTTCCCTCATGTCCTGCCCGTGGAAAAACAGATTACGTCATATCTGATGGTGGCGAAGAAACTCGGTGAAAATGTACAGATTGTGGGACAAAATTAATAGAAAGTTACAGAAGTGAATTCAAGTTTATGGTTTGATTTTGAAGGAACAAAAACAACAAAAGACATCTATGAAAAAGAAGATAAAATGTTAATATAAAATGAAAACAGGATATTGATGTAAAAAAATATTAGGAGTGTAACTATATGAGTGGCCCAAACAAAAAAAATGTCTTTCCTATGGAGAATATCAGAAGCTTATGTTTCTTGAAAAATGTTGTAGTGAATCCAAATATTGAAGTTGGAGATTACACTTATTATGACGATTCTGTTGATCCTTTGGGTTTTGAAAAAAATGTTCTTTATCATTTCGATTTTATCGGTGATAAATTAAAAATCGGCAAGTTTTGTGCTATAGCATCCCATGCCAGATTTATCATGAATGGGGCGAATCACAATACAAATGCTTATACTACTTTCCCTTTTGGGGCATTTGGCGGGGATTGGGAAGTTGGATTGAAAAATTTAAGTGGTGGATTCAAAGGTGATACAGTTATCGGAAATGATGTTTGGATAGGTTATCAAGCTACAATCATGCCAGGGATTCACATAGGCGATGGAGCTATAATTGCGACAAATGCTGTAGTGACCAAAGATGTACCACCTTATTCCATTGTAGGTGGGAATCCTGCTAAAATCATACGCTACCGGTTTGATGAAGAAACGATTGATATTCTGAGTTCAATGAAGTGGTGGGACTGGGATATTGAAAAAATAACCGAAGCAATTCCTATTTTGACAAGTGATAACAAAGATGCTTTAAGAGAATTAAGAAGGATACAAGATTAGATTCTTGTTTATTTATTGGATAACAGTTCTCAAACGCTGAATAGACATCACATTTTGTTTGTGCTAAACTTCAAAAAGAATTTATTTCTATTGGTGGAGGCTGGAAAGTAATGCGCAGTATTTGTTTAAATCATTGCATTTGCTTCTGTTTCATTCGTTTACGTTAGTAATAGGTACAGTACATTCAACTCAATTTTTTTTGACTTAATGAATTGAGTTTATTTACTGTGCCTTTTTCTATCTCTACAAACGATGGAAAGAGGCATTTTTTTGTGTCTAAAAATGAAAAGATTCCCCAAATGAATTCGAAAACCTACTGGACAGCGTCTGTTTATAAATAGATGTTTGATTAAAAAAAGTTATTTCATTAGCTGATATAAAGACATGAATGGGGAAATTTATCTGAATAAAATTACGGAGTGATAGATATGGAACTAAGAATGAATACGAGAGTAATAATGATTACGTTTATGATTGGTGCATTTTTTGCAGTCTTGAACGAAACGTTGTTAAATATAGCATTGACTGCGTTAATGAAGGTATTTAACGTTGATGTATCAACCGTTCAATGGATGACCACTGGATTTATGCTGGTAATGGGTATCCTAATGCCTATTTCTGCATTATTGATTCAATGGTTCACTACTAGACAAATGTTTATCAGTGTCATGACTATATTTTTGATCGGAACAACAATTGCAGCTTGTGCTGTGAATTTTCCGATGCTGTTGATAGGCCGTATGATTCAAGCGATTGGAACGGGTTTGTTGATGCCTGTTATTATGAATGCTTTGCTTTATCTGTATCGTCCTGAGGTTCGAGGAAAAGTAATGGGAACGTTTGGTTTTGTCATTATGTTCGCACCTGCAATTGGTCCTACCTTATCGGGTGTCATCGTTGACTTATTAGGATGGCGTTGGTTATTCATCTCAGTCATTCCTTTCGTCGTTTTTTCCATTCTGTTTGCGTTAAAATTTTTACAAAACGTAGGGGAAGTTACACGCCCGAAAGTCGACATAATATCCATCATATTGTCTTCAATCGGGATAGGAGGTATTGTTTACGGATTTAGCAGTGCTGGAGGAAATCCAGAAGGTTTTCTATCCATAGAAATCCTTTCGATTATCTTTATCGGTTTACTCAGTTTGTTGTTACTTGTGCTGCGCCAATTGAGGTTAGAAGAGCCATTGTTGGACGTACGTGTCTTTAAATATAAAAATTATGCATTAGGTATCAGTCTCTTTGTAATTGTCGTCATGGCAATGCTCGCTTCTGAAATCGTAATGCCTATGTATTTGCAAGGACCACTCGGTTATTCCGCGAAGTTAGCAGGATTATTGCTTTTACCAGGTGCATTATTGAACGGATTTATGTCACCCGTGATGGGAACTTTATTCGATAAATTTGGACCTAGAAAGCTGATGATTACCGGAACAATTGTACTAGTCAGTGTCATGATATTCTTCAGCAATATCAGCCCTTCGATGCATATTGTGTCATTTATCTTTGTCTATATCATTTTGATGCTGTCCATCTCAGCAATCATGATGCCTGCAAATACGAATGCGTTGAATGAATTGCCGAAGAAGTCATATCCCCATGGAACCGCAATTATCAGCACACTACAGCCAATCGCAGGAGCACTTGGGGTATCCATTTTTGTAAGTATCATGAGTCAAGGAAAGAGGAGTTATTTAGAAGGGCAATCAGGAAAGATTACAGAGAACATAATGAATGATGCGATGACTCAAGGTGTGCACCATGCTTATTGGTTTGCAGCAGCTTTATGTTTCGGAGCATTCTTCATTACCTTATTCATCAAAAAATCCATCGCACCTGATTTCGATCAAAGTTAAAATTGGGTAATCAGAAAAAAGATGAATAAACCAAACAATAGATATATCATTGATATTGCAACCCGGATCATCTATTAAAAGATGATCCGGGTTGCATTTTGTTACAAACTAATCATGTCCACTCGTGGCCCCAAGAGAACGAATGCTGCCTAGTATGCGGTAAGTTTGCGATAGAATAAAAAAATGGAAAATCCCACCTTCTAAATAAAAGGTGGGATTTCGTTTATCCTATAGAATCGCCATTTCATGTTAAACTCCCATTAGTTTTACCCATTGGATCGCTATCTGCTGAACGATATTTCATGTTAAACTCCCTTTGGTTTTACCCATTGGATCGCCATCTGCTGAACGATATTTCATGTTAAACTCCCTTTGGTTTTACCCATTGGATCGCCATCTGCTGAACGATATTTCAAGCTAATCCCACCTTGGTCTTTAGGGATTGATATATAAGATTTTGATAGTAATAAAATTTTTGTTTTTCCCCTTTACATTCATAAAAGTTACACATTTTTAGGAAAATGTCAACGGACACATGATCATTGTTATCATTATTCGACATGATTGTATCTACCATTAGAAATAGTTCCTCTGATTCTCCCGATTTATGCAAGTGACCTTTTAGACGACCAAGGGTAATCAGTGCTTCAATTCTAATATCTTCTTTTACTTTAGGGGTATTTTCCAAATATTGAACTGCATCCAGAAGGTGTTCCTCTGCTGCTTTCATTTCCCCCAGATCAAAAAGCAATTTCCCATAAGAAAATTGCGCATGTCCTATCTCATCAGGATCATTTGCCACATGATGACATAGTGCTAATGCCTTTCGATATCGCGTTTTAGCTTCTTGTGTTCTTCCTAAAATAACAAAGATATCTGCTTTAATCGTCCAAAGGAAGAATAACCTACGGTATTCCTTGTTTTCCCAAGCAATTTGCAATCCCTCTTGGGCGTATTCTAATGCTTTTAAAGGGGAACCTGACCGTATCAAAAGATTTGCAAATCTCTCATAAATTTGGGTCGTGAGCACTAGGTTTGCCTTAAAATCGTCGATGTGCTTATATAAGTATTCCAATACCTGACGTGCTTCCTCATCACGACCTAGCTTTTCCAAATAGATGACTTTATTTAGGTAAGGGTAGAACTTAAAATATAGTCTCTCTCCTTTACCATCAAATACTTGAATTGCTTGGTCAGTATAAAGAAGAGCAGTTAAATAATCACCATCGTAAAATGCAACCCTCCCTAAGTCATTCAAACAAATAGAGCGCAGGTTAGAAGTAACTAAGTTAGGACATCGATCCAAATCTGCTAATGATTTTTTGAGATACTCCTTTGCTCTGCTCCACTTCCGCAATTCAAAAGCGATTTTTCCTCGTAATAGAGTGGCAACCACCGAAAGATCATAAAACATATGTAAGTCTACATAACTTTCAATCTCTTCTAAAGCCATTTGAGGATTTCCAGATAAGATATCTAACATATTATTCTGATTTTTAAACCTATATGCAAGGAGTGTGTCTATCATATACCCATTATTTGAAATCAATGATGATGAAATTTCCATCTAAAAGATCAATGAGTTTAGACTGGATCATCGAAAATCGAACTATCCCACTTGAAGTCACCGAAATGCTTCAACAATTAGCTGATAAACATCAATACCCTGTCGATAAAATGCACCAGCACAAGCAAGAAATAGCAAACGAGCTTCAACTCATGGGCAAAGGCTACATCGTAAAGTTTTTATTTCCAAATGGAATAGAGGATAACGAACGATGGCTGCATGCTCTCATTCGAATGGACATCAGGCGGTTACAAAAATAGAAAGGGTGAACCCAATGGCATTGCGGTTATCCGTGGAAGGAAATAGAACAAAAGTAAGTGAGTTTATAGAGGCGATCAAAAAAATCCCCCAATGGAGGTTTTACCGAGGATCAAAGGTGGCAATCGGTGGAGACGAGCTGAGAATCGACTACTTTTTCGATGAAAAACCTGTCCGGCCGTCCCTCGTAACAAATCGAGCCAGCACCGTATCCCTTAGCCTTGAAAATGGCAGCAAGCTGGAGTTTGTGCTGCTGGATACAGAAGTTGCCAATATGGGCAATGGGATTACCTATGTACATGGTAAAAGTTACGACATCTTCGCTGATTCACAGGAAAGCGATTAGAGACAAAGTTATCATGACAGCAAAAAACCGGTTCAAAACAACCGGTTTAATTTGCATGTAAATCATATGGGGTTTCTTGATAGACGTAATAGTTCAACCAATTCGTAAATAATAAATTGGCATGTGAACGCCATGTATGAATGGGAAGGTTATCTGGGTTATCTTGCGGGAAATAGTTTTCTGGCAGTTTTATCGGTAGACCACTCTTAACATCTCGAATATATTCCTCGTTTAATGTAAGTAAGTCATACTCCGAGTGACCTGTTACAAAAACTTGCTTTCGATCCTTGCTGGCGAGAAGGTAAACCCCCGCTTCCTCTGATTCCGATAATATTTCCAGTTCGCTGCACTTTTCTATGTCTTCCCGGCGGATATCGGTATAGCGGGAATGAGGTGCATAAAAAAGGTCATCAAATCCACGCAATAATCTCGTATTCGGTTTTGAAACTTTGTGAGCATATATCCCGGATAACTTTTCGGGCAGAGCGTATTTGGAAATACCATAATGAAAATAGAGTGCAGCTTGCGCTCCCCAGCATATATGCAAAGTGGAAGTGACATGCGTCATTTTCCATTCCATGATTTGCTTTAGTTCATCCCAGTAATCTACTTGCTCATACTCTAAATGCTCCACTGGGGCTCCAGTGATGATCAATCCATCGAATTTATCTTCCTTTATATCTGCAAATGTCTGATAAAAAGTCTCCAAATGGCTTGGCGGTGTATTTTTTGAAGTATGCGACTGCAAATGAAGAAGACTTACCTCTAGTTGCAGAGGCGAATTGCCTAACAACCGAAGCAGTTGTGTTTCGGTTGTGATTTTGGTAGGCATGATATTCAAGATCACCATTTTGAGCGGACGTATATCTTGATGAAAAGCCCGCTTTTCTGGCATCACAAAAATGTTTTCCTTGCGGAGGATTCCAGCCGCTGGAAGATTGTCTGGAATCTTAATCGGCACAACTATTTCCTCCTATATTTTAAATTTGTTGTTATTAATGAGCCAATTCACAAACATTTTGTGCCAAATCCGCTTGATATGCACGTCTTCCGCGTCTGTTGTAAAGAGCAACAAAGGACGCTACAGCTAAGCATATCTTCGCTTGGGATTTTTGGTATCTATTTTTGCACATTTATTGTTGGCTTTTTTCAAGTGCTTGTTCTAAATCCTCAATGATGTCATCTACAGATTCAATCCCAACTGACAAACGAATAAGTTCTGGGTTAACACCAGCTGCTTTTTGTTCATCCTCTGTGAGCTGTTGGTGTGTCGTACTTGCTGGATGGATCACAAGGGACTTCGCATCACCCACATTGGCTAGATGAGAAAATAAAGATAGATTTTCAATCAAACGTTTTCCTGCTTCTCGTCCGCCCTTGATGCCAAACGTAAAGATGGCTCCTTGTCCTTTTGCTAAATATTTTTGCGCTTTTTCATAGGAGGGATGACCTTCTAACCCAGGGTGATTTACCCATGTAATACTGTCGTGATTTTCTAAAAACTTGGCAACTTTCAGCGCATTTTCACTATGTCGTTCCATGCGCAGGTGCAGGGTTTCTAACCCTTGCAGCAATAAAAATGCATTAAATGGAGAAATAGCGGCACCTGTATCTCGCAATAGCTGGACACGTGCTTTAATAATATATGCAAGGGGTCCTACTGCTTCTGTATAAGAAACGCCATGGTAACTTGGGTCTGGTTCTGTTAGATCAGGGAACTTACCATTTTTCCAATTAAACTTTCCAGAGTCTACTAAAATTCCACCAATACTCGTTCCATGTCCTCCGATAAATTTGGTTGCAGAATGAACAATGATATCTGCTCCAAAATCAAATGGGCGACTTAAATAAGGTGTGGCAAACGTGTTGTCAATAATCAGCGGTATACCTGCTTCATGCGCTACATCGGCTACTACTTCTACATCTAATACATCTAATTGAGGGTTCCCGATGATTTCTGCAAACACAGCTTTGGTTTTATCTGTTATCGCTTTGCGAAAGTTATCTGGGTTAGTCTGATCTACGAAATGCACATGAATTCCCAGCTTAGGAAGCGTGTGCCGAAATAAATTATAGGTGCCGCCATAAAGGTTGCTTGAGGCTACAATCTCATCTCCAGCTCTGGCGATATTTAAAATCGAATACGTAATCGCAGCTTGACCTGAACTAGTTGCAAGTGCTCCAACACCACCTTCCAGCTCAGCAACTCTTTTTTCTAAAATATCCGTTGTAGGATTCATAATCCGAGTATATATATTTCCAAATTCTTTTAACGCAAATAAATCAGCAGCATGCTGTGTATCGTCAAATACATACGAAGTTGTTTGATAAATAGGAACGGCTCTTGCATTGGTAGCAGGGTCTGGTGCCTGACCCCCATGAACAGTAATCGTCTCAGGTCGAAATGTACTCAATGATAATTCCCCCTTTTTTATCGCACAAAAAAAGCCTCTTTCTTATCCAGAAGAGGCTTTGGGTTTCTAAATTCCTCATCTTATCTGTTAGAGACGTTTGTCTCTACAGGAATTGGCACCTTCTAGTGAATCACTAGGGTTGCCGGGCATCATCGGGCCAGTCCCTCCGCCTCTCTGGATAAGAGATATTAAAAATATATAGTTCAACACTCGGTTTACTCGATTATATTGAATTTTGCGGCAACCGTCAATACTCTTCCTGTCCTATCTTTTCCATATTGTATTGCTTTCCCAATGACCATTTTAATAAAGGGGACGTTATAGCCGTAGTAATAATCGCAATGAGAAATAAAATACAGTAATCATTGGCAGAAATTAATTTACTGGTTAAACCAATGTTTGCAAACACGAGTATCATCAACCCACGAGCATTCATCAAAGCCCCGATGGCACTTGATTCCCCCCAACTATATCCTATCCCTTTTGCGAAGAACAAGCAGGTAAAGTATTTGCAAATAAATGCTACACCAATAAACAGGAGAATGATCCCGATATGATAACTGTTTGTAAAAGAACGCAAATCGATATTAAAACCCGAACTTACAAAGTAAATAGGAACCAAAAGAGTATTAACAAAATCGGAAATCTTCACATTGAGATCTTTTGTGACAGGGTCTAATCTAGGTATAATTAGTCCTGCTATAAAACCTCCAAAAATAGCATGCAGTCCCATTTTTTCAGTGATCAAACTGCTGCCTAAAAACAAAATGAGAAATATTGCGAAAAATTCATGCTGGAGGGTAGGAAACTTTTGTATCAAAAACTTTAAAAGAGGTTTGATCACAAAAAACATTACTACAAGATAAAGACTCAGATACAGAAATATACTAACACTGCTGAAAGATAAATTAAGAGCAGCAATAGATAAAATGATTGGTAACATCATCCATGCGATGATATCTTCTATGCTTGCGCCAAATATTACAAATCTCCCCAAATTTGTTTTGATCAACTTATGCTGATCCAAAATCCGGACAAGTACAGGAAAAGCTGTTACAGAAATGCTGGCTGCCATAAACAGCGAATAGACTAATTGTGTTGTAAATTTTGGTCCTATCGATGGGTATACATACCAACTTAACAGAAACAGCATAAGAAATGCCGGTATAATACCTACAAGAGCAAGGAGAACAGCGTTTTTCATTAATTTCTCCTCTTCTAGCTTTTCGTCATTTGCATGAATCCCTACAAGAAACATATACAAAGATATCCCAAACTGACTGAGGATATATAACTGATCTTTGATATTTTTATTGAACAACCATTCTTGAAAACTTGGAAACAAAAGACCTAATACAGAGGGTCCTAGTATCAGTCCTCCAATCATCTCCCCGACAACTTTTGGTTGACCAATACGAGCAGCCAAAGCACCAAATAACTGAGCAACAACAACAATGATTAATAAGCTTAATAGAAATTTAAAAAGCATCCACATTCCTACCTGTCTTATTCAAGGATGATAACAGCACTTGGGCGAAACTTGATTGTTCCTAATTTTCCAATGTCCCAGAATAATAATAACATTTTTATGTCCATTTAGGTTTGTTTCATAAATAAATAGTTAGAGCTATCACCATGAATATATCTTTTCATAATGAATATAACTTACTAAGGAAACCTATAGCACTATCTTAAACAGCTAACGTTTTCCTATATGCTTTTGCCATGCTTCCCCCTACTCGAAGTACATCTTGCATGGTATGATAGGAAAAAAGATATGTTTTTGGGAGGACGAAAAGTTGTTTGAAACCGTACTTGCATCTATGGGAATGGGAGCAGCAAAGATTGACCTACGTTTAAACAAAGAAATAGTAACAACAGGACAAGAAGTTACTGGGCAGATCGTAGCTACTGGCGGTAGTGCCGAACAAAAAGTAGAAGGACTTTCGGTTTACTTTATGCTCCAATCCGTTCATGCTCGCAGTGGCAGTGACTTAACAGAACGAATCGCAATGATTGATGTCACACATGAAGAATTTGTGATTCAGCCAAATGAAACGATTACGTTTCCATTTTCCTTTACCTGTCCAGCAAATATACCAGCTTCCTCTATCAATACAAAATACTTCTTTATTACTAACCTAGAGATTAAAAATGCACTTGATTCACATGACCGCGATTTTATCAAAGTATTGCCTGATCAACGCGTGGAGCAGTTTTTGACTGGATTTAAACAACTTGGCTTCAAGCAAACTTGGGAAGGTCTTGTCACAGATGATCAAGGTTGGTCCCAACTTATTCAGTACCATCCAACCACTTATTTTTATGGGGTTTGCAGCCAGATCGCCGTATATTTTCATCATAATCTAGAACAAGATACGATCGACGGAGTGCTGGAAGTTGGAGAACATCATACCAATAATTATTCTGCACTTATCGATATGTTTCATTTGGATGAAAAAATACGTCGATTTGAAATCACTTCTGAAGACTTAAGCACCCAAGAGAAGGCAAAAACTCGAATAGAACGCATTGTAAAACAAATGTTAAAAAAATAATCGCGAAAGCAATCTCTCTAAGGGATTGCTTTTTCCATTTTAAATATATGATCATTTCTTGAATAATATTGAAATAAACAGTATAATTAATTAAATATTATATCTATTCCATAGATATGAATTACTAGATGAGGTTAACATCTACTGTTTTGGTAAGTATATCTTCTATGGTAGATCATTCATCACTTTCTATCAACATAACAAAGACCAAAGCGTCTAACGAAGGGATACGAATACTATGTATAAAACGATCTCAATATTCAAAAATATAGAGGACTTGGAGACCTTTCAAACACACTATTTAGAGCTATTGCTTCCTCAAATCAATAACTTACCTGGCAGTATCTGCACAGACGTAACTACAGTGTCAACACTAATGTCAGGAGATTTAGGCGAATTACAGTATATGCTCGAAACACATTTTGAATCATTAGAAATTATGAATGAAGTGTTGTCTTCCCCCAAAATTAGTCAATTTATGATGAGATGGTTTGACGAAACTCCTGGTGACATATCTTACTTCACAGGTAATACAGTTCGAATTTACTCTGATGCTGCAAAACAAAAATTGGTAGAGGTAGAAGAGGAACCTCGTAACAACACGTTAAGTGAAACACAAAAATTAAAGTACATAGAAGGCTCCACCCTTGATGACTTCAAATAAAACCTTTCTCTGATAGATTTTTTATACATAACCTTTTTATATTTCTAATCCAGAATAAATATCCCATTGAAAACGACAACATATTAATAAACACCAAAGAAAAGCTGAACTAACTCTGAAACTATTCTATCTTCTACTATGTAGGTATTTCTTGTAGATTGGGGTGGTTCCATGATACATACTGAACCAATTATTGCTGTATCCAATGTCGCAGATAGTCTAAATTGGTATACCCGGTTATTAGATTGTCATCATACACACACCCATAACGAAGTGTTTGATCAACTAATTGACAAAGACGGAAAAATACTGCTCTGCCTCCATCGGTGGGGAGATCATCAACACCCATCTTTAGAGGATCCAGATAAGGGACAAGCAGGAAATGGATTACTTCTTTACTTTCGTCTAGATAATTTCGACAGCTTGGGAAAGAGCACTGGCTCTAGGTACTCCAATCGAAGCCCATCCCCACTATAATCCATTCGCCATGCACCAAGAGTTTACACTAAAAGACCCAGATGGTTACTATATTACGATCTGCTCCGAACGTGATAAACAACTATAAAACGGATTCATGACTTGCTAAATCGATGCAGGTCTTTTTTTTATGTAAAGGGTCAAATGAAAAAGACTCCACTTAATGGAGTCTCTTTGAAGCTATCAACCCACTGCCTTTGCAGGAGGCTCTGGGGCTGGCCTTATTTGTGTTTTTACTACTGTGTTATCAGGGATCTTCTTGATCAACATCGCTTCCCCTTGACGGAGATTTTTTAGCACGTTTGGATGGATCACTAATTCTTCATCTTCTCGCACCGTTCCCATCAATCTAGACATGTTACCAAAGAGTTTTTCCTCGGTCATGGTTGTTTTCACTAGTACTTTTTGTGTCCCTACCACGTTAGACAAATATTCTGCCGAATCCGGAACGTCCTGACGGTGAACAATTTTTACGTTGGTGTTACCAATAACTTGACCAACCAATTCTTCTCCACCTGCGGCAGATAAGTCAGCTAATTCCTGTGTAGCAATAAAACAGCAAAATCCAGCGGCACGACTTT
Source organism: Shimazuella sp. NTD250 (assembly GCF_059510375.1). Lineage (NCBI taxonomy): Bacteria > Bacillati > Bacillota > Bacilli > Caryophanales > Thermoactinomycetaceae > Shimazuella > Shimazuella sp. NTD250. Next base: position 108,264 of record NZ_JCAJZS010000004.1, on the reverse strand, counting down.
TGTTGATCATGTTTACCACTTGTTCTCCTGCAAACAAGTTAAACTCGTCAAGAATGACATAAATATAGTCTTCCCGTCCACTTTCGACAAGTGCAGAAGCTACACTTTTCAAATCCTCTACAATCATCGCACCAAGAGCTGGGGTAAAAGAAGAGTAACTAAGTCCAGAGAGGGAAAGCATTGCAACTCGTTTTGCTTTTACTGCTTCCAGCAAATCAATGGTTTTAGCTCCTTCTTCATCTTTAAACAATCCCCCTACATCACTTTCCGTCAATAAGGCCAGACGGTCTTTTAGACCATCGATTGCATCTTTGTGACCTTTATCTAGTCCATTGATGTACTCTTTTATGTTGTCCGCTTCTTCTTTTGGTAAATTTTTCAGTTTCTTAACGGTATTCATCAAATTTTTCTGAACAAGCATACTTTGTACCACATGTAAATCTATTGGTATTTCAGCTAACTGCAAGACACGGAATACCAACTGAAGATAACGCTCTGCTGCACGTTTGTAATATGGCTCTGACCATTCTTCCATCGCCATCATTTTATCTTTTAACTCGGTCGCTTTCCCATGGCGAAATGGATTGTAGTGCACATCGCCGCTATAGGAAAAGCCTTGGAATTCCCTGCCATAAGCTTCGGACATTTCTTTCATTTCTTCTAAGAAACTGATGTCCCCTTTACCGTCGACGATAATAACTGGTTTCCCCCGGCGAATAGCACTTTCTAAAATTACAGTTAACGTATTCGTTTTACCGGCCCCTGTTGCTCCACTAACAAATACGTGCATATTTACTTCTTTATCGTAAAGCGGAACAGGCTTGCCATTATCATCTAAGCCCAATACCACACCATCTTCAATAGTAGGTAAGTTGGTTAGTTTGCTTAACTTATGAACAACGGGCTTCTCCTCTTTTGGAGGTTTTACAGGAATAGGCAGCAATTCTGGGCGGTTTTTAATAAACCACATAAAAAGGCCTGTCATTAAAACGCACACTACTAATGATGCTGGTGTCATGTTCCATAAGCTGTCAGGAACAGCATCCCAAAATAACTGAGTAGCTTTTCCTACTTTAATCCCATCAAACCACTGGGAAGCCAGATTCATCAATCCGTGAATATATAAGTTAAAAAAGCTTAACGGAATTCCAATCACACAGAGCAATAGACCGCTCCATATAAACCAAGCCGGTTTCCAGGCTTGCCTTACGGCGACAATGGTTAAAATAATGGATACGATGAGCGGAACAAAGAGAAAAACGATTAGAAATATGGCACCTAGCATCTCCATGGCGAGAACTCCGCCCTGTTGCTTGCGCTGGAATTCCTTAAACTGCATCAGATCATCGTCATTACCGAACATATTCTCACTCCTCTCTTAGGAAGGGAAAGCCCCTGCCAAATGACAGAGGCTAGAAGAACAGCATTAACACGAGTCCACGTATAAAAGTAACGATACAAAAAATCGCTGCAACAGCTATAATTACCAGCTTTTTTTTGTTCTCAAAAATATCCGTTGCCCATTCTTTAGCAAGTTGCTTTAATAAAATCCATCCATCAGCGGCTTTTTCTTTAAAGGAGCGATTTTTTTTTGGTTCTTGTGAATCCATCATTTTCATTCTCCTTTTCTTTAAGGGTTATTACCGCCGCGTGGTGGGGTGTTAGGTGGTTTTGGTGGTTTTTGTTGCTGCTGCTTCCTCTCCACATCTTTTAATCGTTTGGAGATTTTCTCCATCCGATCTTTGTACGTGTATAGATCTTTAAAGTCAATACCAAGCATAGGACCCAGTGTATCCATCATCTGGTTCATATCTAAACCAGCTTTACCTGTAAAGCCTTCGAATATTGTTGGTGCTTTCGCCGAGCCAGCTAAATTTCTCGTTAACTCTGACTGCATGTCAGCAATTGTTTTACGGAGTTCATCAGGAGAAACGGCGCCGCCTCTTTTTTGCTCAAGGATTTCATTGATTTTCATCGCTAGAGCACTGTCATCAAACTGTTGATGTATTTTTTGTTGCGTTTTGTTTAGTTCGCTGACGGAAACAGTCCATGTTTCATCTCCAGAACCATCCATTTTCGGCATATCAAGTTTTATATTAGCATTTCCCTTTACGCCACCGAGTTTCTGTACTTCTCGTCTAAGTTTATCTTGAAATTGACTCATTTGCTGAGGAGAAGGATTTCTATCCACTTTTACACTCAACGTCTGATCTATATTCGTCAACACATTTTGGGCGTTTGTACCAAGGAACTGCAAGTCCATAACCATATCTGCAGAATTTGCTGCCTGTTGAGCCATTCTTTGTAATTCAGATTCTATTTTAACTTGATTTGCAGATTGTACAGCTTCAAATCTTGCTCTTACATTTTCTGTTTTCAGTTTTGGTTTTGGAGTCTCCATTTGTTGTAGTTTGCTTAATTTTTTATAATTATCCATCGACTTATCCACTCTTGCTTGCTCTGCGGTTTGAGCTGCCTGCCAGTCCTGGATATTGTCCTCCCCAAATTGTGCAACAAGTGCATCATATTCTGGAGTACCCTTAGCTGGAATATTGGTCGGCATATGCCTTGCCATTGCATTTGCCATGGAGTTATCGCGAATGCGGTAAAGAGCTGCCTCGTTTTGCTTCGCAAATCCAGGATCTAATTGCTCTAGCCTGTTTCGACCTTCTGCTGTGGTCACATCCGCTCCGTATTTATTGCGGATTTGATCTGCTAGATTTGCATCGTTCTCATTTAAGCCCTCTTTGCGATCTTCATAATCTCGATCATCTTGTCTATGTTGTTTATCTGCATCTCGTTTCTTTTTACTTTCATCTCGCTGATCACTTCTATAATCAGCTACTTTTCCTAATCCATGTTCTACTCCTTGTCGTGCTGCTCCGCCTACACCTCTTCTGGCGATCGCCATACCAGCTTTTACTCCACCGGCACTGCCGTACATAGCACTAACACCTGCGATAGCATAACCAGCACCCTTCTCTGCTATGCTGCCAGCCTTCTTGAGAACACCTTGTGCTTCCGTAGTGTAACCTGCCAAAAATCTTCCGTTCCCAAGCGGGATACTTCCAAGTTTTTGAGTGACCTCTCCAAGTGCAATATATAATCCGATCGTCAATCCAATAATAATTACCCAAGTATTTATCAATCCGGCCTTTTGAATTTGGTCAGAAGTAGCAAAATCATATACTATAACTGTTTCCACTCCCAAAAACGTTACCAGAACCACTTTCATACACAGGGCTTGGCCGATTCTCCACAATTGGGTTATTGCCGGTTCCAGACCATAGTGCGGCCACAAACTCATGATCAAATAAAAGGCAAAGACTAACCCGCGTCCCATGGCAATAAACTGCCAAATAAGAGCCAAAACAGCTACATAAGCAAAACAGAGCATCCCGACTGTCGCTAAAAACATAATAATACTGGAGTTCACAAGCCTGTCGATCGCCTTAGCAGGAGTCAGCCACAGCATTTGCTCCATGCCTTTTTTATCATTATTGGATTTCATTTTTGCATAAGCTGTTCCCAAGACTTTTTCTCGGTCATTTGATGATAGTACGTTTTGCCAAGGAATTTTATTTGCCAGTTCTGGACTGCCAAAATCAATGAGCATATACGGTAAATCAATAAAAATGCCGTACAAATTTTCCTGCAAAGCATCTGTCACTACTTTTTGTTGATCCTTATCAGATGCAGTATTGATATCTTTATTTTGATCTTGACCTGTCAGACCAGTTAGTATCGTAACCGAAACAATGGAACTCACTCGCGTCATTGTCTGTAAATAATTCCCCATGTTGGCAAAAAGAGTAGCCGATAGAGCAATGACAAGAATAGAGTTAGCAAACGTGGACCACAACTGGGTGGTTTTCCCGACTATCCAAAAGTAAACCATCCAAGCAACTGCTACTGCCCACATTAAATACATCATCGGGTCCCAAATCGTTTTCTGGATACTCGCCATCGCATTGTTGTAAGCATCGATAACAATATTGATGATCTCTAAGCTAAAAGCCCATGTGAGCCAATAGGTAACGAAATAAGCAACCGAGACATAGTTTATCCAGAGAATCGTGTTATAGATGTTGATGTAATAATTGATATCCAAATACTTTCCAACCGTCTTACCAAATACATACGATCCTGCACTGGGCACACATTCTGCTGCTTTAAAAAGCCCTCCAATAACAGGGATTAAGTCTTTCCAACTAGGACTACATTTATTTACAACATCATTTGCGGCAGTATTCTCAAAGTCTTCCACATAATCAAGGGTAAAAGTAGATAAGCCATATTTTTTAAACATGGATTTACTGGTATTATCTTTCTCTTCTTTTGGAAGGATGTCTCCAGAAGTTGGTGTGTTATATTTATTCGGATCATTTAATGCATTAGCAGTTGAAGACATTGCTAGTAAAAACACCATGGTGCATAACAACATCGCTAAATAACGCTGCCACCTCTTCACGACTTCACCCCTTTCTTTCTCTAGATGCCGCCCTCTGACACCACTTTGGATGCTTCACTCGCTTCTGGCTTCGTATTAAAGAGTTCTACTAAGTCTTTTTCTGGGGTAATGAATTGAATAAAACCTGATCTTCCCTCTAAATCTTTCATAAATCCGTAACCAGACAGCGCTTTACTCCGCCTTTGCTGGAGTACATTGCGCAGTCCTTCATCATTTACATCTAAATTCAGCGCTTCAATAGCCAGTGTTGTCTCATTTTCATCACTTGTCCCTAAGCATACATAGATACTGACGTTGTTCAAAATTTCATTATCTATATCGGAAGGGTTTTGGGTCGCAAACCAAATACCAGCATTGGCAGAACGTCCAGCACGCTCTAACCGGTTAGCAAGTGATTTCCCTTGGTCCGTACGCAGCCATATCCATGCCTCGTCCAATGCAGCAACACGGAATCCACCGCCTGTACCGCGCAAAACAAATTGTTCAGCCAAAATGGCTGTCATAGACATAACTGCTACAGACGCTTCTTGTCTTAGCCCATTGGCACGTTGTTTTTCAGGTGGCAGTTCCAGGCCTTCTAATTGGAGAAGGATAATTCCATTATCAGGAACACGTACGCCATTACCTTCACCAAACACTAATTTCCCGAGAGGCAGGCGGGCAATCCGCATCAAATATTCTGCAAGGTCACGGCCGTCTTCATCTTTGTAAAGTTCCTCCACCATTTTGGACATACTCGGATTTTCATGTTTTAAGGCTCTTTCTGCCGCAGACAGGAGCATATTTTTATCTCCGCGGGAGAGATTCCCTTCAAACTGGGAAATAACCGACACAGCGATCTCACTTGCAAACTCGGGGTCGTGTGACAGCAACTGGAATGGGTCTAAGGCTCCTGGGTTTTGTCGGCCGTCTAACTTTAAGACGTGAACACGGTCTTCCAGTCCTGGTAAACGCCCTACCCAGTGACTCCGCTCGCCTTTTGGATCAACTACGAAAATACGAGCTCCCCAGAAAAGAGCTGTTTTATGGATAAGGTTATTCAATGTATGTGATTTACCAGAACCCAAGGTTCCTGTAATGACCATCGAAGCATTTTGGTTAATCTGAGGTCCTCGTTCTGGATTTAATTTCACAACAGAGCCGCGGCGTGTCAAACCTACCGGAACACCGTTCGGATCTCCTAGTATTTCCGATGCTCCCGGCATGACGATAGAAGCAGCAACCTCTGGCAGCATTTTCTTCACGTAACCGCGAGCAGGGTAACGGTCATTTGGCAGCCAAGCTTCAAATAGATTTCGTTGTTCCCCTGTGGGTCTTGCTGCTACAAAGCCTCTACGGTCAAAAAAGTTGATCACTTGCTCGGAACGGCTGTTCACTTCTTCTTGATCGTATCCATCGACCACAAATACAACACGGCTATCCAAAATCGGAGGTCGATTTTTCTTCAATTCAAACTCAAGACCTTCAGCCATACTTTCTTGCTGCATTAAATCGAGTGGAATTTGATCCACTTCTCCAATATGGCTCGTAGCATCTTTGATATCTTTGCGCTTTCTCGTTACCATACTCGTCGCCTGTTTATTCGCGATCATCTTCCATCGGAACATCGCTTCCACTGGGAAATCAAACTCACTAGTGAGTTGATGGAAGAGCTCTGTACCAGGTGAGTAAATTTCATCAGGAAAAGCCCCTAATGTGATAAAACTGACAAAACGACTTTCATTTTCTTGATCACACAGCACATAACGGAAACCATAAGCTCGACTGCCTTCGGCAAGCCAAGCGTAGTCTTGCTGACCTTTTGGCCACACACTGCGCATAGCTTGAGGTAATGGTTTCAATGGCATACCACGGTAGAAATGATGGCGGTAAAAATCTGCAATTTCATGTTCCATAAGTGGATCAAGACGACTGAGAGATCCTGCTCTCTCTTCAAATGCCCGCTTAGACCACGAATAATCAAAAGATTTCTCCAGTGCATATTCTTTTTCTTCTTTAAATACACGTTTCCCAAGTCCAAGGAAGGCTTCAAGGGCACGAATAGGTATCCCAAAAGTTTGTGTAATCCATTTATAATTTTGAGGTATGGGAAGAGGCAGCTCAAAAGCAATGATAAAATCGTAATCGGGCAATGTACCACGCTCGATTAAGTTGAGCCATGTATTCATAGATTCATAGGCTTTATGTCTTCGTTCACCCTCTACTGTGTTTACCAATCTATCAAGGTAATCCACCCAGTTAAAACGCCTGCGCATCATCCATATTTGAGCAGCTAATCCCGGTTCTTGAATCTGGCGGAAAAACTGAGTGGCATTCATCCACTCGTTCTTCTTCCCATCAATAGACAGCGGTGAATATGAAAAAGGGATGACCCGGTAAAATGCCCAGGGTCGTCCTTCTATAAAGGCAACATTCTTTTCAATCTGTGTCGGTATCGGCAGCATAATGTTTTATCCCTCCAACCATTTGGGTTAGTTGGTAATCTCCTTCTTCGGTTACATCTGGAATCGGTAACCCTCTGGACCAAAGTTTGTGTGAAAATAAAAAGGTTAGAGAGCTCCAAAAATACTGATAAGGTGGTCTGCCCTCCAAATCAACTCTGGAGAGCAGCCACGCTGCACCAAATGGTATAATCGCATAACGGAAAACAGGCGGGATAGTAGTAGACACCCACGGAGCAATATTACCCATTACGATAAAAAATGCTTCTAAGAGAACGATAATTAATAACTCAGAAAGACTGACAGGTATGGGGAGGCGAAAACGTTCGATATGGTAGAAAACTTTTTTCAAACCCCATACCGCATCGAAAGTAATAATCCTTTCAGGCCTCATTTATCTCCACTCCTCATTTACCATTCGTGAATATATCCTGTACAGCTTTGGAAAGGCTGTCTAACATCGTTTGTCCAGATTTACCATCACTTCCAGTAAAGAGAAAGAGAATACCTGCGACTACGATCCCACCGAAAAGTGTCATCAAGCTGCCATTCATCCAAGCCCGCAATCCTAAAATAACAAGAGCAGCTATAATAACCCAGCTTGCCTGTCCCAATATCCACTGTGCTGAGTTTGAGAACAAATTTTTGATGTCCCCGGCCAAAAAAGTCGGTATATGTTCGATAATGTGCAACATCTTAATTCCCCCTTATTTTAATTAATGGAAACAATAAACAATTTCCCATTTTTCTCTTGGAATGTTACGTGGTAATTCAATTGGAATTCCACATTATTTGTATCTTTCATAGAGATATAAACACTAACTTTTAATGGATTGTCACTACCGTCTGGCTGTATATCTTGGACTCCTACAAATTGCGCATTCAGTTTTTCTTCCCAATTGGTTGTCGGTATTGGTTTCCCATCTGCCATATAGAGTGCGCTGGCTTCTGTGTGACCTTTTAACCAGTCACTGAAGAAATCTTCTAATACCGTCGTCATAGCATCTTTTTTCGCGCTGATGTCAGCCTGAGGCTGATCTTGATCGTCTGTACTCGTTGCTCCTTCGGGCTGTGCTATCAAAGCTGGCAGTGATGATACTTGCCAAGTACTGCCTGACTTCTCTACTGGAATAGCGAGGAAAAGTGCTTTGTCATCATTTGTTTGTAACCGTGCTATAACCTGAGCTATATTGTTTTTTTGATCTTTCCATGTAGCCTGCCAAATATCCACTTCTTTTGCACTCGCACCTTGGAATGATTGCTGCTGATCACCTGTTGAAGATGTACTTGTTGAAGTTGAATTCGTCGTGGTGGAGTTATTTGATGTTGCGGAATTTTGTGTTGCAGTACCAGAGGTTTGATTTTGATCCGAATTGATCCTTATATCTGCATTAGCATTGATATAGGTTAATAGATCTGGAGTTATAAAAGGTTTTAACTTATCAATGCGGTCATCATCTTCACCATCTGGTTTGATGGAATACCAATTTTCTAAAAATAACTTCGCGACACTCTTTGCTGTTTCCGGTACTTCATTAGATGTACTTGTCTGTTTAACTGCTGGTTCATCACTCCCAGCTATTTGGAAGTAGACATCCACTAAATTTCGAATTAAGAAGACTACCAAGACAAGGTAAATAATGATTCTTGCGACTTGTTTCATCCGTGCGTTTCTTGTTGGGTTCAAGGTAATCCCCTCCCTCAAGCCAATATCAGATAAAATAATTCATTAGATCCTGAGAACATTTTATAACATCCATTCTAAGTTGACTATATGATTCAAAAAAAGAAGCATGTTATATCGATTGATAATTGTGGAAAAATAGGAGCTAAACGGAAGAATCAATTAAGCCTTTAATTAAAGATATTAAATTTTTAAGTAATTCATTTGGAATAACGACCTTTCTCCATAAAATGAAGGCGAAAACTTCAACTCAATCACTTGTAACAATCCAATTATTTTCGCAGATAATTAAATGCCTTAATCTGCCAAATACCCTTTGCTTTCTGAGTAGTATCATTGTCTGTAGTATAAGGCAATTTATAAGACTTTGTCTATCTAAAAGATAAAATTCAACTTTAGATTTTTTAAATGAATTCGCACAGAAATGATATTTAAGTTAAATATGGCTGTTTTGTTAAATTATGAAAGCACTTACAGCTTCCATTCTAATTCTAACTGGTAATCTCCTAAATTCATATGATTGCTTTCTTCTAGGGTGAACTGACAAGTGATACTTTTGGAAGTCCTGACATAGGAATGCGTATGGACAATCATCTCTATTTGACCTCCGGGCAGCTCCATCTTACAGAGGATCGGCTCCCCTACTACATACGTTTGTTGATAGCGAATAGGTCCCTTTCGCAATATAATCATTTTATCTTCATAGGAAAATATCCTTACGGTTGAAATTTGTTCCCCTTCCCCCTCTTGATATAAAATCTGCAATTCGCCTTCGGTTTGCAAAAATTCAGCATCGAATTGTTGTTCAATCACTTCTGGATAATCGCTATCTGCTGCATGGATCGTTGATTTAATAAACAATGTTTTAGGCATACTCTCACCTCTTTTTATAGAATACAGAAATAGGGCCCTAAAATAGCCCTATCTGAGTAGATATGAAAGTAAAATTTTATCTTATCTACATAAGTGCAACTAGGCCTCTGTCTGCGCCTTGAAAGGCTTGCCAGTCGTCAAGTTTTCTTTATAAAACCTAATAGCATTTCTCGAATAATTTTTGCCGCAGTTATCGGTGTTTTTTCTGAAGGATCATAAGCTGGCGCTACTTCTACTAAATCTGCTCCGACCACATGGACAGATGAACGTGCTACAGCATGAATACTACTTAGCAACTCTCGAGTGGTAATCCCACCTGGTTCTGGTGTGCCAGTCCCTGGAGCATGAGCTGGATCTAACACATCAATATCTATGGTTACATACACAGGTCTCCCCCCAAGGCTAGGCAGCACTTGCTCTAATGGTTGCAAAACATCAAAGGGATAAAAATGAATGCCTGCTGACTTTGTATAATCTACTTCTTCTCTTGTCATCGAGCGAATACCAAACTGGTATACATTTTCCCCACCGATTAACTCTGAGATCTTATACAGCGGTGTAGCGTGGGAGTACATCTCCCCTTCGTAATCACTGCGCAAGTCAGCATGTCCATCGAAATGAAGGACTGCTAGATTTGGATATTTTTTCGCCACTTGTTCTACTACAGGCCAAGTAACTAAATGCTCCCCACCCATGCCAATAGGAATTTTTCCCAAATCGAGTACTTTCCTTACAAAATCACCTATTTGCTGTAAACTCTTTTCTGGATTTCCAAAAGCAAGGGGGATATCTCCTGCATCATAGTAACAAATCTCTGTAAGTTCACGACCTAGATAATGACTGTACTCTTCATGTACCAATGAGGATTCCCGAATTCGGCTGGGTCCAAAGCGGGCTCCAGGTCGAAAACTTACGGTCCAATCCATAGGCATACCATACAATACAGCAGTCGATACATCTAAATCATCGGATGCACCAATAAACACATTTCCTGCGTATTTGTCATCAAATCGCATCCACTTTACTCCTTATTCTCTGTCAATTCTTGCACAAATACAGGCAGTTGAAATAATGACTTATGCATACTAGCTTGATAATACTTGGTGTCTATCGCAGCAAACTTTGTCTCATCTGCCTCTAATGGATCGTATTGTTTGGAGCCAAGAGTAAAACTCCACAAGCCGCTTGGATAAGTAGGAATGCTTGCTGTATACAAACGAGTTACTGGAAAAGTACTGGAAATATCAGCATAGACTTGACGAATAAGGTCTCTATTAAACCAAGGAGATTCCGTTTGGGCGACCATAATCCCATCTGATCTCAATGCTTCTGACACTTTTTGATAAAAGGGTTTTTGGAACAATCCAACGGCTGGCCCAACGGGCTCTGTAGAATCAATCAAAACAACATCATATGTATTTGGATGCTCTTCAATATGACGTATACCATCTACTACTTGAATATCGACACGAGGATCAGACAGTCCAGAAGCAATAGCTGGGAAGTATTCTTTGGAAGCTTCAATTACCCGGCCGTCAATCTCCGCTAATACAACACGCTCTACAGAAGGGTGTTTTAGTACTTCACGAACAACCCCGCCATCACCTCCACCAACAATCAGCACTTGTTTTGGGTTTGGATAGGTATGAAGTGCTACATGAGAAATCATCTCATGATAGACAAATTCATCTTTATCTGTTGTCATCACCATGCCGTCTAACACGAGCAAATTTCCAAATTGATGTGTTTCTACTACATCCAAAGTCTGAAATTCAGTGACCTCTGAGTGAAGTGTTCTTTTTATTTTTGTAGTAATACCATGATTTTTCGTCTGTTTTTCTGTATACCATAGTTCCATATCCATTTTTTCATTTCTCCCTTACGCATATAAGATATGTTGTCCTTATCCTATCCAAGTCGAGCCTGTTGCATTATTCCACTCACGCATGAATTTTTGTGTATTCTCGCCACAAAAATAAATATGAATGAATTTCCTCTTTTTCCCACAAACTATGTGTGATGTTTTACTAGTATGGTCGTGGAAAAGAGGAATACATCATGAAGAGTGATTCAAACGCTATTGATGATTTCACTTGGTGGAGACGCTTTAAACAAATTAAAAATATCTTTCGATTACTCACCATCTGTGGGTTTATCTGCTCTGTATGTCTACTCGTACTCGTTCTGTATCTCAAATCCAAACCGCTGCCACCACCAGATATCGGTGCATCCAGCATGATTTATGACGATCAAAATATGCTTATGGATCGAATAGATAATGGAGAATTGCGAGAACCTGTTCACCTGAATAAAATCCCAAAAGCCTTGGTGGGGGCCACTCTAGCTGTAGAAGACCAAAACTTCTATCACCATTTTGGTTTTTCTATAAAAGGAATCTTAAGAGCCGCTTGGGCTAATATAAAAGCAGGTCGTGTAACACAAGGCGCAAGTACGATTACCCAGCAGTTAGCAAGAAACTTGTACCTCACTCATGATCGCACATGGAGCCGAAAAATAAAAGAAGCATTGCTCACGATTCAACTCGAACTTCATTATAGTAAACAAGAAATTTTGGAGATGTATTTGAACAAAATCTATTATGGCAATGGAGCATACGGGGTTAATCGGGCTTCTCAAATGTATTTCCAACAACCAGTAGATAAATTAAATTTATCCCAATGTGCCTTTTTGGTAGGGATACCTAGAGGGCCAGCATACTATTCTCCTTACGAACATTACCAACGTGCGAAATCACGACAACACATTATTTTAAATCTTATGGCTCAAAACCATATGATTACCAAACAAGAAGCATATAAGGCGGGTATTGGTGAACTAGCAATTCATAGTCCAACCAAACTAGAAACCCAGAGGGCTAATTATTTTCGTGATTACATCATTCGTACAGCAGTAAATCAGTATGGATTAGATGAGAGCTGGGTTCGCAGCGGCGGCTTAAAAATTTATACCACCTTAAATCGAAAAATGCAAAAAGATGCTGAAAAAGCAGTGACCACAACACTTTTAAATCATCCAAAATTGCAAGGAGCACTATTATCCGTTGATCCTCGTACAGGTCAAATCAAAGCGATGGTAGGAGGTCGAGACTATCAATCCTCTCCCTATAATCGTGTATTTGCCCATCGACAGCCAGGCTCATCCTTTAAACCAATCCTGTACTTAAGCGCTTTGGAACATGGGTTTACTCCTATTACGAAGATTATGAGCCAGCCAACTTCTTTTAGTTATGGAAGTAGCGTTTATCGTCCTAGCAATTATCAACAGAACTACGCCAATAAACCAATTACGTTACGAGAAGCTATTGCCAAATCCGATAACATCTATGCAGTTACAACAGAGTTTCAAATAGGAATCGACAAAGAGATAGAGATGGCAAAACGACTTGGGATAGCAAGCAATCTGTCCCCAACACCATCGTTAGCTCTTGGTAGTTATCCAGTCACACCATTTGAAATGACAGGGGCCTATACTGCCTTTGCAGCTAACGGAAACCGACAAGAATTATTTGGGATCCGTAAAATTGTTGCTTCTGATGGGACAACTATTGTCTCAAACGAACCGAAGTCAACTACTGTTACTACCCCAGCAAATGCTTTTTTGATGACAAATTTACTTCGGAGCGTATTCCAATCCGGCGGTACAGGACAAAGAGTAAAACAAATGTTTTCTGGAGCTATAGCAGGAAAAACAGGTACTACCAATCGTGATGGGTGGTTGATCGGGTATAATCCAAATTTATTAACAACAGTATGGGTAGGCTATGACAAGAGAAGAGCGCTCTCTCATGATAAAGCAAGGCTGTCCCAATATATCTGGGGAAAATATATGAAACAAGTAGCATCGTACCAACCACTCGGGATGTTTAGTATTCCAACAGGTGTAAAAGCCGTCTATATCGATGAACAATCTGGATACTTGGCTAATGAAAATTGCCCAAGTCAAAAAATGGAGTACTTTGCAGAGGGAACGGAACCGACTATACCTTGCCCTGTACAGGAGCAGAACCCTCCATCTCTGTCTCCATCTCTGTCTCCGTCTCCATCTGTATCTCCATCTCGATCTCCATCATTAGTAGACAAAATAGCAAAATGGTTAGGCTTTTAATTAATCAACTAGGTAAAAAAACATCAAAAAAGGCGGATTCTACCAAATGGTGGAAGTCCGCCTTTTTTGTGTCCTAGTAAGGTTCCAAACATTGTAATCCTATCACAACTACAATATCTTACAATACTTTCTAAGTTATGTTCATATTATTGTCACTTATTCAGCGAGTAGTGTCTTTAACTCTTCAGAACTATTTTCCCACATACTTGGATCATGTTTGATGAAAAAGTCCTGCAATTGTTTCTTTTCTTGTTGATCCAATTCATCTAAACGAATTTTACGCTTTAATGCATCATCCATACGGTTTACATGCTGGGCCAAGTTTTTCCAACCTCTTCGTGTTTCCTTATTAACAACCATCGGACATGCTGCAACTCCAGCATAGTATGGACCATGCTCATTACGATCAACTGCTATCCAGACAACCCAGTACAGTTCTCCATCTACTTCATCTTTATTCGTCATAAATTTTATTCCACGTTCCAATGCACTTTTTGCATGAATCAGCCCAAGGTCAATCTTGGCTTGATCTTTATTCACCCAGAGAGCAGATAGATTGCTAAGATTTAAAACACCTGTATGGTAAGCACCGTGTGTCGTCGATTTGCCAGTAACAATTTGAAACTGCGGCTTTTGTTTTTTTTCATCCATCAGAATTCCTCCTCATGATACCTTTAGCTACTAATCTCTAGATTAGCCTCTAAATCAGGTTCCATACAAGAGGAATCTTCCAAAACGCGAGGGATATGAATATGGAAAGTAGTACCTCTTCCTGGGAGACTAGTCATATGAATCTGTCCCCCATGTTCTGTAATGATCCGATGACAAATAGATAATCCCATACCAGTTCCTTCATCTTTTGTTGTAAAAAATGGATCAAAAATACGGTTCATATTTTCAGGTTTGATACCTTCTCCACTATCGTGAATATGAATGCAAACTCGATCACGCATTTCTTTCCAACTCAGTTCAACTCTTCCTTTTACAACAAGTGCGTCAAGACCATTTTGAATCAAATTAATCAATACTTGCTTTAATTGTTCCCCATCTGCCTCCATCTGGACAGGATTTTTTGGGGGATGGCAAGTGAGCTCATGCCCCATCAATATTGCCTTAGGTTCCATCAAACTAAAAACATCATTCATTAACTGATCTAAACTAAATGTTGAATATTTTGTAGGTCGAACCTCGCTCAGATTGAGAAATTGTCTTAATAAATCGTTAATTCGGTCAATTTCTGGAAGGATAATAGATTCCCATTTTTTCACTTCACTTGACTCTTTAGCAGAAATTTGAACAAATCCTCGAATCGAAGTAAGAGGGTTTCGAATTTCATGTGCAAGACCAGCAGCCAGTTGACCCACGGCTGATAGTTTTTCCAAATGCCGTCGTTTTTCTTCTTCATTATGACGTACTCTCCGCTGCTCAATAGCCAGCCGTTCCTCTGCTCTTCGAATGAGCTCATCTGCATTTTTCGCATCTTCTGGATAGGTTGCGGTCCCAATACAATACCGAAGATATGGCAGTTGATTGCGCAGTTCTTCCATTACAATATCTATCGATTGAAGAACATTACGAAGATCTGCATTGTCCGCAAGTAAACCGATTGCAAACTGGTCCCCATCATATCTTGCAAGGTGTACATAAGGCGGCAAATATTTTTTCAAATAAGAGCCTAAGCGAATCAGCAATTGATCGCCAAACTCTATACCTTCTTTCATATTAATGCGTTTAAAATCGGTCAAATCAATGCTGATTACATGGTAAGCTTCATGATTACAACATTTCTCTAAGCCCCTATGAACTTGTTCTTGAAAGCCGCCCAGATTGTATAGTCCTGTCAAATAATCCCTTCGATACGTCTCTTCAATCTCATCATTATAATCCCAAAGACGATGTTGAGCTTCTTTTAGCTTATTGACTAGATGGAGATTTTTTCCACGAATCAAGCGGAGTTCATGGAAGGCATGCCGTACCTTACCGCCAATCCAACTCACGAGAACAAAGGTAATAAATTTAGAAGCCATATCGTAATTTTGGCTGGAATACCAAGAAGTAGAGAATTTAAGCCCCAAATATACACCTGCAAACAACAATGTCATTATACTAATGCGCTCTCGGTCTGATCGAACAAGTACTATCCCAAAGACGATGAGGTACACTGGAAATATAGATAGTTTCAAAGTGAGGGTATCGATCAAAGCTAACATAAACAGAACACAGAACATATATGAATATCTAGGCAAACGGGCAATAGCTCGATTACTCATTAAAAGTAGGCCAGTTAATAAAAGAATAGAAGCAGCTAAAACAGTACTATATAAAAGAGGATGGCTGACAAACCATGGATCAAACACATGATATAAAAATCGAGTATAAAAACGCTGACAATCTTCTTGCAAGTTGATCCTCCTGTTCTTAATCCATCTTTATTTTGGCTGAGTTTACCTTTTCAATCCTGAAAGTGGTATTTCAACTTGTTTCCACTTTTTCCGTGAAGAATCCTCCTAATAATGGGTATTTCGACAAAACATATCAAATTTCGCTATTTTATATTTCTTCGATTATAAGATTTTTAAGCAAAAAAAATACTTTTCCTCATTAGATGGGAAAAGCACGTAAGGGATAAATTACCCTTAACCCATATAATTCACTAAATGTGTAAATCCTTTTTCGTCACGAACCTCTTTTTTTTCGGTTTCTGTTTGATTGGCAACTTTTTCCCACATGGGATAAGCTTCTTCTACAGCAACTTGTTCTCTTTTGAGCAGAGTAAGTTTTTGAGCATCGTCTCCATAAGCATACATTGCTTGTGGTTCATTAACATATTGAGCTTGTCCGACATGACGAGGAACAAACAATTGTTGATCTTGAAGCAAAGTATGCACAACGGTTTCTTTCAAAATATTCTTGATTTCTTCGCTGCGGTAACCGCTTTCCAAGTTCTTTATCCATTGATAAACAGGACCATCATCAGGTGTAAAAGTAACATTGCGCTGAGTAGGAACATAATCACTTTTGGTTTGGATTTGTTCTTTCAACATTCTAGGATCGCAAATGGATTGTAATGGAAAATAATTGTTGCGAAGATAAGATTGGATACAATATTTTACCAACATTGGAAATTGACCTTTTGGCAGAATTTCATACCAGTAACGAACGAGACGATCTTTTTTTCCTAAATATACACCAACTGTGATAGATGACATTTGTAAACACACCTTTTTCCAAAATTTTTCTCATCCAATTTAACAAACTTAAATGCTGAACAATTAAATTTGTTAAATTACTTTGAATTAATAATAATGGTAGCAGTATCCAATAGTCTGCGTCAACAGAATACTTTGTCGAATAAGCTCGTATATTCTCGGAAATGAAAAAAACATGCTTTTTGCATGTTAATTTTCTGTTACAACAGCAAAGATCGCACGTCAAAATCACCAAAAATGGAAAAATTAAACCAATTATACAATCTGCTTGCGAATTCTTCTTATATTGTTATACATTTGTAAATTTTTTAATCTACGGAACATTCCATAGGTAGGTCTAGTGTTTACTTCAAACACCCATATGTTCCCATTAATGTCAAGGCCAGCATCAATACCTAATTCACGAAGCCCTTTGAATCGGTCCGATAATACATATGCAACCCGATATGCTAATTTCTTAAGTTCTTCCATTTTCTTAGGTGCATTATCCGGAAAGACTTTAGCAACGGCGTCCCTCGCAGTATAAGGCTTTCCACCCTTGCAAAAGTTAGTCACGATTTTTCCTGGTGCAGCAAGCTTTGCAGCTATCCCTGTCAGCTCCCATGTATGCTCTAGTCGCTGGAGCATCAAACGAATATCAAATGGACGACCATTTATCGTCGCTAATGGTATTCCTTGTTGAATAAGGTAACGTTTATTAGGCTTTAAATAAGTATCAATGAGTGCATTAACTCTTTCCCTTGGCACAATTTTATGGTGCTTTAAACTTTTACACTCCACTAGTTCATCTATTACTTTCTTTACACGAATAATGCCAACACCACCGCCGCCTTTGTCAGGTTTAACAAATACGGTACCAAATGTATCCAACATGGTAAGCAGGCGATCTTCTCGATACCAAACCGTTTTGGGCATATAGGATTTCATCCATGAATCACGCTCTAAAATGATGGTCTTTAAACCTTTACTGGCGATTTCCTGAAACGCTCTCTTCTTTTTGACAACCATAACTCTCCCTCCTCTAACATCCATCCTATTCCCGAAATACTAGGGAAGCTCGCCCATTTTTACAGTTTTTTTAAGAAGTGTCCAGAATCGAAATAAACACACTCCTTGACAACTCCGCACGGCTAAAGCCGTGGGATTCTTGGGTAGTCCTCCAACCTACAAGGAAATTTACCAAGCTTAGACCGTGAGCCCCACGGCAAGTAATCTTTTACCTTCTTGCAAAATATTTTTGGCCGCATTGATGTCTCGGTCATGGTGAACGTCACATTCTGGGCATGTCCATTTTCGCAGCTGTAGTTTCTTCACTTCTTTATTTTTATAGCCACAACTCGAACAACGCTGGCTAGATGGAAAGGATTTTCCTACTCTCACCAATTTTCTTCCGTATTCTTTTGCTTTGTATTCCAACATCGTAACAAACTCCGACCACGAAGCATCGGTGATCGATTTTGCCAGCTTATGATTTTTCACCATGTTTTTCACTTGTAACGTTTCGATACTGATGACTTGGTTTTCGTTCACCAGTTTCGTGGATAGTTTATGTAAAAAATCATGGCGGGCATGGGTAATTTTCTCATGGATGCGAGCCACTTGGATGCGGGCTTTGTGCCAGTTGGAACCGTCTTTTTTTCTACGTGCCATCGCTTGCTGCGCTTTAGCTAGCTTTTGTTCATAGTGGCGAAAAACTCGGTTCGCATTTATTTTCGTTCCATCATCAAAAATAGCAAAGTCTTTCAGCCCCAAATCGATTCCAATGGCTTCTTTTCTCGCGGGAACGGATCGCAAGTAGCATCCCTCGCAAAGGATGGATATGTTGTATTTTCCTGTTGAGGTTCGACGAATCGTGACAGACAAAATACGACCACTTATTTCTCGGGAGGGGACAAACGTAACCCATCCTAATTTTGGTAATTTGATTTTGTTTCCTTCGATTTCGATGGTCGGTCTGCCATGTTTGGGATAGTTACACTGACTGGTATACGCTTGCACCCGATTTTTCCTACTCTTGAAACGCGGGGCATCGTTTTGTTTTTGGAAAAAGCGCTGAAAGGCGTCCGCAAGGTGTTTCAAGGTATTTTGCAGAGAAGTGGAATCAACTTCTTTCAGCCACTCGAATTCTCGTTTTTTCTCGGTCAAAACACGGGAACAAGTGGAATAGGTCAGCCCTTTCCTGGTCTCTTGATACACTTTGTTCCATTCCCCAAGAAAATGATTGAATACAAAACGGTTGCAACCGATGGATTTGTGGATCAGCATAGCTTGTGCTGGGGTCGGTCGAAGTCGATAGGAAAAGGATTTATGCATGAGATCACCTCCTTGTTGGAATTTTGCGAACATTTATAGATCGTATGTTTGCTATTTGTCAAGTATAGCAAAAAAATAGTCAGACTTGTGAGAGGACAAAAGGTATCCCTCGTCTGACGCTCGCTTCCATCCCACTACCCCTACCGTGGGTTTTCTCGCTCACAATGTTATAAGTTGTTTTCTTACATCTAATTATGCGAAAATAGCTTTATCTGTGGAAACGGGAGTTGGGTAAGTTGAATGCGAAGATTTTAGTAGTGGAAGATGAAAAACCGATCGCGGATATCATAAAGTTCAATTTAGAAAAAGAAGGCTATCAAGTCGAATGTATCCATGATGGGGATGAAGCAATTCAAGCTGCTTTGTCCGCACCGCCTGATCTGATGTTACTCGATTTGATGTTACCAGGATCAGATGGTATTGAGGTTTGCCGAAGAGTGAGACAAGTATCGGAACTGCCTATTATTATGCTTACTGCAAAAGATTCTGAAGTGGATAAAGTAATTGGGTTAGAAATGGGCGCAGATGATTATGTGACAAAACCATTTAGCAATCGAGAATTACTAGCACGTGTAAAAGCAAATTTACGCCGTAGTAAACAATCCGAAGAAAAAACAACGATTCAAGCCCCAGATAAAAATATCTTATCTATAGGAGACTTAGCAATTGATGGTGCGAGCTTTGTGGTGAAAAAGAGAGATAAGACGATCGATCTAACACATCGCGAGTTCGAATTATTATCCTACTTATCAAAACACCTCAATCAAGTATTAACACGCGAACACTTGTTACAATCGGTTTGGGGCTATGATTATTTTGGGGATGTTCGTACAGTTGATGTTACTATTCGTCGTCTACGTGAAAAAATTGAGGATGACCCTGGAGCACCTGGATATATTATCACGAGACGTGGAATCGGGTACACCATGCGAAATCCGCAGTCGGAGTAAACAACATGTTACAAGCATTTAAAAATTTACAATGGAAACTAGTTGTTATATTCTCTCTATTGATTCTCATATCGGTTCAATTAATTGGAGTAACATTTATCAATTCCTTACAAAAGTTTTACTCGGATGACTTTATTGAAAGCTTACGGTCACAGGCCAACTTATTGAATTCACCTATGACCCAAGTACTCGAAGAGAATAAATCCTTAACAGAAACCAAACAGGAAACCGATAAATTTTTGAAACAATTGCTTTACCTGAATACAAAAAACGGTACGACAACTACTGTAGAGATTGAAATATTGGATGATCAAGGATATGTTCTCAGCTCAAGTACCGCCAATTCCAAAAATATAGGTAAAAAGAATTTACGTGCCCAAAATGCTACTGGTAAACTGGATTCCACTTTTATTCGTAGAGATCGAGCTACCGGAAAAGATTATCAAATCTACATCAAACAATTGGAAAATACGAGCCAGCAAAGAATTGGCACCATATATATAGAAGCCTCGCTGGACCCAATCTATGCAAAAATCAGGAGAATTGGCGAACTATTATTCCGATCAGCATCCGTCACTTTGTTTACCACTGCCATTTTAATTATTTTATTATCACGGACCATTACTACTCCGCTAAAAGAAATAACACAACAAGCAACAGCTATGGCAGCAGGAGATTTTAATCAGCAGGTTGCAGTAAAAAGTGATGATGAAATAGGAAGATTAGCTAGAGCCTTTAATTATCTCGCTGCTCATTTAAGACGAGCCCTATCTCAAAATGAAGAAGAACGTGAGAAATTGGAGACGGTACTTGCAAATATGAGTGATGGGGTTTTAGCTACAGACCATAAAGGAAATATCATTGTAAAAAACAGCTGGGTTGAAAAAATGATTGGTTCCGAGATTAAACTTGGTGATCGATTAAAAGATATTCTGCCAATGGAAGAGAATATTGCCTTTCCACTGGATCATGTTCATGAAGAGTACATCGAACTCCATCCAAATGACCCAAACGCTTTTATGATGATTAAAGCTACTTTTACTCCCATCAAGCGCGGTGAAAAAGAACTAGTTGGGCTTATTGCAGTACTCAGTGATGTAACAGAAGAAGAAAAGCTTGATAGACAACGGAAAGATTTTGTCGCCAATGTTTCTCACGAACTTCGAACACCACTGACCACAATAAAAAGTTATCTAGAAGCATTAAAAGATGGAGCTATTCATCAACCGGATATCGCCTCTCACTTTCTCAATGTTGCCGATACTGAGGCAGAGCGTATGGCCCGACTGATAAGCGATCTTTTACAGTTGTCTAGACTAGATGCACGTGAGTCTTACTTTGATAGACAGCCGATAACGATCGAGCATCTGCTACAGCCTGTTTATGAGCGTTTTTCCATGACTTGTAAACAAAATGATATCGCTTTACGGCTTCAAATCGATAATGGACTTCCGATGGTGGTAGTAGATCGTGATAAGATGGACCAAGTTTTGGATAATATCATTTCTAATGCAGTAAAATATACACCAGCTACTGGTTCCATTACAATAAAAGCAATACAAAGCGATTCCGATATGATCCAAATATCCATTTCTGATACTGGTCTTGGTATTCCTAAACAAGATATAAGTCGCTTATTTGAACGTTTTTATCGGGTGGACAAAGCCCGATCAAGGACTCTTGGAGGAACTGGTTTAGGATTGTCTATTGCCCAGGAAATAGTTCATTCCCATAATGGGGAGATATGGATCGAAAGTGAGTATGAACAGGGGACAACGGTCTTCTTTACTTTACCTACAAGGAGCGAGGCTAATGGCATTGATCAATAAAATAAAAACCATTAGTCTGGTGATTCTCGTCATCTCTAGTGTGATTCTTACAGCTGTTTTATGGTATAGTACACCTTCCTATGATGAACAAAACATCGCCTATCTCCCAGCACCTTATATCGCCAAAGATAACTATTATGTCCCGAAATATCTATACCAACTAACTGCACCACCTTTTCTTATTTCTCATACGCAAGGGAAAAACCAATTGATCACACAACAACAGTCCACCCTATTTTCCAAGTTGATACATAACATACATGGAATAAAATTGGATGGATTTGAGGAAATCACTCCAACTACAGATGATTGGAATCTCCTGTTCCATCAGAATAATGGTTTGGAAATGTCTTTTCTTCAAGATTTACCAGTAGAACAACTAGATGCGTTCTTTTTCCAATTATTAAAAAATGAACCTCTTTTTCAAAAAATATCTACCATCAGTAGAGTGTGGTTATTTGAAAATCCTGTGACGAAAAAAAGTAGTATCTGGTTTATTTCCGATCAAGATGGAAAAGTGATCCAAGCAAATACAGATTTTGATGTTAATCAATGGTCCAAAATTTTAGAACAGGTTCAACAGACGCCAAATCTAATGAATCTTGAAGCAGTTCCTACAAATGGAGAAAATCCATGGGACAAAGCAAATCAAAATAAACCTTTTTCTCGTATTCTCTATATGCCGAATGGAAATAGTTCCATTCCACAGTTAACCTATTCCAAACAAACGATCAGCATTGATAGTATAAAAGAGTGGTTATTTCAAGGTGATAACATCGAACCGATCGATCTATCAAAAAATGAATCTGTTTTTATGAATAACAACCAAATCTTAACCTATTACAAACAACAATCATATATGGTGTATGTAGACAACTCAAAAACAGATGGCACCACATCCCTTGGTGTAGGCAATGAAATCGATGTGATTAACACCAAGTTTATGGACAAGCATCATGGCTGGACTGGGAATTATATTTTAGACAAAATGTCTCAGCAAGAGAATGCACATCTGTATACTTTTCGTCTAATAAGCCAAGCGTTGCCGGTCTATTGGGAAGGTGATACCACAAAAAATCCACATTTGGATACGATTCAACTTCAAGCAGGAAGCAGCCTCAATGCTGTATCCAAATATGTACGTTCTTTAAACTACTTGTCAAAAAAACCGACGAAACAGACTAGTTTCACTCTGCCCAATAAAGATTCAATCCTAGCCGAATTAACAAAAAAACAAATACCGATTACTTCCATAAACCGAATCTATCCTATTTACAAAGCGAAAAACAATTCTCATGGACAAGTAGTAATGACTCCTTGCTGGCAAATTGAACTATCTAATGGCGAAAAGGTCCAGATAGGAGGCGTGTCGTAATGGATTGGCAACGAGCGCAAAATTATCTGATTACAGCTTTCGTCTTAGTAAATTTATTTTTGATTTTTCAAATCCAACAAACGATGGAACAAAAAAACGCCTCCCTTGCAGTGGATAAGATTAGTAATACTCAAATTAGAAGTTTACTTGCAGATAATCGCATCGAACTAGATGTCCCAAGACCAAAAGACGTTGATGAATTAAAGATATGGCAAGGAACACCTACTAAAATCAGTGGTTGGCAAGAGTTAAATCGGGGTTACCAAAAACGTATTGCCCCTAATACCATGACGATACACAATGTGACACAGTTAAATGCAGTACTATCCAAAGAAGTACCTAATTTCTCAGACTATCAGCTGCAATCTAAACCCCACAAACTAACTGGAAAATGGGTATTTGTACAACACATCGATCGTCGACCATTGTATGGAGGAAAAGTAGAAGTCGAAGTAGCAAACAACCAAATTCAATCGATCTATTTGAATCACTTTAACCTACAAGAAACATCAAAAGTATTTGCAGTTACCGACTTTAACACTGCTCTGTACAACTTGATCAATGCAACAGCAAGCAGCAAAACACAACATATCACAAAAATTCAATTGGGATACCAAACACAAGCATATAACAATGGGACATACTTCTTCATTCCGGTATGGAGATTTTGGCTAGATGAGAAACAGTATGATGTCTACGCCATCAGCTTTGGTTCAGTTAAAAGCGTAGAAGTGGTAAAGTAATACACAAAGGATTGACAAGTTAGATCTTTGCGCAGGTCTACAGGGAAAATGGATGTATAGATAGGAGTATTTACTGTGAAGTTTAGTGTACTAGCAAGTGGTAGCTCTGGAAATGCCCTCTACATAGAAACTGAAAATACCCGTCTGTTAGTCGATGCAGGACTAAGTGGTAAGCAATTAGGAGGGAGACTAACACAAATTGGTGTGAATCCAGAAAGCCTCACTGCTATCCTTGTAACTCATGAACATATTGATCACGTAAAGGGACTAGGTGTCATGGCAAGAAGATATCAGCTGCCAATTTATCTAAACGAAGCAACCTATCAACATCTTCCATCTAGTGTTGGAGATATACCCACTTCTATGCTTCATTTTATGGATACAGGTTCCTCTATTTCCATTGCTGATATAGGCGTTGAGTCTATTCCTATCTCTCATGATGCAGCTGAACCGATGGGATTTCGTTTCTTTGAAAAAGATGAATCAATGGCAATCGTTACAGACCTCGGTTATGTCAATGAGAAAATCATCCAATCTCTCGCTGGAGTCCATAGCCTGATTTGGGAAAGTAACCATGATGTTAATATGCTGCGAATGGGAAGCTATCCATGGAATGTAAAACGCAGAATATTAGGAGATACTGGTCACTTATCGAATGAAGACTCAGCAATTGCCCTTTTAGAAATTATAAAAGGAATGGGTGAACAAGTATATCTTGCACACTTAAGTCAAGATAATAACTTGCTGGAACTAGCACATCTTACAGTTAAAAATACGTTAGAAGAAGCTGGTCTTCAAGTTGGAAAAGACATTGTACTCAAAGAAACATATCCAGATAGACCTACTCCCTTACAAGAAGTAAAAATACAATCGGCAATAGTTAGTGCTTAAACTGCATATTATGTGGGGTAGAATCAAATACTTTATGAGACTCCACACGACTGAATTCGTAGGATTCTTAGGCAGTTAACGCACTCAATCCATTCATCACATGATTCAAACCGTGGACTTTCAATAAATGATCTCGAGGGGGAAATCCTATGGGGTACTATAATGACCAATATTACGGTAATAGTCATGGACCGCGTCCACGTCGTCGATCTCTTGTGTTTTTATGTATCGTCTCGGCGATTATCGGTGGACTGATTACACTTTTATTCGTGCCTTTACTAGCACGAATAGGATACTTTGATAACTCACTCGGGCAAAATCAGAATACAACTACACAATATACCCCCAGTAAAACAACGAGTGTCAAAGTCAACTCACAGATTACAGAAGCAGTAAACAAAGTACGGTCAGCAGTTGTTGGAGTTGAAAATCTCGGTAGCTCTGATGATCCTTTTAGTACCGAAAATGTAAAACAAGGAACAGGTTCCGGGATTATCTTTCAAAAATCCGATGGGAAGGCCTTAGTTGTAACGAATTTCCATGTAATTGAAGGGAACAAAAAAGTACAGGTTGTCATTCCATTGAGCAACGATAAATCTAAAACAGTACCAGCAAAGGTTTTAGGTTATGACCAAATTACAGATTTAGCTGTCCTGCAAATTGATTCAGCAGGTGTAACCGAAGTCGCTCAGTTTGGAAACTCTGACACCTTGCAGGCTGGAGAACCTGCGATAGCCATTGGGAATCCACTTGGACCTCAGTTTTCCCAATCTGTAACCGTAGGTGTAATCAGTTCACCGAAACGCACAATTGATGTAACGGAAACAAATGCTACCGATGTTATTCAGACAGATGCAGCGATTAACCCCGGAAATAGTGGGGGGGCTTTGGTAAATGCAGCTGGTCAAGTCATTGGTATCAATAGCTTAAAAATCGCCGAAAGTGGAGTAGAAGGACTTGGATTTGCTATTCCTGTTAATGACGCTCAACCTGTCATTCAACAACTGATCAAATTAGGGCATGTACCTAGACCATACTTAGGCGTTCAACTTTATGATTTACAAGAAATGTTACCTTCTGCATGGGATGAATTAAAACTTCCTCAATCTGTACAAACCGGTGTTTTAATCAAAACAGTTGATGCAAACACTCCCGCTTCCAAAGCCGGATTGAAATCACGTGATGTAATTGTAGCAATCGATAAACAATCTATCGCCAATAGCTCTGAACTGCGTAAATATCTGTATACAAAGAAGATCGGGGATAAAGTTACGCTGACAATTTATCGTAGTGGAAAAAAATCTACCGTATCTGTAACTCTTGCAGAAGGGCCTTGATGAAATAGACAAGACAACCAAAAAGATTTATCATAAACAATGCTTCGCTATATAGCGGAGCATTATTTTTATAGTAGATAAGAAAATATAAATCAATAAATCAAGTGCAACTAGGCCTCTGTCTGCGCCTTGAAAGGCTGGCAGTCGGCAAGTTTTCTTTAGAGGATGTGGATAGAAATGTATGCCTGCAAGGAACATATCGACTATGTAATGGAAGATTTTATCGACAAATACGCAGTAGCTCCAACGATGGAAGTAATTGATTCGGACGACCATAAAAGTTGTGACTGGTGCAAACAACCTGCTGCTTATTTTCTAACAGTAGAAGAAGAGACGGAGGAATCAAACCTTGCAGATTAATATCATCGCAGTAGGAAATGTAAAGGAAAAATACTTGAAAGACGCTTGTGCAGAGTATCAGAAAAGGTTACAAGCTTATACGAAACTTACTATTTTTGAAATCGAAGAAGAGAATAAGGGGAGCATTACCACAAGAAAACAAAAAGAAGGAGAAAAAATCATCAAGAAAATTTCAGATGATACTTTTGTCATTGTCTTAAGTATCGAGGGGAAAAGCTTCTCTTCCGAGCAGTTCGCTGAGAAAATAAACCATTTAGGAACATATGGAAATAGCCATCTTACCTTTATTATTGGCGGTTCCGATGGCTTATCTTCTGAAGTGATACAAAAAGCAAACCTACAGCTCTCTTTTTCCAAATTGACATTTCCTCATCAATTGATGCGTGTATTTTTGCTGGAACAAATTTATCGAGGATTTAAGATTATTCGAGGGGAAAATTATCACAAGTAAGTTTATTAGTTGAGGCCAGTTTTTTGCTTTGCATAATTTATGATTTTTTCTTGGTTTGTGCTTTTAGCAAAATCCATTGCTTCTTGAAGGCGGCCTTCACTTGCATAAGCTCGAATGATTGCTTTTCCTATTCGAACATTAACCGGTACTTGCCTATATAGCTCAAGAATTGTCTTGTTTTCTCTTTTATAAACCGCTTGCTCAAATTGAATGATGACGGAGTTACTCTTGATTGGCAGAAGTTTTTTTAATTGATCCCTCTCCTCCAAATACTGAACAATGCTTTGAGCGTATGTTGAATCTAAATCTAATGCTTTTTGAATCTGCCCTGTTCTCACATATGTATACAAAACTACTTTTTTATCCTCTGAAGACAAAGAAGAAAAATTTAGCTGTTTAAATATCTTTTCAGCAGCTTGATATTTGCCTGTAGCAGCATATCGGACGCCATTTTGCAAAAGAGCTGTTTGTTGTTGTTGATTTGGAACAGGGTCTGCATGATTAATCTTTTGCTTAGGCAACAAAAAGGGGGTGAGAAGGGCGAGTACACCAAACGTTATGGCAATCCATTTCGGTTGGATCACTATTTTCTTTTTTTTAGCACCATTTCCATTTTGATTAGAGACAGAAGGTAAGACTTGCCTTGGTTTTGTAGGAATCAAGCTCCATTTCTTTTTGGGCTTTGCTTGATCCTCGATCGCTATACGATTGGTATAATCAATATTTTCTAGTTCAAACCAAGTCGATGCCTTTGCTAATTTTTTTCCAATATGGGAATACGCAGGATGGATCTTTGCGCCTACTTCTTTTCCCCATCTCTTTATTTCTCCAAAAGACATATTATCTGTCAGCAAATAAAAAATGAGCTGTTTGATGGATTCCAATATCACATCAGGTTCACGGTCTGGAAACAGCCCCTGAACCCCGCGAAACAAAACTTTCACCTCATTTGAGGGGCCAATTACAATATTGATTGGCTGATAGAAGGTATATACTTCTTCTTGTCTCTCAAAATATTGACCGAGAAATATTAACTGTGTCACGATCTCGGCAACATTATTGGCTAAACGAAATTTCTCCAATGGCATATAGCCTGGGTCTATTTCAAAAAAAACCCGAAATACCCCTTCTTGCATAGCACTTTCAAATGTAAACGGCACTGCACAGTCTACATCTGGCACAGCCTCACTATACTCTTCATAACTATGTATCCGCACTTTTGATATTGGCAACTCATAGCGGACTTGATTGCCATCTAATACAAATGTTCCATCTTCACACTGTATTCGTTTCATATGTAACTCCTCTGCCAAAACATTGGTGATTTCATTCCTTTGTAAAGGAATATATACCTACTCCAGATGAGCAAATTCACTAACATTTCATTCCAAATCCGCTAATCCACCCCAAAAAGTAGTACTTTGGAACCGTAGGTTCCAATATGCACGTCTTCCGCGTCTGTTGTAAAGAGCAACAAAGGACGCTTCAGCCGTGCAAAGCGAGACTAGGAACGAAGTGACGTAGCGAGACTTGTGCCCTTGTCTGAGGCGCATATCTTCGCTTGGTATTTTTTGTATCTATTTTTGCTCAAGTAGAGTACCTATTAAAAATAATCTCCCTTTCTTCTCATTACTTCATTTATTATCTTTCCACCCCATCCCAAGGGATATCTTTTGCATCTATCTCTAAGTGATCTCTTGGTTGCTGCCTTTCCAAGCTTCGATCAGTCGCCTGTAATTCCTCATTTGCTTTGAAAATATCGTCTATGTTTTTCCATTTCCCATCGACATAGACTAACTGTGGTTGAAACTGACTCTTTTTATCAAAATGACCTAGCAACACATCGCAGTTTTGAAAAAGCACCCGATCTTTATAAGAAATTTGATATTCTGGAATAATCATATTATTTCTTGCAGAAGTAAAACCATTCCCTGTAAATGGATTGTAAGGTACGTTATCTGAAACTTCACCTTTCTCGTTTACTGTGATCTCTCGTTGAAATGGAACTTTACTTTTTTCACCTACATCTGGACCTGAAAAATATACAGCATACATCTTTGTATCATCTCCATCCAGATGATCTGATCCTTCAAAATCCAACCTTAGAACACTGTAGATGAGTTCCTCTTTCGTAAAGTTATCTTGATAGAGGCGAGGATCAGCAACAAAACCTACGATACCATCGAAATTCCTCTCTTTCGATGTTCCTAAGTAACTATCTTTTTCTAACTCATGGAAAACTCTTACCCCTTCCTGTAAAGGTGGTATCTTTTCTCGTGCTTCCTTTATAAACTTCCACTCTTGATCTGTCATACAACAAGCTGGTAAGTGAATTAGACTCATCAACTTCGTTAATTCATCTTTACTATAACCAGCCTTTTCTAAAGCTTCTGAGAAATGATTAGCGGTAAATCCTTCTCTTTTTACCTCTGCGGAGCGCGCGAATTTGAAATAAGTTTCAGGGGTATCGTATATATCTTTAATTATTGTAGCTATTTTACTTGACGATAATTTTAGCTGCTTTACCTCGGATTTAGCCATATCAATTCGACTCCGTAAGTCAATTACTTCTTCATTATTTATACGTCCTAGTTTTTCCATGTCATCTTTTATATACTCTATACAATTTCCGTTGAGTTCCATTTGCTCTTTTATTTTTTCAGCGAACACATCATCTCTAGAGATTTCATTTAACCTTGCAATCCCTTTTAATGAATCAACACCTTCTACAATAGATTTAATCTCTTTAAATTTTCCCAAAATATTTTTTGATGCCAAAATTTCTTTTGAATTAATGCTCTTTAGTGTAGAAGTACTTCTCTTCTTAACTGTAGGTTTACCAAAATCTTTGAACTTCCCTCGAGACAATACCATATTTTTTTTGCTAAACAAAATTCTATTCATCATATTGTCTGATAATAAATAATTAATATTAAATACTCCTTTACTATACAATTTAGAAAGGATAGAACTAGTGACTTTCTATTAGCCTATCCTTTTTTACTATTTCTATAGTACTTCTTTTAATCTCTAATATATTTCCGATCTAATACCAATCCATTTTTGTCATAGTAAACAATGATTATAGATTGATCTACACCATAATTCTTCATTCCATATACCTGAGAAGTTCCTGTGTCCGTTATTTTCTCATTTCCAATGGAATCCAAAAAGAGAATATTTTCTATTTTATCCTCTGTTTCTTGCTTGCCTTCACCTATTAATATGTGTTTTTCTAAATCTCGTATCATTCTTCTTTTAAACTGCTTTGCTAAAACATATTCCAATTCTTGATAGCTTACTAAAGAACCATGTTTGTCATAGATATACTCCCAATGACCTTCTTCTTCCAATGATCTTCCATAATAACAGACGGTCCTATCTCCATCTTTCACTTCTTTTTTTAGTGATAAAGACTTCCTACCCAACATTTCCTCCACATAATGCCTCGGCGCCCCAATCATATCGGACAAAGCTCTCATCCTTTCTTTTTCTATGGTTTTCATTACTAATTTAAATCTCATCTCTGCGAACAAAGCGTTTTTGCTTAATTTCATCTTTGGAATTGTACATGATACGGTAGATAAAGATATCTTTACCGCCTCTGTTCAGACCATATTTTTGAACTGTCGTTCTTTCATTTAGCCGTTCTAATTCTCCTAATGGGATATATCCTGCTGATGCGAGAATTTTTTCTACTTCTGCTTTTTCGGTTCCCATTAAGATTTCTTCTTTTAAAAGTTCCATTCTTTTATGATAAAGGTATTGTAATTGTTCTTCGATCTCTTGATAAGAGATCAGCTTTTGTTTATCGTTGTAGACAAAGTGCCAATATCCGTGCTCATCTTCGACTTTGCTATAAGAACAATTGAAAAATCCTTCTTCTATTTCCGCCTCTTTTTTCGGTACAAATTGATGCTCACCAGCTAGATACTCCTCTACTTTTGAGCGTTCTTCTCCTCTTAAATCCTTCATTCTTGCCCGGATGTATTCTCTGTCTCGCTGCTCCTCTTCATATCTGCCAGTAAGACCTGTGTCGTTAAGTGCAACTTTGAAAAAGAAGTTTTCCAAGTCTTCTGGGGTAGCATCGGGAATATTTTCTTCCACATGAACCATAAATTGTTTCAATACTTCCCTTATTTGATCTGTATGATCTTCTATATCTTCTGAGGAAGCTGGGCTTGCAACCGCACCGATCTCTTTTAGTTTTTGATCAAGTAAAGCTTCTTGTTCAGGTTTGAGGTTTCGCCGTATCCGCTGTTCTAATTTAGTAACTCGCTGTTGTCTGTCAATTGCTTTGAGCAGATCATCTATTTCTTGGTATTCATCCAAGCCTAAGTCCCCCTTTGGAAAAGGCTTTTTAATCCACGCTTTTTTGTTGCATATCCATAAAAAACGCACGTAACAAATCGAATTTTTGTTCTGAGTAATTGGGAGCAGTTGGTGATAACTTTGCCAATTGATCATCTAGCTCTTTTGCCAATTCTGCCGATAAATTCGCACGAAGACGACTTTCCAGCTGCTCCACTGCCTGAAGAAGGTTGGTGTCCGTGTTTTGCTCTTGTTGTGTGTTGACTGTTTCTTCTTTTGATTCTTCCTTTTGTACGGAATCTGGTGTAGCTCCCACTTCAAAAGCCATTGGTACTCTGTAGTCAAAACGACTTTGTCGATTATATTCATGTAAGATACCTTTAAAAAACTCCCATTGGTACACTTTTCGTAATTTTGCTGGATACATTCCTGAGATTAGTAACATTCCCTCATCTCGGCCCATTCGAGAAAGCTCATCAGGTGTAATCAACATTCGTTCCCCATACTGTTCGGATAAGGAAGAATTCTTTTCTTTCCCTTGTGTTTTGGAAGTGGATTTGGTCTGAATCGTTGTTTTCCCGATCAATTCAGAGAAGTATTCCGCAGTCATCTTATCATCTACTCCAAGGAGATACCGCAGGCTACAGTTTCCAATAATTCCTTCTGCTTTTTCTTTCGTATACTGATCGACTAGCTGCCCCATCGATTGCACAATGGTACTTATACTGATACCATAACTGCGGCATGTCGCTAATATTTGTTCAAACCTTGGGATTTTCCCGATATTTACAAATTCGTCGAGCAGAAAGTTAACTTTTACAGGCAGCTTGTTATAATTGTGATCTGCTACATAGTAAAGACGTTGGAACAATTGCGTGAAAAAAGTAGAGGTTAAAGGTTCCCATGTCGCATCTGCAATCGGCAGGATACAATAGATCACCATCTTTTTCTTCCCTAGATCATCGAGGGAAAAATCACTTTTCTCTGTAAACTTGCGGACATCAGATGCGTCAAACTTCGATAAGGTAATCCCCAAGGAGATAAAAATACTTGCCCTTGTCTTGTCTTCCGCCATACGAACGATGAGATAGGATTGATATGCAGGGTGATCAGGAGGCAACTTTCCAAAAAACTGATCCAACTTTTTGGGAGTACGTCCTTGCACTGTAAGGATTTCCTTCACTTTGGCGAGGTTGGCCTCTTCGGGACACTCATAACGAACATATAAGAGTAGTGTTTTTAACAAAGCAATCTCTGATCTCGTCCAAAAATCATTTTCCGAATTACTTTTATCCCCGGAATTAGCTACGATGGTAGTCGCTACTTGTTCAGCCTCAATCTCTTTTGTAATGTAATCAAGTGGATTGTAGCGGTCACTGAGATTCATTTCCAAAAAATTAACCAAGTGAACTTCATAACCTTGTTCTTGTTTTAATTTCGCGGTCGCCTCATAGATTTCCCCTTTCGGGTCGGTGACCACAATCGAGCGTTCCTGTTCATGAATAAGGTTGGTTAAGAGATAAGATTGCGTTTTTCCTGATCCTGGTGAACCAACAATAAAAACATTGCGATTTGGTATTATTGTCTCTTCTGGTAAAATAAGAGGTCTGTTTCCAAGGAGTCCTAGCATGATTCCAGATGGATTCTGCAAATTTTCCTGTGCACTTTTTTTCCACGTATTTCTAGCAAAGTAGCGGTCATTCATCAATTCCGATTTCTTGGCAAAACGGGAAGTACCATGAGCCCCATAAGATGCCGCTTGTTTATATCTTTTTCCTGATAAGAACAAAAAGGTTTTATAAGTAAAAAAGCAGAATAAAAAGAGAACAATCACTTGAAACTTGATAAAAAGATCAAGGGAAATAGCTTTACTGATAATCTCTGATAAATTCGCCCAATCAACGGTATCTTTAAGCATTCCAGTGGGAATGGCTACTAAGATGACCGCAAGAACTATATCGATGAGAAGAACTCCTAGCAATGCTAGGAGTAAAGCTCCAATGAAAGGACGAATATATTGTTTGAGTTGAATATCACATCATCCTCAACTTTATTAAATTTTGGTAAAGACAGAAGTAACGAAATTCGTTATTTTTGATGCTCCTGTTGAATGCATCCATTCTTTCAAAAATTTAGGAGTTCTAATTAATAAAATAAAGAATCCAACACTTAAAAAATAATTTACTATGCTCATAACTACACCTTCTTTAGTTGGTACGAGCATTTTAAGTCCCATAACAAGGATCAATATTTGTATAGACTGAGTAAATATTACTGCGAGTAGATGCTTCCACCAACTAGGAAATAAATTAAACTCCTCATTTAAACTAGTTGCTATCGCAATAGGACCAATGACAATTAATAGTACTATTTCTGCATAACGTATAACCGTTTGGAAACAGAAAATCACAAAGGCAATAGCAATAATTGCAATTAAAAATAATACGATATTATAGTTGAGGATTAGAAGTCCTGAAGCTGCTACTAAATAATACATCTTATCGTATATTGTTATACCACCTACTATTGTTGTTACAATTTCTTTATTTAGTTCAACTAGTTTTTCAAATATCCAAGGTAATGTTCCTAGCATTGCTGCTGCAAAAATCACTTTACGTAATAAGGGCATCAGTTGTGACTGATTTTCTTGGATTGCATACAACGACAAAATACGAATGGCTTGATACGAAAGAAATAGAAGCAGGAAAGTCCAGGAAACATTTCGAAAACCTACAGAGTAATACTTGAATGTGTCACTATCAAGAACTGTGCCATTAAATAAAATTTTATTCAGAACAGAACTAGCCTCTTTAATAATAGATCTAGATTGATGGTACATGGATTTCTTTATCTGACACCCAATCATTTCCCAATCACAATCTTTATACTCTTCTTCTGCCGCTTTCAATGCTTTATCTGCTTTTTGCGATTCCGTTTTTGCTTTTTCCCATGCTTTTTTTGCTTTTTTATATGCTCCTTCTGCTTTCTTTGCTTCTGTATCTGCTGTCTTCCATTCTTTATCTGCTTCTATCCATTCATTATTTTTATCTTGTATATCTTCTGGGTCTTCTTTATCTTTCTTAGCTTCATCCAAGATTCTCTTAGCGTATCTTACATCTACCCCAGCTTCATCTGCTTTTGATCTAGCATTATCCGCATTATTCTTAGCGTCTTCCTTTGCTTGCCTAGCATCTTCTACTTTTTGCTTAGCATCTTCTGCTTTATCCTCAGCTTGTTTCACAGGGTCAGCAAACGAAGATTCTACCGTGAAAAAATTTACAACTAAGAAACTTATACAAAGAAGCAAGAAAAAGTTTATATACGTTTTATACATGTTTTTATCAACTCACATCCTTTTTCCTTGGACTGTGTTCATCCATCTAAAGGACTTCTTTATCTCCCGCCATATTTCTTTTCGTACCAATTAACATCCCAAAGTTTTAATTCTGCTGGGGTAAGTTCGACTTGAAGGTGGACTTTCTTACTCCCTACCACATAGATGCCTTTTCCTGCATTTTGGTGTTTATCTGCATCTTGGATCACAAGTAAGCGCTGTTCTTCCTCGGAAAAGCTTTCGGATGTTCTTTCTCGGATGCTGTTCATCTCTTCCTGCACCATCGGCAAGTATAGTTTGGTAACAGAATTTAAGATCACAGCTTCTCCATAATTTCGCGATCCTTCAACAGCACTTAAAAAATCTCCTACTTGCTGGGTAGCGGATGTAACACCGCCGGAGAAAGAACGAATTAGCTTATACATAGAAGCAAGAAATTCCATTGCTAGTGGATTTTTTGGATCTGAGAGAATATGGGCTTCATCGACGAAAATCTGGTGGATTTTCTTCTTGTCCATCGTGACATCATCCCACAAAAAGGTGAGGATGTTATACATGGCAACCTGCTGTAAATCGCCTTCGTTACGCAGGTCAAATAAATCAAACACAATTAAATCGTTTGATAAGTCCACATTGGTAATTCCATTAAACGCTTTGGAGTATGAACCTTCCACGTAAGGATACAATACTTGGTAAAAACCAGCTAAAGGTGTATATTGCTCTTCTGTATGCATTAACAAATCTATCTTCTGATGTAAATCTTTTATAGTCGGGTAATCCGAACTCTGTTTGGTTTTAAAGTTGGTCTCCCACGTTATTCCCTTATCTCGATAAACTTCAACCAACACTTTTTCTAACAGAGCCATTCCTACTTGCTGTTCTTTTAAATCTTTATACATCAATGTAAACATTGTCTTTAAACGTGAAATCTTTTGATGCAAAAGGGATGCTTCTAACGGCTGGCCGGTTTCATCTGTAGCAATCGTTGCGTTCATGATCTCAAAAGGATTGATGACGTTATCATTCATTGGTGATATTTTGATCCATTCTCCACCAAGTTTTCGAGCTTTCTCACCAAACTCCCCTTTTGGATCTACAATTCGGATCGTAGTACCCTGCATCCAGCGACGCATCATATCACCAAAGAGATAGGTGGACTTCCCTCCACCACTTGTTGCAATCACGACTTCATTGCGGTTTAATAATTCATCATGATCGACCAATACGATGCTATTGGTTTTTAAGTTTTTCCCTTTGATAATTCCTTTCTCACTGACAATTTCACATTCATCAAATGGGAATAATGAAGAAATAGACTCGCTGTCAAAGTTTCGATAGGTCATCTCTGGTACACGATGAGATCGCACAGGGAGAACACTTTGAAATGCTTCTAACATCCGAAAATGAGGAGTGAGTAGTTTGATTGATTTACTCATCTGTGTTTTTACTTGATGGGTAATAGTATTGAGCTTCTCTAAGGTATCTGCTTGAATATGAACTAACATATGCTCTACAAACATTTCGCTTGATCCATTTACGAGATTTTGTAAGAGGATTTCTGCATCTTGCAGGTCGTTCTCAATTGTGATCTGATCTACAGGTCTTAATCGAGGTTCTTGCAGGCGGGTTTTATATTCAATAACTGCACGATTTAATGATTTAATCATTTCCCCGGATGGAGTAGGTTCTATGTGATGAATCACAGAAACATTAGAAGAGATGGTATGTAATTTCTCCAGAAAACCAGCTTCTACTTGGTTAGCGAAGTGAGAAACTACTAAAGTACGAACATAGTTCCCACCCAACCGTAAATAGTTGGCACTTTCTTCAATACTGTCCGGAGAAAAGAGATCGAGCATAGAGTTAATCTCTGTAACGCTTTGTTCTATATCTGACTCTTCCTTTTGTTTCGGCTTTTTAAAAAAACGGGTAAACAATTCTATTCCTCCTCCCGCTTTTTATATTGCTCAACGGCCTTCATTAGATTTCCTTGTCCAATAATATAGGGATATTCTTTTTCATAGCTACCAACTGCTAACTGAGCATTTTCATAATCAAAGAACATATGAATATATTTAGCTAACTCATGATTCCATAATTCTTTCACTTGCAATTTGTGTCGATAAAGCATTTCTTCTAAAGCTAACTTTATATCTCTTGTACGAAGTTTCAGTTTTTCCATAGCTTCTTCTTTTGCGTTCTCAGTAGAAAATGGCTCATCTAAAATAACATATCGGCTTCGGCGAATCATATCTCTATCTTCTTGTAATGCTTTTGCATATTGAATATAGCTAGATAACATTTCTTTTTTATAAGGGTTTACCAACCGTCTCAACTTATCTTTTAACTGGAGAATATACTCTTTTAAATCCATTGGTTCAGCTACCCTAGCTATTTGTATCGGCTTTCTCAATCCCCGTAAAAATGATTCATAGCCTTCCAGTACTTCTTTCTCTTCTGCATAGGACATCAGATGTGTATTCACAGCACTTACAGATAAAACTTTAATCAATCTCTTATCTGCGGTTTCAATCATTTCATTGTAGATGCCCTTTATAGGGATAAGCTCTTGTGCAGTTCGCACTATTCTCCCACTCCTCTCATCTTTCCTTTTGAAAATGGGTAGACTCGTTGCCGTCGATTAAAACGAATTCTCCATATAAGTTGTTGATAGAGAGCGATATTTTTTCGTTCTGGAATAGGGCGAACAAATAACATTGCCCCTCCTAAAGTAACAGGGAGCAATGCAAAAAATAAGCGATAAGATAAATCCCAACTATTAGGGACAAAATATTGATAACAAAGGTATCCTAAAAGACCGAGTGGCAATAAAATTAAACCTTCTCGTAATGTAATTCCCCGCCAAATATGAAATGATTTACTAATTTGATTTGGTATTAAAAATCGCTTTCTTTCTGCTGCCATTCCGTTCTCCTTTTCTAGAAAGCACCATCTAACCAACTAACGATACTCTTAGCCATAAAGCACAGAGCTGCTGCTGCTCCAACCCACCACATTCCTGTTTTTAATTTTGCACGAGCATGTTCATCTGAAGCTAACATAGAAGCAATCCCCAGTCCTATAAAAGCAAGTGTTGCTATCGGGGTTGCAATACTGAGTAACCCATCAATGACATTATTGGTTAAGAATTTAGAGATCTTCGTAAATGGGTCGTTAGCAGCTGGAGGTTTTTTGGCTGCAAGAAAATGATAGATTTGCCACTTCATAAAAAATTTCAGTCCTTTTTTTTCGAATTATCACACCTTCTATTATAAATTAATTTGTTTTCCATTTTACTTAATTGTTATTATTTTTCATAAATTATTCTTCTTTACATTTACTCTTATAATCATGTATTTTAAATAGAAAGAATCCTGCCCATAAAAAAATCCTCTGATTTGCATCAGAGGATAAGGAGGAACTGTTCTATACATATGCAGGTCTTACTTGAATTGTCTGATCACGATCCGGTCCTACTGAGAAAATGGTCAGTGGGATACCAGTTAATTGTGTGATCCGCTCAACGTAGTGCTGAGTTGCTAATGGGAGCTCATGCAAAGAACGGGCACCGGTGATGTCTTCTGTCCAACCTGGAAGCTCCTCAAAAACGGGTTCGCACTCTGCTAATAGGCTGAGGTCTGCTGGATAGTTTTCAATAACCTGCCCTTTGTAACTATATGCTGTACAGATTTTGACGGTTGGTAAACCAGTCAATACATCAAGGGAATTAAGAGATAGACCAGTGATTCCACTCACGCGGCGCGCATGGCGTACAACAACAGAATCAAACCAGCCAACACGTCGTGGTCTTCCTGTCGTAGTACCATACTCTCGGCCAACCTCGCGAATTTGGTTTCCTACTTCATCATGTAATTCGGTAGGAAATGGGCCATCTCCAACACGAGACGTATATGCTTTTGCAACTCCAATGACTTGGTGAATTTTTGTCGGGCCTACTCCTGAACCGATGCAAACACCACCTGCAACAGGGTTAGAGGAAGTTACAAAAGGATACGTTCCTTGATCGATATCCAACATGACACCTTGAGCACCTTCAAACAATACTCTTCTACCTTGATCAATTGCATTGTTTAGAAAAACAGATGTATCCGTTACATATGGGCGAATACGATCGACTATTGCCATATAAGTATTGTAAATATCGTCAAACTGTAATCCTTCTTGATGGTAGAGCTGTTCCAACAACCGATTTTTTTGCTCTAAATTACGGCGCAATTTATCTGCAAAAATCTCAGGTGTCAATAGATCAGCAACTCGGATACCAACTCGCGCTGCTTTATCCATATACGCAGGGCCTATTCCTTTCCCTGTCGTTCCAATTTTATCGGTTCCTTTTTGTGCTTCTTCTGCCAAATCCAGCTTGATGTGGTAAGGCATAATCAGATGAGCACGGTCAGAAATCCGCAAGTTGTCTAGATTCACATTATGTTTTTCTAAGTAATCCAATTCTTCTACTAACGCAAGAGGATGGATCACCATTCCATTGCCTAATACACATTTTTTATCATCATAAAATATACCAGAGGGAATCATATGCAATTTATAACGTGTTCCACCAAACACGATAGTATGCCCTGCATTGTTGCCACCTTGATATCTTGCTACAGTTTCTGCTTTTTCTGCTAAAAAATCGGTTATTTTGCCTTTTCCTTCGTCTCCCCACTGTGTTCCAACAACGACTACGGTAGACATATAATCCCTCCAGGATTCATCTTTTTCATGTAAAAAGTTGCATGCTATTACCCTGCTAGGCAAGTGTAAAAAGTTTTCATCTTATTTTGATCAGAAAAGATCTTATACATGCTTAACTACCAAACCATGTACATTCTATAGGTTGAACAAAGACATGTCAAATAAAAAAACGAACATTAACCAAAATGATTGGCAATATATTCGTTATTTAGGCGGTCGGAGCTCCAGAGATAAAAATTTATTATAGTTTTTTAAGAACAATAACTCAACACGACCAACAGGTCCATTTCTCTGTTTGCCGATGATAATCTCTGCTATATTCTTTTTCTCAGATTCTTCATTGTAGTAATCATCTCGATATAAAAACGCAACCATATCTGCATCCTGCTCAATAGAACCAGATTCACGCAGGTCAGATAACATAGGGCGTTTATCTTGTCTTTGTTCTACAGCACGAGATAACTGGGACAAAGCGATAATTGGCACGTTAAACTCTCTCGCCATCAACTTAAGTGATCGAGATATTTCCGATATCTCCTGTTGACGACTATCGATCCCTCTCCCTGAAATGAGTTGGAGATAATCAATCATAACCAAACCAAGTCCATGTTCTGCTTGAAGTCTGCGGAGTTTTGCACGAATATCAAAAATGGTGATACCAGGAGTATCATCTATAAAAATAGACGCTTCATTCAATGTCCCAATCGACATCGTTAGTTTTTCCCAGTCTTCCTCATTTAAATTCCCCGTTCGAAAAGCTTGTGCATCTATATTTCCTTCTGAAGCGATCATCCTCATGACCAACTGAGGAGAGGACATCTCCAAACTAAATATAGCTACTGTTTCTCCTGTTCTGGTTGCCACATTTTGAGCAACATTTAACGCAAATGCTGTTTTCCCCATACTAGGGCGAGCTGCTACAATGATTAGATCAGATTTTTGAAATCCAGATGTCATCTTGTCCAAATCAATGAACCCAGTAGATAAACCTTTTAGTCCCCCCTTATTATAATGAAGGGCTTCTATTTGCTCATAAGATTCTACCAAGACATCTTTAATCGATGCAAAAGAACCTTTTATTCTTCTCTTCGCAATATCCAAAATCTTCTTTTCGGCTGATTCCATAATACCTGTTATATCTTCTTCACTCGTGTAAGCATCACCAATGATCTCGGAAGCAGTCCGGATCAGGGTTCTTTGCATCGATTTGGTTTCAACGATTTTCGCATAGTAATCAACATTAGAAATAGCAGGGACAAGTGCAGCTATTTCTGTTAAATAGCTAACTCCCCCCACCTCTTCTAATAAATTTTTATCTTGCAGAAGAGCTGTCAGCGTAACTAGATCGATAGGTTCCCGCTTTTCGGCTAACTCATTCATTACTTGAAAAAGTCGTTGATGTCCCTGCCGATAAAAATCTTCTGCTCTAATACTTTCATTTACATTGGTGAGTACATCGGGATTAAGAAGAATGGCTCCAAGTACTGCTTGTTCCGCCTCTATATTTTGCGGAGGCAGGCGATCTGTCATTAAATCATTCATCTATTAAGTACCCCTTAAGATACCCCTCATTTACTTTCCTTCTACAACAACAATTTGGACTGTCAGGGTAGTCGTTACTTTTGGATGTAATTTAACAGGAATTTTTACGAATCCAGCTAGTTTGATTGGCTCTTTTAATGCTATTTTCTTTTTATCAATTTCGATTTGAAATGCATCTTTAAAGGCTTTACTGATTTGTTTAGAAGTTATTGCTCCAAATAAGCGGCCGTCCTTACCGGCTTTTGCTTCAATCTGTAAAGTATGTGCCGCGATTTGTTCGCTCAGTTCATTCGCTTCCGCTAATTCTCGCTTCTGTTTTTCTTCATCTAGTCGTTGTTGTTCTTTTAGCGAGTTCATATTTCCACCAGAAGCCGCTACAGCGAGTTTACGTGGAAGTAGGAAATTCCGACCATATCCTTCTGCTACTTCTTTAATCTCTCCCTTTTTACCAGTACCTTTTACATCTTGCAATAAAATAACTTTCAACTTACGTCTCCCCTTCGCTGTTTAGCATATCTTCTAGATGTAAAATCAGATTGGATTCTGCTTGTTCCAAGCTGACACCTTTCAATTGACAAGCAGCATTGGTAAGATGGCCTCCGCCACCCATCTCTTCCATAATTACTTGTACGTTTAATTTACCTGCTGATCTTGCGCTGATAGCCACCATTTTATCATCTCGACGAGCAATAACGAAAGATGCTTCTACTCCATGCAGATTTACCAAAGCATCTGCTGTTTGAGCAATCGTTATTTGATCATAATACTTATCTTCTTCCCCAACAACAATTGCATATCGATCCAATACTGTTTTGGTATGCTGCAATAATTCAGAACGATTCATCAACGAAGATAAATCTTCACGAAGCAGGGATTGAACCAAAAATAGATCAGCGCCATGCCTCCTGAGAAAAGAAGCAGCTTCAAAAGTTCGAGAGCCAGCCCTTGCTGTAAAATTTTTGGTATCCACCACAATCCCAGCTAATAGGGCGGTCGACTCTAATGGGTCTAATGTAAGATCATCTTGGTATTGTAGTAACTCTGTTACTAGTTCACAAGTAGAGGACGCGTATGGCTCAATATAACTGAGTACAGCATCTTCAATGTACTCTTCACCTCGTCGATGATGATCAATAACGACAATTTTCTCTGCACGCTTGATCACTTCTGGTTCGATAACAAAAGAAGGTTTATTCGTGTCAACTAAGATCAATAATGTGCCTGGTTCTTCAATTACTTCTAATGCTTCTGCTGCTGTCACTAAATTTTCAGCTAAGTCATGCTGCTCTAATTCCCTCATCAAACGCTGAGTTGTCATATCTGGGCGATCTACTACCATAAAAGCAGAACGACTATGCAACGAAGCAAACCGAAGCATCCCGATAGCTGCACCCAAGGCATCCATATCAGGATCACGATGTCCCATCACCAATACTTGCCGACTATCATCTATCAGTTTGGAGAGTGAACCAGAGATCACACGAGCTCGTACACGGGTTCTTTTCTCCATTGCATTTGTCTTTCCACCAAAAAACTTCACACGTTCTTTCCCTTGGACAGCCGCTTGATCTCCTCCACGTGCTAGAGCAATCTGGAGTGCTGCTTGAGCGTGATTCGAGCGGTCTACCATATTGACACCTACACTGGTAATTCCAATACTCAACGTGATCGGAATCTTATGTTGTCTAGTCTGTTCCCGAACCAAATCTAAAATATCAAATCGATTTTGAATTAACTGCTCCAATGTTTGTTGATTCGTCACTACAAACATTTTATCTGTATCAATCCGTTTAAGCGCAATATCATATCGTTTCGCCCAAGTAGTGATGGTATTTAAGATATTTGCCTGAAGCTCTGCTTCTTCTTGATCCGATAATCCTTGCCCGGCTTCATCATAATTATCCAATTGTAAAAACCCTAAGACTGTTCGCTCCAACTCAATTCGCTTATGCAAGGTAGCAAGCGGAGTAACATCTTGAATCATGTATAAGCGATGTTCGGGGTAATGGGTAAATTGATACGAGCGATCTCCCATAATTAAGGAAAACGCGCCAGCGGTCGGCGCCTCAGGTGTGGGGAAAATATCCGATATCGGTTGATCTATCAAATCTCGATCACCAAACATATCTTGAATATATGAATTATGCCAAGCAATCTTATTTTCTTCATCATAAAGAAACACACCAATAGGTAACTTGGACAAAGCCAACTTGCTAGAACGGTCTAACTGATCTACTAAATTTTCCGTATAAGATCGAAATCGTTTTTGAAATATCGATTCAGTAATAAATATACTTGCGACAAGAACAACAAAACTTATCGCAACGAAAATGATCATCAACCATCTATTTGACCACCAAAGATAACTGGTCCAAACTATCCATAACAGAGCACAGATTATGACTAATCCACGCCATCTAGTAGTAACAAATTTCGGCATTGTATTCCCTCACCAACGGATAAATGAGATATCCATGGAACTATATATGTATATTCTACCCCAGATATACGTCTGATCAACTATCGCCGAAAAACTTTATCGTATTGTCAAAGAGCATACACTTTTTGAGTTCATACATGTACTTACTAGCATGCGGGCTGTGGTTCGTTGATTCTCTAAGGTAAGTTAACCCTGTCTGATAAATGAATGAAGGTATACTTCAAAACGAAAAATCCAATAATTACCAAAAAAGAACCTCTTAGAGAGTAACCATTAATGGTGTCTTCAGATGAGAAAAAAGGGAACATGTACCAATTCATATTGCATGAAGATCAATTGAAAACATAGCGTGATCATTATGAGGCGTAAAAAAGATGAAATAGACCAATAAAATTTCTGAAACAGAGGATATAGGTTTTGATTATAGCATCATCGCTTTGTTATATATTCATCTAATGTAGATAAATCCCCATACCATTGCTCCAATTGATGCCCTTCTGATACATGTTCCCTAAGTTTTGTTGTCACTGCTTGATCCAATTCTCTAAAAGGTAAACCCATACGTCGCGCTAATACATAAATAGTGACAAGCAAACTAGATAAGCTATCTATTATCATATTTTGATTAGCATGGTGCAAACCTTTAAATAAGTTAGAGATTTG
This sequence comes from Shimazuella sp. NTD250, assembly GCF_059510375.1. NCBI lineage: Bacteria > Bacillati > Bacillota > Bacilli > Caryophanales > Thermoactinomycetaceae > Shimazuella > Shimazuella sp. NTD250. Next base: position 64,209 of record NZ_JCAJZS010000004.1, on the reverse strand, counting down.
ATCCAACACTTCCGTTTTTAACCAATCTATAACACGAATATTTTTCGCAAATTGCATACCCCGCTCTGGTCGAGACACCTTGATCCCTCCTATCTAGGAGAGATTTCCACAAAACTATTGGTAATTCCTTCCTGACAGGGCATTTCATGTACATGATTAGAAAATAAATTATGGAATAGAGTAGCTCTTCTTATCTCTCAAGGGGGAATTTTGAGGTTAAAAACTTCAAAAAACAATATTTCCTTAGAATGACAAAAAATCAAACTGTGATTACCTTTGTTGGACAAATCCGCTTAAAAGAAAAACTGCCGACCTATTGGTCCGCAGTTTTCTGTTTTCTAGTCGTTTGTATATGGAAGCAATGCCATTTGACGAGCACGTTTGATTGCATGAGTCAACTGACGTTGATATTTCGAGCTAGTTCCAGTTACACGACGAGGCAAGATTTTACCACGTTCACTTACAAACTTACGAAGCAAATCTACATCTTTGTAGTCGATGTAGGAGATTTTGTTCACCGTAAAGAAACAAACTTTACGACGTTTATGTCCACGACGACGAGCCATCACAGGTCCCTCCTTTTCTTTTCATTTCCGTTTTCACTTAAAAAGGAAGATCATCATCAGACAAATCGATAGGTTTACCAACACTTTGAAATGGGTCTTGGTTGGGCTGTTTGTTCTGCTGGTTTTGGTTGCTGTATCCCATGTTGTTATCGCCAAAGTTATTATCGTTGTTTTGACTGTTTTTGGAATCCAAAAATTTCACTTGGTCTGCTACTACTTCCGTAGACCAGGCAGTACGACCTTCTTGGTTTTCATAGCTTCGAACTTGCAAACGACCCTCTAACGCAACTAAGGAACCTTTGTGTAAATACTTCGCACAATTTTCAGCTAAACCCCGCCATACAGAAATGAAAATAAAATCGGCTTCTCGTTCTCCTTGCTGGTTCGTATAATTGCGGTCTACAGCAAGCGTAAATCTTGCGATAGCTGTGCCACCATTCGCAGTATACCGAAGTTCAGGATCACGTGTCAGCCTACCAACTAGAACGACCCTATTAAGCACTAGCAACCTCTCCCTTTTGCATGATGATCGGTCTCACATTCTCTATTTTTGATCCAAATTAATGGTCAGATATCTCATTACACTGTCATTGATGTTCAATACACGTTCAACTTCTTGCACTGCATCAGCGTTTGATTGGAACGTCGTAACGGTATAGAAACCTTCACGATGGTTATCAATCAAATAAGCTAAACGACGTTTTCCCATATCTTTCACTTCATCTACCTGTCCACCCATATCGTTTACAATGGATTGTACTCGTTCACGGGTAGAGGTAAGAGCAGCTTCGTCCACATCTGGACGTACGATAAACATCAGCTCATACTTTGACATAATTACACCTCCCTTTGGACTAACGGCCCTATGAAGACATAGAGCAAGGAGTGAGCTATACTCACACAATAACCTATTCTAGCAAATGACTCTAGTAAAAGCAAGGAAGGTTATCCTTTTAAATGGATCAGCTTTACGCCGATCGTATGTTCTACACTACACAAGTAAAAGGAATAATGCAACCCTTTTTTCATAAGAGTTTGTTAACGATTAGAACGAGCTGTTATCATTTGTCTCCTCAATCACCAAAGATTTCACGCATTTTCGTATACTGTCATAATTAGATCATTCATCACTCATCGAGTTGTTTCATCTTTTTGAGCTATCATCTGCTTTAGAGCTAGGCGAATTTGTTAAACGCAGCGGCGCCCGGCGCATGGAATGCAACAATTCCATGCGCCGGGCGCCTGCTCATCAGATGTTGAGGGAATTTCCTTCTCCGGAATCGATGAGCTTGTTGAGAGTGTCCCTGAACCTCCGGATGCCCTCCTCAAGGTGCCTCCGGGCATTGATCAGGTTGGACTTAGAGAGCTGATCCGTTGTGTTCAGGAGTTGCTTGATCTCCGTCACCTCGGTCAGTTCCTCGGGACGAACGCTCTGGTGAAGGGTGTTGATCACCATCCGCACCATTTCGATGATGACACGTTCGGCCGCTGTCAGCACCCACACCTCATGAGTGATGAACGATTGGAGGGTCTCCTCGAACTTCTTGATACCTTCCCTGAGGTGCTCCCGAGCTACGTTCAGGTTGCCCTTGGAAACTTGCTGCTTCGCTCGGGTGTGGTTGAGGAGTGTGTCCTGAAATGTGTCGGGTACCTCCTCCAGCTCTCCCATCATGACGAGGCGGCCGAGGAACAGCCCCATGCCATCGATGATGATGTACTCGGCCTCGCTCAGCTTCATCGGCTCGCCGGTCTTGGAGTCGCTGGTTTCCTGAGACATACTGTCCCTCTTTTTCTGTTTGGGAGTCCAAAAATTCCTCGGACTCAAACCTACTTTGTAAATCTATTTTATTGCAAAAAAAAGCAAGAAACAATCTAGGATTGTTTCTTGCTAACAGATTCAATATTAAACATTAAAACGGAAAGTAATAATATCTCCATCCTGTACAACGTATTCCTTGCCTTCCAAACGCATCAAACCTTTTTCTTTAGCCCCAACAAAACCGCCAGAGGAAATCAATGCTTCATAGCCTACGATTTCCGCACGAATAAACCCACGTTCAAAATCAGTATGAATAACTGCACCTGCCTGTGGAGCTTTCGTTCCTTTTCGGATCGTCCATGCTCTTACTTCTTTTTCTCCTGCGGTAAAGAACGTATACAGTCCAAGTAAACGATATGCTGCATGGATCAAGCGATCTAAACCGGATGACTCTAGTCCAAGTTCTTCGATGAACATCTCTCTTTCTTCCCCATCAAGTTCCGCAATCTCAGCTTCTACTTGTGCACTGATCGTTACTACACCGGCACCTTCTGCCTCAGCGATTTCCCGCACACGCTGAACATATGGATTATCATCCGCATTTGCTACTTCATCTTCGCTAACATTCGCAACATATAGGACATCTTTCATGGTTAACAGGTTGTACGTTTTTAGTTGTTCCAATTCATCTTTAGCAGCATCGGTCATTCTCGCTGGCTTCTCTTCTTGCAGAGTCGTCAAAACCTTTTGTAGCAATGCTTGTTCTTGAACTGCTGCTTTTTCCCCTGTTTTCGCTTGGCGAGCAACTCTGTCTAGCCGTTTCTCCACTGTCTCCATATCTGCCAATATCAATTCTAATTGGATCGTAGCCATATCACTGGGAGGATCGACTTTCCCAGATACGTGAGTGATATTGTCGTCTTCAAAACATCGCACTACATGTAAAATCGCATCTACTTCACGAATGTGTGATAAAAACTTATTCCCTAAACCTTCTCCTTGGCTGGCACCCTTTACCAAACCTGCAATATCGACAAATTGACAAGCAGTTGGCACTACTTTTTGAGGATTGATCAGTTCTGCTAACCTTCTCAACCTTTCATCTGGTACATCAACTACTCCTACATTGGGTTCAATCGTACAAAAAGGATAGTTTGCTGATTCTGCGCCAGCTCTTGTAATTGCGTTAAATAAAGTGGATTTGCCTACATTCGGTAATCCCACAATTCCTGTTGTCAATGCCACTGCCTTTTCCCCTTTACGATATATCTCAAAATTACTTTGCTTGATCTCCATCTTTTTCTGCTGGGATCAACACTTTTTTTAAGCGTTGTTCAAATCGATTTCTTGGAAGCAGGACACTATGATCACATCCTGTACACTTCATCCGAATATCCATGCCCATTCGAATTATTTTCCATGCATTTGTCCCGCATGGATGTCCTTTTTTCATTTGGACAATATCGCCTAAGCCAAACTCTTTTCGTTGCACTATTTATCACCTACTAATAGTGGTATTAACCTATCAACGGCAGGAGTTTTTCTCCTTAACTCTCCAAATCTAGTAATTCAAATGATAGGATACGTATAAATTACCAGCTTCTTCCGTATACTGTTAAAGAGCTTGAGAGTAATGGAGGGAGTTACCTTGAACCAAACAATTTCCTATAGCATTCCCCATACTGAACCTTCTGCAACCCTAGATGTTACCCATTCCATTGCATCTATTTTAGATACTTTTTCTTATCAAAAGATTGTATGTGTCTGTATTGGAACAGACCGCTCTACAGGTGATTCCCTTGGTCCGCTTGTTGGTACTTTTCTCTCCAAACAGGAATCTGATCACATCATTGTGCTTGGAACACTAGATGATCCAGTTCATGCTTTAAATTTACCAGAAAAATTGACTTACCTTCAACGTCTCTATCCTGATGCTTTAGTCATTGCAATAGATGCCTGCCTAGGTAAATTAAATAGTGTTGGTTCGATCCAAATAGGAGTAGGCCCAATTAAACCTGGAGCAGGTGTAAATAAACAATTACCTGAAGTTGGACAAATTCATGTAACGGGTATCGTCAACGTCGCTGGATTTATGGAATATATGGTACTACAAAACACACGTTTAAGCACAGTAATGCGAATGGCTCAGATTATCTCTGATTCCATCTTAAATGCGATTAGCATGCAATCTGCCCGAGATGTATGGACCCATGAAGTCTAACATGTTCGAACAAAAAAATAGAGGGAGAGCTCCCTCCCTTTGCTTCCAATTATTGAATCATATGATCTTGTTGGATCAGTTCAATAAGTCGTTCTAATTCTCTATCGGAAAAATATTCGATTTCTATTTTCCCTTTTTTCCGCCCAGGTTTGATCTTCACAGGCGTGGAAAATACTTGTTGTAACATATCTTCATACCGTTTTATAGTAGGTTCCACTCTTTTTGGAGCCTCTTTTGTTTTTTGTGGTTTCTCGTGATGGACTCGTTGAATCCATTCCTCTAATTGACGAACGCTGGCTCTTTCTTTGATGGCTTTTGTTGCTAATTGTATTTGCAACTGCTCTTCTTTTACTCCTAAAATCGCCCGAGCATGTCCCATTGATAATGTTCCACGTGAAACATCAGATTGAATTTCCATTGGTAATTGCAAGAGACGAAGGAAATTGGTAACATGTGGTCTGCTCTTTCCTACACGACCCGCTAATTCTTCTTGTGTCAAGGTTAAACGATCCATCAATTTCTGGTATGCCGTAGCAATTTCCATCGGATTAAGATCTTCTCGTTGCAAATTTTCTACTAAAGCAATCTCCATCATCTGCTCATCTGTAAATTCTCGTATGACAATAGGGACTTTCTCTAACTCTGCTAATTTTGCAGCTCGAAGTCGCCTTTCACCTGCGATTACTTCATAACCGCGAATACTTTTTCGAACAATAAGCGGCTGAACTACTCCATGTTGTTTGATCGATTCAGATAATTCCTGAATTCCTTGATCATCGAAATTTTTGCGTGGCTGATACGGGTTAGGACGAAGTTCTTCTACATTTGCCTCGCTGATCACATCTTCATTCTCAACATCTACCTTTGTAAACAGTGCATCCAAACCTCTACCTAGGCCTTTAGCCATTCGCAACTACCTCCTTGGCTAAACTCACATAACACTCTGCACCACGCGACTTTGGATCATATGCAAGAATAGGTACACCATGACTCGGGGCCTCACTTAATCGAACATTTCTTGGAATCACAGTTTGATATACTTTGCTTTGGAAGTACTTTTTTACTTCCTCCATTACTTGCATCGACAAATTGGTCCGCCCATCAAACATGGTAAGTAAAACACCTTCTACTTCCAAACGTTTATTTAAATGCTTTTGGACAATACGAATGGTATTTAATAGCTGTCCTAAACCTTCTAGTGCATAAAATTCACATTGAATCGGGATCAGAACAGATTCTACAGCTGTTAATGCATTCAAAGTAATAATTCCTAGTGAAGGAGGACAATCAATAAAAATATAATCAAATTGATCTTTTATCTGTTGAATGGCCCACTTTAATCTAAGTTCTCGTGATATAGCTTGGCTTAACTCAATTTCAGCACCAGCTAACTGAATGGTCGCTGGCAATAACCACAATCGATCTACACTAGTGGAAATTATCACTTCAGCAGGATTTTTTTCATTCATCAATACATCATACACACATTCTTCCACATCCGCTTTATTTATGCCTAATCCGCTTGTTGTATTTCCTTGGGGATCTATATCTATCAATAAAACTTTCTTTTTCATAGCTGCTACACTAGCTGCTAAATTGATTGATGTCGTCGTTTTTCCGACGCCCCCCTTTTGATTTGCAATTGCAATTACTCTTCCCACGGTGTCACCTACTCACTTTTTAACATTTTTCTCTATTATTCTATAGGAAAATCGTTTTACCTATCAATCCCTTGTAGCTTTTGGAATACGAATTTTTAGTTCATAAAACTGATCAGACTCTTCTTCAGAAGCAATGACATCCATTCCTGTCTGCTTAATCATATCCAAAGATTGGCGGATTGTATTGACAGCTAAACGAAAATCCCGTGAATATGGTTTAGCTGTTCTCTTTGCAGTTTCTTTTGTTTCCAATAATTTTTTAACTCTTTCTTCTGTCTGTTTTACATTAAGCTCTTTCTCGATTATTTCAAGTAAACATTTGTGCTGTTTTTCCTCATCTTTTAAGGCTAAAAGAGCACGCGCATGCCTTTCTGTAATCGATCGATCTAACAATGCTTCTTGCACAAATGGCGGCAGCTGTAATAACCTTAGTTTATTCGCAATCGTGGATTGGCTTTTCCCAAGCCTTTGGGCTAATCCTTCTTGTGTCAAATGATGCACTTCTAATAACTGTTCTAAAGCTTTTGCTTCTTCTATTGAGGTTAGGCCTTCTCGCTGTAAATTTTCAATCAGTGCAGCAGAAGCTGCTTGAGAATCACTGAGTTCTCGAATAATGGCTGGAATAGTAGGGAAATTCAACTTCTTAACTGCTCTTAACCTTCGCTCCCCTGCTATTAATTCATAATGTTTGCCTCTTTGGCGAACTACTACAGGCTGGATAACTCCGTGGATCCGGATGGTCTGACACAATTCTTCTAGTCGATCATCTAAGAAAATTGCTCGTGGTTGATAAGGACTTGGTTTGATGAGGCTCACAGGAATTTGTTTTACTTCCTCAATTTGTTGTTTCTCTGCTAAGCCAAATAACCGACTAAACGGTTCTTTCATACCTTTCCACCGCCTGTTCATCGTATTATGTAAGCAGAATCCGTGTAATTCTTCTTATCCTGTCTCTAAAATTTTCAATCCTAACGATGTATACACAAAAATCTGCTCTTATTCTTTATAGTTTCGCTATACTTTCGTTACTACCTGCTAAAAAAGTCAAAAATTGGTTGTTCCACGTGAAACATTTTAGCCTCCCCTAATTATTACCTATAAACATATTTGCATTTAACAAGAATTAGATTGTCCTTTTATCAGTCATTGCTTTCGATGAGAAAGTCCTTGATCCTATTACTTGTAATTGGTAGAATCGTTGAGAGGGAAGATAGAAAACTACGTGATTGACTTAGGGGGAAACCAAATAATGAGTACACCAGTCTACATAGGTAACGACCAAGGTTACTACGGTACAAAGGTAGTAAGCCGTGCTAATGGTAAATTCTATAAAATGTTTATCCGCAATATGGTTGTTCCAAACCGTGTAGGTGAAATCACTTACAACAATGATCCACATAACATTATGTATCGAGAAGCAGATGGAGATCGGGAATGGTTTTGCGGAAAATTAGCAGTAGAACAATCTGGTGACGATGAATTATTTGATTCACACAAACGTCGTTTGTTTAGCCCAACCTGGTTCCGTGAACAAGAATATCTCATTATGTTCCGTGTAAGTACAGGTTTGATGCTACAGGGGAACAATGAGCCAGTAGTATCAGTAGCTCTGCCAACAGATAGTTACATCGATTACAAAGACGAACTGAAAAGGCGTCTAATTGGTAAACATACTTTCGAGGTAAAACAAGGAAACCTCCCTTATCGTAAAATTGAATTTGAAATTAAAAAAGAAAACTTATTTGTTATCAGCCAACCAATGGCTACTCTGTTCCACATCGCATTAGACCGGGATGGAAAGCTGTTAAATGAAGATCTATTTATCCAAAAAGTGAGTATTAATGATCTAGGATTTGGTACTTCTGATATTGAAACACTCCATGGGGAAACCATCATTAAACGCCAGAGTTTTACCTCTCGTCATGCTATGCTTAATGTGTATAATTTACTTTCTAAAAGATTATTGGATTTTACTCGCAATGCAGATGCCGAAAACAACGGTAAAGAATATCCTATTTGGAGTTTACCTCGAATTGTGAATTCTGGTGAAATTAGCTTTAAAGGAAAAACTCATGATGTAAGCGCCATTGTCCAAGAATGTGTTCGTGAAGTAGGTTCTAACCTAGTAGAAGAAGTTTGGCAACGTCTAGACTTTGGTGATGATATTACCTATATTATCTTGACTGGTGGAGCATCCATTCCATTTAAACCATTCTATCGGGAACGCTTTGGTGATAAACTCATATTTGCTGAAGATTATGGGATCGAAGCTCAGTTTGCAAACGGATTCGGACTGTGCAAATTCTCTCAATCCAAATCCAAAGCAGTACCTGTCAAAGACCTGCTTGAAGCTGCTGCAACTATACAGCAAGAATTCACTGTCCCAGATGCACTTAGTGAAGCAATGAATAAGAAACAACAACATCAACCACAAAAAATGAAAAAATAGAGAAGTAGAATAGATACAACTTCTATCCTTTGAATCCCCCAATATTTTGGGGGATTCTGCTGTATTTTTAATGAAACAGGCACGAACCAAACGAAATTGGAACTAGCCTTATGCCGAAAAAAAAGAGATAATAGGATGGAAGAAATGGGCGATCTATTTATAGCTAAAAAAGGAGGGATTACGAGATGAATATACATGATCATGAATTTGACACTGTTGTATTGGGATTTGATGATGAATCAAAGGAGACGGTAGAGGCTCTAGAACAAGAAGGTAAGCGAGTCCTTTACATACCTATAGATCCCCAAATGATGATAACTATGATGGCTCAGAAAAGAGTTCACACAACAGAATCAAATGAAACAATTACTCACCTACAGATTCAACAACATCAGATGCAAACTTCTTTTCAAAACACCACAACCTATCTTTTGCAACCGATCGTACAAATGTATGATCCTGAAGCAATCGAAGAGCAAATAAACGATCAAGTAGAAGAAGTCATAGAGATGGATTTACCTAATACACCGGAAGACAATACTGAAAATGAAGTTGTGCTCCAAGATGAGGCAGAAGCAGAAAAGGTTGCATTTACTTTTACTGATGATGATTCGGAAGAAACAAAAGAAAAAGTAGAGGAACCAATAGAAATTTCATCTCCAACATCTGAAGAATTAGAAGAAGAGTTAGAAGAAGATCACGATATATCAGAGGAAGATAGAACATTCTCATTCCCAATCATCACTCCCTTAGCCAAAGAGAGTTCCCTTATTGATAATCGTATGTTAGGAATCCGTCGTAACAAATTTCCAGGGCTTCAGCGGAACGAAAAAAATAGTTTATCAAGCTCTATGATCTCTTCCTATCATCTGTTTAATCCAATCCGAATAGAGGAAGAAGAACAAGTAGAAGAAAAACAGGAAAACCAAAATGAGCTGGAAATAAATCTGGAAGAACAAACAAACGATAATATTGAAATAGAATCCGAACCATATATCATTCCCAAACCAAACTTTTTTGATGACAAAAACAATTTCATTTTTCATGGTCCACCGCCTATCAACAAGACTGCAAATCTAGAAGAAGAAAACATAGAACTATCTAAAACAAATTCATCTGATGTCCGCATAGATCAAGATGAACAATACGAACAAGAAACAGAAGAACAACCTGTAATGAAACAAAATAAGTTACCTGATATGGATGAACTTATTTTGCAATCTCATATAGAAGAATCTGAAGTAGAAGAATCAAACTCTATTCTTGAAGAAAATACAGAGGAAAAAGAAGAAGTAATAATAGAAGCAGCTGAAATCCAATCAGTAGATGAAAATGAGGTTTTTACTGAAGACGAGACTAACTCTCATACTCTTGTCTTAAATCGAGATATACGGTTAAGAAAAAAATTTTCTTTCCACAATTTGCACCAAGAAACAACATCTAATTCAACTGTTAACCCAACCAATCAAGAAAAAATAACAAATGACCAAACTGATGAAGAGCAAACAAAAAAACCTGATGTATTTCCATTGGAACCATTTTCTTCTCGCCGTAGAAATAAAAAGAGTCGACTTTTTTCATCACTAGAAGCTGCCATTCCAAATCCAATTGTACAACCTAGTTCAACATCTCAACCTGAAAATTCATTTTCGTCGCTTGTACAAGAGTCTCTCATACAACCTGATATAGAAGACGAATCAATCAAAGCAACCAAACCTGATCCTTCAGCTAAAGCTATCCCTTCTGAGGAAGAAGAGACAAAATCCGATACGATAGAAACAACCTCAGACAATCTCAAAATCGATAATATCGAATTCGAAGAACCATATGGTTATAATAGCTTTGAAGACTTTTTCCCGTCTTTTTCTAATAGTAATGATCGAAAAAGACAAGAGATGGATAAAATCGAAAAACGCAAGATCGCCCTTCGCGGTCTTCATAACTTAATTAATAATTTAGGATAAACATTCTTCTCCCCCTCCATGGGGGATTTTTAATTTCCTATTATCCTAATGATCACCATCCTCTAACTAAAAAACTTGACCTCAACACTTTGAGATCAAGTTTTGTTTCCTCCAAGAGGGGATTTTTTTATCATCCCAGCATTTCTGGGATATTTTTTGGGTGTAGATTGCCTTTTTCTCATTAGTACTAATTTCCTCTCCCCCATTTCCTCAGGGAGTGTTAAAGGATGAATCGCTTGTGACACTTTTCCTAACAAGGTAAGAGCTTGCTCTGCATTCGCTACTTCCTGCTCTGCCTCTCCTGCTTTCATTGCTACAAAAGTCCCGCCAACACTTGTAAAAGGTAAACAATACTCCGCTAAAATATTTAATCCTGCCACTGCTCGGGAAGTTACTATATCATATTGTTCCCTATAGCGATGATCTTTTGCTATATCTTCTGCTCTACCATGAATATATTCTACTTTATCCAAACCTAATGCTTCTCCAACTTCCTGTAAAAAGAAAATACGTTTTTGCAACGAATCCAGAAGCGTCAGATGTAAATGCGGAAATGCAATTTTAAGTGGGATTCCCGGAAAACCAGCTCCTGTACCAACATCCATAATGGTATTGACTTCATGAAAGTTTATTACCTGGGAAATAGTCAAGGAATCAAAAAAATGTTTTATCTCTACTTCTTGTCTGTCTGTAATAGCAGTAAGATTCATTACTTTATTTTTTTCTACCAGCAAACGATAGTAGGTTTCAAACTGCTTCAATTGTGAATCATTTAACTCAAAAGCATTTTGCAAGTAGCTCGTCATGCCGTTCTCCCGCCCTGTTCAATATAAATCATCAGAATGGAGATATCAGCTGGATTTACCCCAGAAATACGAGAGGCTTGTCCCAATGACACTGGTTGAACTTGCTGTAGTTTTTCACGAGATTCAGAGGACAGACCAGAAACTTTGGTGTAATCCACCCAATGTGGAATACGTTTCTCTTCCATTCGTTTCATCTTTTCTACCTGCTGCAATGATTTTTGAATGTAACCTTCATATTTCAGCTGTATCTCTACTTGCTCCATGACTTCTGAACTCAGTTCTTCTGATGATGGAGACAGTTTCATAATATCTTGATAAGAGAGCTCTGGACGCTTGATGAGATTTGCTAACTCCATTACATTGTTTATTTCTGATGTTCCTAACATTGCTAACTTCGTTTGCACCTCTGCATTTGGAGTCAACTTTGTTTTGCGTAATCTAGCAATTTCCTTTTCAATAGCATCCCGTTTCGCGACAAATCGCCCATAACGCTCCTCTTTAATCAGACCAATTTCATACCCTTTATCTGTTAGGCGTAGGTCTGCATTATCATGTCGAAGCAATAAACGATATTCAGCTCTAGAAGTTAACAGACGGTAAGGTTCGTTGGTTCCTTTTGTCACAAGATCATCAATCAACACACCAATATAGGCTTCCGAGCGGTCTAAAATGACTGGCTCTTTGCCCTGTACCTTTCTTGCAGCATTAATTCCAGCCATAATACCTTGTGCTGCTGCTTCTTCATAGCCAGATGTACCATTGATTTGTCCCGCAGTAAATAATCCCGGAACTAGTTTCGTCTCTAAGTTTGGCCACAACTGAGTTGGTATGATTGCGTCATATTCAATCGCATAACCAGTACGGACCATTTCTGCCTTTTCTAATCCATCAATCGTACGCAAAATATCTTGTTGTACATCTTCTGGTAAGCTAGTAGATAAACCTTGGACATACATTTCCAGTGTTTCTCTACCTTCTGGTTCAATAAAAATCTGATGGCGACTTTTATCTGCAAATCGGACGATTTTATCTTCAATCGATGGGCAGTAACGTGGACCTCTACCTTCTATTTTTCCAGAATACATAGGAGCTCGATGTAAGTTGTCTTGAATAAATTGATGTGTTTTTTCATTTGTATACGTCAACCAACATGGTAACTGATCTGTGATATATTCTGTTGTTTCGAAGGAAAAAGCCCTCGGTTCTTCGTCTCCTGGTTGAATTTCCATTTTACTCGTGTCAATCGTCCGACTATTGATACGTGGAGGAGTTCCTGTTTTAAACCGTACCATATCAAATCCCAGTTCTTGCAAATGAAGTGCCAAATTGACCGACGGTTGTTGGTTATTTGGTCCACTTTCATATTGGAGATCGCCAATAATAATTTTCCCACGTAGATATGTTCCAGTTGTCAACACCACTGTTTCAGCATGATACTCTGCTCCAGTACGGGTGATAACTCCTTTACATACACCATCTTGGATAAGTAGCTTCTCTACCATGTTTTGATGCAGAGTAAGATTTGGCTCTTCTTCTAATACTTTCTTCATTTCTCTTTGATAGAGAACTTTATCTGCTTGCGCACGGAGTGCATACACGGCCGGCCCTTTCCCAGTGTTTAACATACGCATTTGAATATGGGTTTTATCAATATTTTTACCCATTTCCCCACCAAGTGCATCCAGTTCACGTACCACATGTCCCTTTGCTGGTCCGCCGATGGACGGATTACAAGGCATATAAGCAATCGTATCCAAACTTAAGGTAAGGAGTAGCGTTTGGCAACCCATTCGGGCAGCTGCTAATGCTGCTTCACAACCTGCATGACCAGCCCCGATCACAATAACATCGTAAGTACTCGCATGATAACTCACTTTTTACACCTCTCACTTTTCATTTTCTAATGTTCCTTTTCATCTGTCCTATTTTCCGAGGCAAAACTGGGAGAAGATCTGATCGATTAAATCTTCCGCAACCGCTTCGCCGATGACTTCACCCAGTGCTTGCCAAGCATTTTTCATATCGATTTCGGCCATATCGAGTGGTATACCAAGTTCTACCCCGTTCATCACTTCCATTATGCTTGCTTTTGCTTGTTCTAATAGCCTAATATGTCTCGCGTTACTGACATAAGTTTGGTCATTCATATCTACTTGACCTGAAAAAAACATCGTTTTGATCGTTTCTTCTAACTGAGTTAAACCTTGTTCTGCTTTGACAGATAATGAAATCATAGGACGATTGCCAATATGTTTCTTTATTTCTTCGTAATCAATCTGTTTAGGTAGATCTGTTTTATTGATAATAAGAATAGTAGGATAAGTTTTACTTTTTTCGATCAGCCGTATATCTTCCTTTTGCAATGCTTCCGAATGATTTAGCATGAGCAAAACCAAATCTGCATTTTGTAATGCCTCTTCAGAGCGTTTTACTCCGATTTGCTCTACTATGTCTTCTGTCTCCCTAATCCCAGCTGTATCCAATAATTTTAAAGGAATCCCACGTACATTGACATATTCTTCTATGACATCCCGTGTAGTACCAGGGATATCCGTCACTATAGCCTTATTCTCTTGGGTTAATGCGTTCATCAGAGAAGATTTTCCTACATTTGGACGGCCAATAATCGCTGTAGCAATGCCTTCGCGTAAGATTTTTCCTTGTTTTGCTGTTATTAATAACTTATTGATATCCTTTTTAATGGACATACAACGATCTACAACATACTGACTTGTCAACACATCTGCATCATATTCTGGATAATCGACATTTACGGCTAAGTGGGCCAGAGTTTCCACAATTTCACTTCGCAAGGCTCGAATATGATGAGATAATTTTCCTTCCGACTGGCGAATTGCTACCTTAGCTGCTTTATCCGTCTTGGCACGAATTAGATCAATCACAGCTTCCGCTTGAGATAGATCAATACGCCCATTTAAAAATGCACGCTTCGTAAATTCCCCAGGTTCAGCTAAGCGAACACCTGTGGACAATAAAAGGCCTAATGTTTGCTCCACTGCAACCAAACCGCCATGGCAGCTAATTTCCACTACATTTTCCCTTGTAAATGTCCGTGGAGCCAACATAACTGTCACCAGTACTTCATCAATCTTCTCTTTTGTAGAAGGGTCGATAATATGCCCATAATGTACAGTATGAGTTGCTTCTGTACTCAGTTTGTTTTTTCCTTGATATATATGATCAACAAGAGTAACTGCATCTGTTCCACTAACGCGAATGATGGCAATGCTACTCTCACCCATTGCTGTTGCAATAGCTGCAATTGTATCGTTTTCCACAACATCCACCTCTTCATCTAATAACTTATCTTAGCACAAATGCAAGAAAAAAAACCCCCGCAAAGGGAGTCAAAGGCATAAGCGATTATTTTGTCGCCCCAGCTGGTTTTTTTAGCAAAGGCTTGAGGATCAATTGATATTGTAAGATAGTAAAAACGTTACCATATACCCAGTACAAGGCCATCGCGGCAGGGAAACTAAATGCAAGTACAAAGATCATAACAGGGAATATCCAAACCATAATACGCATTTGCGGATTATCTCCAGTACCAGATGACACAAACTGAATGTATGTAGTTATGGCAGCTAGCAATGGTAATATGTGATACGGATCTGGTTGTCCTAACTGCAAGTAAAGAAAGGATGACTTTGCAATATTTGCATCTCGAACGATCGCTTGATAAAACGCAATCAGTACAGGCATTTGGATCAAAATTGGAAAGCAGCCTGCCATCGGGTTAATGCTGTGTTCTTGATATAATTTCATCGTTTCTTGCTGCATTTTTTGTGGGTCTTTTTTGTATTTTTCCCGGATTTTTAGCATCTGTGGTTGGATTTTCTGCATCTCTTGCATACTTTTTTGCTGACGATAAGTGAGAGGGAAAATAATCAATCTCACTAAGAAAGTAACAATTAGAATAGACCAACCATAGTTCCCCAATAGTTTGGCAAACCAGTCTAATAAGTGAGCCAGTGGAATAACAAAATATTTATCCCAGAAACCTGCATGACTTGGATCTAACTTCGCATAATGCGCTCCCGTTGGTGAACAACCACTCAATACGAGGACGGCAAAAAGGGCGATTAAGGCAAACAAAAAATACTTTCGCCGCTTACTCAACAATAATTCCTCCTTAAGGATAAAGCCAAATCTTTTCTAGGGGACATGATCAATCCCGCCAGGGTGAAAGGGATGGCATTTGCAAATTCTCTTCACTGTATAGTAACCACCGCGCCAAAATCCATGTCGCTCCAAAGCAGTTAATCCATATTGGGAACAAGTAGGGTAAAAACGACAACTGGGAGGCAAAAGCGGTGAAATAAATTTCCGATAAAAGTGGATAATAAGAATAGCTAGCTTTTTCAATTCTGCTCACTCCTCTTTTTCACTTTTGGCAGTTGAGTGAACACATTTGCTCGTTTCATTACATGACGAAGGCTAGATTCCATCTCTATATAGTCTAACCCTGCTACTGGATTACGGGCGATGAGGATAAGGTCCAGTTGTGGGTGAATCTGATTCATCCACTGCCTGACAACCTCTTTGACCAATCTCTTTATCCTGTTTCGCACGACGGCTTTTCCTACCTTGCGACTAATAGAGATACCCACTCGAGCTACTTCCCCGTCTGTCCGCTTGAAAGTGTATAACACAAATTGGCGATTGGCGACGGAAGTACCTCCACGAAAAACTTTGCGAAAATCGCTGCGTCTCTTTAAACGATATGCTCGTTGCAAGGTAGAACTCCTCCATTCTCCAGCGAGGAATTATTTATATCGAAAAAAAGACCACAGTTAGTGAGTGGTCCTAGAATTAAGCAGATAGCACTTTTCTTCCTTTACGACGACGTGCTGCTAACACTTTGCGTCCGTTTTTAGTTGCCATTCTCGCACGAAAACCGTGTACATTCTTGCGTCTACGGTTACTTGGTTGATAAGTTCTTTTCATTTATATTCACCTTGATATAATTCAAGGTTACCTCCCTTCTCTTCCCTTAGTAGTCGTATTTGCCGACAATCCTCCATATTATAGCTATCTTAAGGGCATAGTGTCAAGAAAATAGGAGATTGGTTATCGATTTCTAATCACAATCATATCGCTAATCAAATCCACTAGTAATTCCCCCTATAACCCTTCCATATCTAGCATAGAAGGAACAATACCAGCAATTGTTTATTTCAAGAATCTAGAAATGAGTTGCTCGTCACTTAGAAATTCAAGCTCTAATATTTCTTGATAAGCATCCCCTTTCAGATTTAACAACTTAGCAAAGGCATGTTCTGTTTTTAAACCCTGTTTTTTGTATCGAATCACATTATTTCTGAATGTAGAGCCCATCAGCTTCAATATTCTGTGTTCAATTACCATATGCCGATAACCGTTTTGATGAATGGTTGGTATATTTTGACCATAAAGTTCAAAATCGAATCTATCGTAACGAAATCTCGCTACCACATATTTTCTGGCATCTCTTTCTTTCTCCAATACGAAAAAGCATGGATACTCTCCAAATTCTTTCTGTAAGTAATCATTGAAACTCCCAAGTTCGTATACTTCACATAAAATGTCTAAATCGCTGCTTTCTATATCTATCTCAATTGGAATCGTTCCAGCTAAAATAGGATTGTAATTTTGTAGTCTATCCATAATACACAGCTCTTCTAATACTGCATAAGCCTTTTTCTGTCGATTATTTCCATGTCTTAAATATGTAATATCCAAAAATTTTCTTTCTCTTTTATATTGTGAACGCATAAAACAACCCACCTTACAAAGGAATTTGGCGTTTTTGTTTTTGTGAAATGTCTTCACCAATCAGTCTCATATAAAAGCATACTATTCAACTTTCAAATTCTATACACCTCACAACATAAGCCTTTCCATGACTTATCCACTGCTTATCAACAACTTACTAACAGGTTATGAACAACTTTTCCACAGGTTATCCACAGAAAAAGAGAAAATCTTGGTACAACGCAAAAGGGAAAAGTCTTTTCAGATAAAAAAATTCCTATAAAATACCACTTGGATTTATTTTTATTGTTTCATGTATAGAAACACCATAATAAAATATATAATTCTATAACAAAAGGAATGTAAGGCTTTTCTTTTGTTATCCACCGCTTATCAACAACTTACTAACAAGTTACCAACAGGTTATCCACAAGTTATCCACAGATGAAAATTTTCTTCGATCCTTTTGTGGATTCCATGACTACCGTCCTATTACTTGATTTGAAAAATACAAAACCCATATCACCTAAAAGTAATATGGGTTCAAAGCTTCCTCTTCAGGTGACTTCTTAGTATCACCTTAATCAATCCATTTATAATGAAGTTGTTTCTTTTTCCAGCTGGGCAGTGAGTTGCTTCACTACCCAGCTGAGCTCCCTTAGTATGGGAACCCTCTTTCCCGCTCGACAATCGTCAACGCATGGTGGATTCCCTCCAGTGTAAACGAATCAAGCCCGCTGGAAGGCAGCTCCCCCGAGAATACCATGCAATATCAACATGATTCTTGGGGTTTAGTTGTATTTGGATCTCTTCTCGATGGAGAGGGATATAAGCCGCAAAACCAAAGATGTGGTATACGACTATCCTGCACTTTCGAATCTTTCTTTCATTTACTAGGTACGGATAAATCGTAACTTTATCCCTGCCAATACCTGACTCTTCCTCCAGCTCTCTAGCATCCGCTTCAACGAATGTTTCATTCGTTTTCACGCAACCACCAAACAACTCTTTCTGAATATCGCCTTGATCCTTAGCAGATGCCCGCAGGATTACAGGATCTTTAGGAGATCGAGTAGAAATGGCCACTTCGCCATCATAGTTAATCAGGGATACCCGCACAACAGAAAGGGTCAGATGAATATCCCATTTCCGAAATAGCTTCTTGAGCAGATTCCAGACTCGATAAATCCACACGATACTTTCCATTCTCTTGATGAAACGGGACATGCCTATTACAAGCTTAGCACAATAGGTAGGCTGAACAATTAACTTATTCCTAAACATCATAGGAAAACATTTTGGTGTATTAATAAATCCTATCGCCCTAGTTATATAAGGATTTTTTTCAGTTATCCACTGATTATCAACAGCTTACTAACAGGTTATTAACAACTTTTCCACAAGTTATCCACAGGTTGATGGATTTTACGTCGATTTTGTGAAAATATCATGACCTGTGGACAACTATTTTTGAACTTTTCCACAACTTTTCCACTGATTATTCACAGAAAAACAGCCTGTGGATAAGTAGTTATCCACAGGCTGTGAGTAAGTGGATAACTAGACAAAAGTCCTTGTCATCTCTAGCCTATTTTGATATTCTTATTTTGTTTTCTCCGTGGATAAGTTTTTAACAAAACTTAGTTTTCCACAGACTGTGGATAAGTCAAGTTGTACATAACTTATACTTTTCATATAAAAGTTATCCACAGATTGTGGATAATGTGTATAACTCTGTGGAGTACTTGATCTTCATCTATTTTTTTTGTGGATAACAATTGATAACTAGAAAGAAAGGAGGATTTTGCTTATGTATTCTGCTGATGAACTATGGCTCCATGCCTTAAAATCAGCTTGCTCCGATGAATCTGCAGATGTAGAACAATTATTGATTCAAACGAAAGTTGTAGAGAGCCGACCTAACTTCTTACTTATTGCAGTCCCTGATTTTTTTACTAGAGATTGGCTTGTACATCGAGCAAAGAGCAAAATATTAATCGCTTTAAAAGAAATTTCTGGTGTGCCGATGGAAGTGGACTTTATTCTCCATTCTTTAGATGAAACAGAAACCGATGCTACAAATAAAAACATGGATTCGGATGAAATCTCTGCTCAAAAACAAGAAGAACAAACAGTTTCTGACTTAGTAACAGCAATAGATGAAACACCTACTTCGGCTCAACTCAACCCCAAATATACTTTTCAAACTTTTGTTATAGGCCCTGGTAATCGTTTTGCACATGCTGCCTCCCTAGCAGTAGCTGCTCAACCAGCTAACACCTATAATCCGCTTTTTATCTATGGAGGAGTCGGGCTGGGGAAAACCCATTTGATGCATGCTATTGGCCATTATGTAAAAGAACAAAATCCAGAAAGCCGGATTTGTTATATATCTTCAGAGAAGTTTACAAATGAATTTATCAATGGGATTGTTAGCGGGAATGTTGAGCCATTTCGTAATAGATATCGCTCTGTAGATGTGTTATTGATCGACGATATTCAATTCCTTGCTAAAAAAGAAGGAACACAAGAAGAATTTTTCCACACTTTTAATACACTGCATGAAGCTCATAAACAAATTATTATTTCAAGTGATCGTCCTCCCAAGGAAATTCCCTTTTTAGAAGATCGCTTACGCTCTCGATTTGAATGGGGACTTATCACAGATGTACAACCACCAGATTTAGAAACAAGAATAGCAATTCTCCGAAAGAAAGCAATTGCAGATAACTTGGAAGTCACCAACGAAGTCCTCTACTACATTGCAGATCAAGTTGCTAATAATATTCGAGAATTAGAAGGTGCACTCATACGTGTCGTCGCTTATTCTACTATGCTTAATCAATCAATTTCGTTAGATCTAGCCCATGAAGCATTAAAAAATCTCGTCTCGCCTAATCAACCAAAGTTGATTGGTATTCCAGAAATTCAGCAAGTAGTAGGTGGTTATTACCAACTGCGAGTCGAAGATCTCAAAAGCAAAAAACGTACGAAAACCATTGCCTATCCTAGACAAATAGCAATGTATCTCTCCCGTGAATTAACAGATAGCTCCTTACCTAAAATTGGCGAAGATTTTGGAGGCAGAGACCACACTACTGTTATTCATGCACATGAAAAAATTAGTCGCATGTTATCCAGTGATCGAGAATTAGAGCAAGTCATCATGGAATTAAAAAATCGTCTCAGCCGAAACAGTTAACCACAGGCAATTGTGGGAACTGTGGATAACTCACCTCTGCCTATACACAGCTTATCCACAACGTGTATAGGCTTTGTTGCTTGGCTCAACCCACTTATCCACAGTATCCACAGGTACTACTACTATTACTACTAGTCTTTATTAAAAAATAAATAATTAATTAATAGGATTAGGAAGAAATTTTTCAATCAAAAATTGTTAAAGTATTTTTTTTAAATGCTGAGGAGGTAATTATGAAATTACGAATCTTACAGAATGTATTGGTTGAAGCAGTGTCACAAGTAACAAAAGCTGTTTCGACAAGAACTACTATCCCAATTTTAACAGGAATAAAAGTAACAGCAGAAGATGATCACTTGATACTGACAGGTAGTAATTCAGATTTGACAATTGAAACCAAAATTCCTAAAATAAAAGAAGAAAAGGAACAATTGTTCGTAGAGGAAAGTGGTAGTGTTGTAGTTCCAGGCAAAATTTTTGCAGAAATAGTTCGCAAACTACCTGGAAATGAGGTAGAGTGGATTGTTGGTGAACGAAATAACATTACCATTCGTTCTGGAAAAGCAGAATTTCAATTACATGGATTACCAAGTGAAGAATATCCAAGTCTCCCTCAATTATATGAAGAGCAAGTGTTCTCTCTACCAGCTGACTTACTTCGTACACTTGTACGTAAAACGAGTTTTGCGGTTGCAGTGAATGAAGCTAGAGGAGTATTTACAGGAGTTTTATTTCAATTAGAAGATGGTCTGCTCACTTGTGTCGCTACAGATAGTCATCGACTGTCTCGCCAACGTGCACAAGTAGAAAGTTTGCCAGAACTTAATTTAAAAAATGTGATCATCCCTGGAAAAAGTATGAGTGAACTAGCAAAAACATTTGCTGATGAAACAGAATTAGTAGATTTAGTTGTAGCAGGAAACCAGTTACTGGCACAAAATCAATATCTTTCGTTCTACACCCGGCTACTTGAAGGCAGTTATCCAGACACAAACCGTGTTATCCCCCCATCAGGAGATGTAGAAGTAACGACGAAAACAAAAGAATTGTTACAATCTGTTGAGCGTGCGTCACTTATTAGCAGGGATGGCAGAGATAATGTGATAAAATGGACTGTGAGTGATAACCAAGTGCAAATCACCTCTGCTTCTCAAGAAATCGGAAGTGTAGTAGAAGAGATTAAAGCTGAAGTAAAAGGTCATCCCTTGACTATTTCCTTTAACGCTCGTTATATGATCGAGGCACTCCGCACCATTGATAGTGAGGAAATTCATATCCAATTTACAGGGTCTATGACACCTTTCCTCATTCAACCCACTGATCGTAATGACTCACTTCACTTGATTGTGCCCATTCGTACTCGGTGATGAAGAAAGGAACTTACAATGAAAAAAATTCCTATTCAGGGTGAATACATGACACTTGGGCAGCTGCTAAAATCATTAGATGTTATTGCCAGTGGAGGAGAAGCAAAAATCTTTTTGCAATCATATCAAGTTGTTGTAAACGGAGAACCCGATGATCGGAGAGGTCGCAAACTTTATCCACAGGATGAAGTGGAGATTGAAGGCTTTGGCAAGATACATTTGGTTTAGTGGGGGGATTGTTCTTTGCGTGTTACGTCGCTGCAACTTCAACATTTTCGCAATATCCCTGAACTACAACTAGACTGTCCAGAGGACCTTCACTTGTTTATAGGTGAAAATGCACAAGGTAAGACCAATTTGTTGGAATCTTTATATATGATTTCTTTTGGTAAGTCGCATCGCGCTCGTTCCCTTCAAGAATGTATACAATTTGGTGAGCAATCTGCGATGGTACGGGTTAAAACACAAGGAAATAAGCAAAAATGGAGATTGGAATTAAAACTCCTTCCCAAAGGTAGAAAAATCAAGAAAAATGGTGTGGAAGTAGCGAGGTTAAGTCAATATATTGGAACTTTACCAGTCGTATTATTTGCTCCAGAAGATTTGCAACTGGTAAAGGGAGGTCCACAAGTTAGGCGAAAATTTTTAGATGTGGAAATTGGTCAAGTCAGTCCTACTTATGTCCATCATTTGACACAGCTGAAAAATTTGTTGAAAGAACGAAATCAACTTCTCAAAAATTTGTCAAAAAACAATACTTTTCCACTCACTTTTTTGGATGTTTTGGATGAACAACTCGTGCAGTTGTCCGTATCGATTTGGAGAAAGCGATTGGAATCATTGTCCAAACTGCAAACTTATGCAGCAGAAATTCACCTTTCGATCACAAAAGGAGAAGAGCACCTCCAAATAGAATATATTCCATCTGTGCCGATTTATGCCCACATGTCCGAGCAAGAAATGCAACAATGCATGTTTGCGGCACTTGAAAAAGTGAGAAAGAAAGAGATAATGTTAGGAAATACCTTACTTGGACCTCATCGAGATGATTTTTCCCTCCAACACAATAAATTGGATTATCATACATTTGGATCTCAAGGGCAGCAACGAACAGCTGCTCTTTCCCTGAAATTAGCAGAATTACAATTAGTGAAAGAAGCCACAGGTGACTTTCCAGTGTTATTATTGGATGATGTGCTTTCTGAATTAGATGATTCGAGGAAGACTCATTTATTAGAATCGATCCGGGGCCGGGTACAAACTTTTGTTACTGCTACTGGATTAGAAGGAATAGATTTACAAACCCAAAAACAAGCAGTTGTGTACCATGTTCAAAATGGTCATGTTACTCGCGCATGATGAGGTGATGTTTTTTTGTTTATTCACCTTGGTGGAAACCAAATGATTAGATTGAGTGATGTCGTTGCAATAATCGATGCGGTGGGTGCTGTAAAATCTTCATCTAGCATCCATTTCCCGAATCTTGATGAAGATGTGAAATCATTTATCATCACAACAAGCCAGATTTATACATCACCAATCTCTTCCAACACATTATTAAAACGTTCTCAATCAGGAATAAAGGTGGTGAATGTGTTATGACAACTGGATATGATGAATCACAAATTCAGGTTTTAGAAGGGTTAGAACCTGTAAGAAAACGGCCAGGGATGTATATAGGTTCTACATCCAGTAGAGGTCTGCATCATTTGGTGTGGGAAGTAGTAGACAACAGTATCGATGAAGCCTTGGCTGGACGATGTGATACGATTGGGGTCACTATTAATCCAGGCAATAGTGTGACAGTTGTGGACAACGGAAGCGGGATTCCGGTTGGTATTCAACCCAAAGTAGGAAGACCTGCGGTGGAAGTTGTCATGACAGTACTGCACGCTGGAGGAAAATTTGATGGGGAAGGATATCAATTTTCCGGTGGTTTGCACGGAGTTGGTGTTTCTGTTGTAAATGCATTATCCAGCGAGCTAGAGGTTATTGTGAAACGGGATGGAAAGATTCATCGGCAGACTTATGCCCAAGGTATACCCCAAATGGATCTGGAAGTGATTGGGACTGCGAAAGAAACCGGTACTACCATCACATTTCAACCTGATCCAGAAATATTTACGGAAACAATCGAGTACGAATATGATATTTTACGAAATCGTCTACGTGAGCTTGCTTTCCTCAATCGTGGTGTGACCATTGTTCTGACAGATAAACGCGGGGAAGAGATAAAAGAAGAGTCATTCCAATTTGAAGGTGGCATTTCCTCCTTTGTGGAGTACCTCAACCGTAATCGTGAAGCATTGAATCAACCTCCGATTTACATTGAGGGGGAACGTGAAAGTATTCAAGTTCAAGTTGCAATGCAGTACAACGATTCCTACTCTTCCAATATCTACAGTTATGCTAATAACATCCACACTCATGAGGGTGGTACACACGAATCTGGTTTTAAAGCGGGTCTCACCCGGGTGATAAATGATTATGCACGTCGGAACAATTTGTTGAAAGATAGCGAAAGCAATTTGACAGGAGACGACGTACGTGAAGGATTGACTGCTATTATCAGTGTGAAAATCCCTGATCCGCAGTTTGAAGGCCAAACCAAAACAAAATTGGGAAATAGCGAAGCTCGTTCTGCTACGGAACAATTATTTGCTGATTATTTTCAAGCTTACCTCGATGAAAATCCAGCTATTGGGAAAAAGATCATCAATAAATCTGTTACAGCGGCTCGGGCTAGAGAAGCTGCTCGAAAAGCTCGGGAGTTAACGAGACGGAAAAATGCATTAGAGGTAAGTTCATTGCCCGGGAAATTAGCAGACTGTACAAGCAAAGATGCTTCTATCAGTGAATTGTATTTGGTTGAAGGTGACTCAGCTGGCGGTACGGCAAAACAAGGTCGTGATCGAATGTTCCAAGCGATCCTTCCTCTTCGTGGTAAAGTTATCAACGTTGAAAAAGCACGTTTGGATAAAGCCTTGTCGAATGAAGAAGTACGAACTATTATTACGGCGCTTGGAACTGGGATAGCAGATGATTTTCAGATTGATAGAGCCCGCTATCACAAAGTAATCATTATGACGGATGCGGATGTCGATGGAGCGCACATCCGCACTCTACTATTGACTTTTTTCTTCCGGTATATGAGATCCCTGATCGAAGAGGGATATGTGTATATTGCTCAGCCGCCACTGTACAAAATCGCACAAGGAAAAGTTATTCGCTATGCATATTCTGATGCAATGAAAGCACAAGTAGTCAAAGAATTAGAAGGCAAAGGTAAGATTGAAATTCAGCGTTACAAAGGTTTGGGAGAGATGAATGCTACCCAGCTTTGGGAGACAACGATGGACCCTGATAGTCGAACACTTCGTCAAGTGTCCTTTAGAGATGCGATGGATGCTGATCAAGTGTTTGAAATGTTGATGGGAGATCGAGTAGAACCTAGACGAGATTTTATTCAAGAGTATGCAAATCAAGCAACACTAGACGTGTAGGAGATAGCTGGAAACGGATATATCCGTTAGTTGGAGTTGATGAAACGGATGGCAAATACAGAACGTGTAGAAGAAGTAAATATCAGCCAAGAGATGAAATCTTCTTTTCTTGACTATGCTATGAGCGTTATCGTGAGCCGAGCATTGCCAGATGTCCGTGATGGACTCAAACCGGTACACCGACGGATTTTATACACCATGTATGAGTTGGGAATGACACCTGACAAACAGTATAAAAAGTCATCAAGGGTAGTTGGAAATGTCACCGCCCAATACCATCCCCATGGCGATGTAGCTGTATACGAAGCAATGGTTCGTATGGCGCAAGATTTTTCATACCGTTATATGTTAGTCGATGGACATGGTAACTTTGGTTCTGTCGATGGTGATCCACCAGCAGCAATGCGTTATACGGAAGCTAAAATGGCTTCTATCACACTAGAATTGCTGAGAGAGATCCAAAAAGATACGATTGATTTTGGACCTAACTATGATGGACAACAGCTAGAGCCACTTGTGCTCCCTGCCCGTTTCCCCAATCTACTAGTCAATGGTACATCTGGGATTGCGGTCGGGATGGCAACCAATATACCACCGCACAATTTACGTGAAATCATTGATGGTTTATTGCTTATTATCGATAATCCAGAAACGACAGTTGAGGATCTATTACCAATCGTCAAAGGTCCTGATTTTCCCACAGGTGGAATTATTCTCGGTTACGAAGGAATTCGGAAAGCGTTCCGTACAGGGCGAGGCAGTATCCAAATCCGAGCGAAAACACGCATCGAAGAAGCGCAAAATGGAAAAATGCGCATTATCGTGGAAGAGCTCCCTTATCAAGTAAATAAGGCGAAATTAGTAGAAAAAATTGCGGAATTGGTTCGAGATAAAAAAATCGACGGAATAACTGATCTTCGTGATGAATCAGATCGTAACGGTATGCGTGTTGTCATTGAATTGCGCAGGGATGTAAATCCTCGTATTGTCTTAAATAATTTGTACAAGCATACCACTTTACAGACAAGCTTTGGAGTAAATACTCTAGCCTTAGTGAACGGTCAACCTCGTGTGCTCAATTTGCATCAGGCACTCTCTCACTACTTAGATCACCAAATTGAAGTGATTCGTCGCAGAACCCAATTTGATCTCAATAAAGCAGAAGAACGTGCTCATATTTTAGAGGGTTATCGCATTGCATTGGATCAAATCGATAAGGTGATCGCTTTGATTCGTGCTTCTGCAACAGCAGGGGAAGCTAGAAGCGGTTTGATGGAGCAGTTTGGGTTGAGTGAAAAGCAAGCGCAAGCAATTTTAGATATGCGTTTGCAGCGATTAACTGGCTTGGAACGCGATAAGATTGAAAGTGAGTATCAAGAACTGCAAATTACGATCAAAGAACTAAGAGCGATTCTAGCGGATGAGGCTAGGATTCGTGGAGTTGTCCGCAAAGAATTGGTAGAAGTCAGAGAGCAGTACGGCGATGAACGGAGAACTGTCATCAAAATCAATGTGGATAGCATTGTGGAAGAAGACTTGATTCCAGAAGAAGAAGTTGCCATTTTGCTGACACATAGAGGCTATGTCAAACGTATGCCACTATCCACTTACCGAGCACAGCGTCGCGGTGGAAAAGGTGTTACAGGTATGGGAACACGCGAGGATGACTTCATCCAGACGCTATTTGTGACCAGCTCTCATAATCATATCCTCTTCTTTTCCAATAAAGGTAAAGTGTATCGCTTAAAAGGTTATGAGATTCCTGAGTTGGGACGATCTGCAAAAGGTACACCAATCATCAACCTGATCCAGATTGAGCAAAATGAGCGAATTCAGGCAGTTATCCCAGTAAAACAATTTACCGATGACTTTAATCTTTTCTTTGCTACAACAGCTGGAGTAGTGAAAAAGACAAAGCTGTCTGATTTTGAAAACATCCGCAAAAATGGTCTGTTTGCTATCAATCTTCGTGAAGGCGATGAGTTAGTAAGTGTGAGACTAACAGATGGGGATCAAGAGGTTATCATGGGTACCAGTCATGGTATGTCTATTCGCTTCCCAGAGCTGGATGTGCGGGAGATGGGCCGGTCAGCTACAGGTGTGAAAGGAATCACGCTTGGAGATAACGATTATGTCATCGACATGGATATTGTCGAGCCGGGTAAAGATGTCATGATCGTGACCAAAAAAGGGTATGGGAAACGAACCCCGATCAGTGAATACCGATCCCAGTCCCGTGGCGGGAAAGGAATCAAAACCCTCAACATCACGAAGAAAAATGGTCCTGTTGTTGGGCATACGATGGTTTCCGAAGAAGAAGACTTAATGATCGTTACCCAAGCGGGTGTAGTCATTCGCATGAACATCTCAGGCATATCATGCCTTGGACGCTATGCGCAAGGTGTGCGATTGATCAAGATGGCGAAAGATGAAGAAGTAGCAACAGTTGCACGGGTACAGATTACAGATGAAGAAGATGAGTAAATTTTCTCCTGCCCAAATGGGTGGGGGATTTTATTTTTTTGAGATATAATGATAGTAGTCAGGAGACTCTATGTCTCCCTCTGACCTGAAGGGAACATCGTGAACCTAGATCGTGCAGAGCTGTTGGAAAAGTCGCAAGAATGTACTGATAAAGCGGGGGAGCTGCGTCGAGATTTCGAGCGAGATAAGCGACGCGGTTACATCAGGCTTGCCAACTACTACACCCTCATGGCGGGGATAGCGAGGCACCCCGCAGAGCTCCCCGCTGGAGTGGTAGAGCAACTGAAAGAGGCTAATCAACTGGCCGTCAGTGCAAAGAAGCAACTCGATGGGGATTCGTTTATGTACTCCAGCGGGTTGGACGACGCTGAACTTGCTGAGAGCATCACCTTCCGAGTGAAGGAAATGTTGCAAGACGCATAGGGTCAGTTCACCCCACATAGGCGAAGCACAATTAAGTGCATGTCACTTCTTGTGTGCGTCTATGATGGGGATCCGTAAATTAAGTTCATGTAGATATATTGCCCCAACCAGTAGCATTAGCTTTGGAATTCGATCTATAACCGTGATTTCTTGGATAATCTATTTTTTCTAACTTTATATTTATGTTTAGCTTTCTCCTTCGTATTTTTCATTTGTCGTATGCTCCACAAGTAGCCTGTGATCATTCGGATGAACATATCAGGTATATCATGTCTAGGGCGCTATGCACAAAGTGTTCGCTTGATTAAAATGACCAAAGACGAAGAAGTAGCAACAGTTTCTCAAGTACAAATTACAGATGAAGAAGAATAAATGCTACTCCTGTCGCTTTCAGACGGGAGTTTTTCTTATGAATTTGTTGTAGTATGATGACATTAACAGACCCATTTTTTGAGAAGGGAAAGTTTCATGCAGTTGATGACTGGGAAGCAGAAGGCCGAGGCGGTCAGTGCAGTTCTTGCAATGGCTCTGAAGAGTGCGAAGATCGGGGAGAAGCAACTCCCGTGTAGTGAAGGTCTGGCAAGTGCCTACAGCCAGCATGCGGAGGCTCTTGCCGAGATCGCCAGGGTCATGGAAGGATGCCAAGAGCTGGATGTGGCCCTCCTTGAGCTTGTGAAGCCCCTGAACTCCTAGATGTCGCTGGACAACAGTGATGCGCCTTCAAGGGTTTGTCCCCCATTACCAATCTGGTAGTGGGGGATGATTTTTAAAGCTGTAAATGAGAAGTTTTATCCTAATTATTTCAATCCTGTTATTTTTGAATGGTATGTATGATAAATAAACATTAAGAAGAGTTTTCTTCATCATCAATGCTTATTAAGCAGTTGCACCAGCCGTTAAAAATTGATGAGTAAGCATAACCATATTCTGTATTTTTGGGTAGGGTTTATCTTTTATTTGAATAATATTATTTTTCGGTTATAATAATGGAGTCAGTTGACCCATCTCTTTACTGAGGGGAATCCTATGTTCATCAACGACGACGAGAAGAAGAACCCGCTCTTGGGCGGTGTCGGCTGGCCGTGATGATAGGCTGACCTGAGGGACAACTCCTCTCATAGGGTGGCACATCGTTTGTGCCTGCACGTGTTTACGTGATACCTATGAGAGGAACCGAGAATAATGTTTTTATAATAGATTTAAATGCTCTATCCCTCCATACTAGGAGGGGTTTTTTCATACCTAGGCAATGGACAAAATACAAAATAATCACTAAAATAGAAGAGGCATGCTAAAATAATTGGTATAGCAAATCGGGAAAATTTCGCATAACTAGATCAATTAGTTGTTGAATGATAAGTTGTTCTTTTTCAATGTCATTGTTGAGCTCATACCAAACGGGTGGATCATACCGGCAAAGCATACTTAGTGCAAAAAATAGGGCATAGTAGGTTAGAATCTCAGGAAGTGGATCGATTGATGTATGAGATGAATTCCAAAGGTACAGTTTTCCTTGTCCGTTTTGTTTCAGCCAAGAATGTTTCAAGATGTCATTCGTGCCTTCCACTTTTAGTTGAAAGGACTGCTCTGTAAAACTATGCATGGAGAAACAGACAGCAGATTTTTTTTGATTTAAGCGATAGACGAATGATTCAGCAGAAATGCATAATTGATCCAATACTTCTACAGGACAAGTTAAGGTTCCATTTTGATAGGAAACTTCCCACCAGTAGGATTTGAGACTCAAATGTTGGAACAGCAGCTGTAAGTCAGGGATAAAGGAACACAACAATTCCAATTTATACCGTTCCCCAGTAGGAACAGGATGAGAAAATAAGTTGCACAGGTAAGGGAAAAATCCATCTTTCTGCACTCGAACCTCATCATAAAAAAAGCGGTAAGGCTCTTTTTTGCGTTTTGGACTAGTTAAACCATGTTGCAATATGGTAGTACTGTGTGGATAATTAGGATCTATACTCAGTGCAAATGCTTTTAACAGGCTCATCATTCCATAGTAAAGTAAGAGTGAGGAAGACCAAAAATCACTCTGTTCAGCAGTCTGAAATAAAGCCATGCCTTGTTTGATATAGGATGTAAATGCATGTACATTGCGATATGAAAGAGTTTTGGCTTCTGATTTTGGGTATTTTTTGATGAGAAAGTTGCGTGCAGTTGTTTCGTTCTTTAACAGCTCATATGATAAATATTTCATAATTCCTCCGAAAAAATTGTCTTATTCATGACTTATCCACAATTATTCACAAGTTATACACAGATAAACTGTGGATAACTTTTATAAAAAGATATTTAATTTCAACAATAGCGGTTTTCTTGATTCGCTTTTTTTTATTTGATACACTTGCAAAAAAATGGAGACTTGAAGATAAGGGGCGATACGCCATGTGGGAAGAGAAGTTCAGCAAAACAGGCCTCACATTTGATGATGTGCTATTGTTACCAGCCAGATCCGAAATTTTACCTCGTGATGTTAGTGTTTCCACTCAACTGACAAAAAAAATAAAGTTAAATATTCCATTAATCAGTGCGGGTATGGACACCGTAACTGAATCATCCTTAGCAATCGCTCTAGCGCGACAAGGTGGTATTGGAGTAATCCATAAAAATATGACGATTGAAGAGCAAGCAGAGGAAGTAGATCGTGTAAAACGTTCCGAAAGTGGTGTCATTACAAACCCATTTTACTTACACCCAGGTCATCAAGTTCATGATGCAGAGGCATTAATGTCCAAATATCGTATTTCTGGTGTGCCGATTGTGGACAAGGAGAAAAGGCTTGTCGGAATCATAACGAACCGTGATATGCGTTTTGTGCATAATTACAGCACTCCTATTTCAGAAGTGATGACAAAAGAAAATCTTGTCACTGCTTCAGTTGGAACAACAATGAAAGAAGCAGAACATATCTTGCAACTACACAAGATTGAAAAACTGCCATTGGTTGATGAACATGGTGTATTGAAAGGCTTAATTACGATTAAGGATATTGAAAAAGCTACCCAATTCCCCAATTCTGCTAAAGATGAGCAAGGACGTCTGCTTGTAGCAGCAGCAGTAGGTGTCTCAAAAGATACAGACCAACGGATCGCAGCATTGGTAGAAGCAGAAGTGGATATGGTGGTAATTGATACAGCACATGGACATTCGAAAGGCGTGCTGGAAACAGTTGCTAAGGTTCGAGAAAATTATCCTGATCTCACCATTGTTGCAGGTAATGTAGCTACCGCTGAAGGGACAAGAGATTTGATTGAAGCAGGAGCGAGCATCGTCAAGGTAGGGATTGGCCCGGGTTCAATATGTACGACTCGTGTGGTTGCGGGTATTGGTGTTCCTCAAATCACTGCAATTTATGATGCTGCTAGTGTAGCTCGTGCATATGGTGTGCCTATTATCGCTGATGGTGGTATTCGCTTCTCTGGCGATATTGTTAAAGCCCTCGCCGCCGGAGCAGATGCTGTTATGCTCGGAGGATTGTTTGCAGGAACAGAAGAGGCTCCAGGGGAAAGTGAAATCTACCAAGGCCGTCGTTTTAAAGTATATCGAGGCATGGGGTCCATTGGTGCTATGCAAGCAGGTAGTAAAGATCGTTATTTCCAAGAAAATGAGCAGAAATTAGTCCCAGAAGGTATCGAAGGACGTGTTCCTTATAAAGGTCCAATCGTGGATATCGTATATCAATTAGTTGGTGGAATTCGTTCTGGTATGGGTTATACAGGGTCAAAAACGTTGTTAGATTTAAAGGATAATTCACAGTTTGTACGAATTACTTCTGCTTCGTTGCGGGAGAGTCATCCTCATGATGTACAAATAACAAAAGAAGCTCCAAACTACCAATTAGGTGGTTGAGGAAAAGCGTCCCGCTGAGGGCGCTTTTTTATTCTTTTTTAATGTAAAGGGCTTGTATTGTCGGATCGAACGTGTGAAAATGAGTAGGATTGAGCTAACGAAGGAGTAAAAGGAAAATGCGTCGTAAAATTGTATTTTTATTCTGCATTATCAGTTTATTTACGATAAGCAATCCTGTATATGCAGATGAATTACCGACGATAAATGCCAAATCATATATATTAGTCGATACTATTTCTGGGGAAATATTAGCTGCAAAAAATGCAAATGAACCGAGACCACCTGCTAGTATGACAAAAATGATGAGCGCAATTGTTATTTTTGATCAGATCAAGCAAGGTATACTTAAGTGGGATGATGTGGTTACGGTCAGCAATAGAGCAGCTGCTATAAATGAAGCAGAAATACGCTTAGTTGGAGGAGAAAAACAGACTGTCAAGCAGTTATTCACTGCTTTATTTGTTCAATCGGCCAATGATGCTACTGTTGCATTGGCGGAACATATTGCCGGGTCAGAAGAAGGCTTTGTGGATATGATGAATAAAAAAGCAAGCGAACTGGGGTTGAAAAATACACATTTTCAAAACAGTACTGGATTAAACACAGAATCGTACCCTGATCCTCCAGCCACTAGCAAAGTAGGCCAACATGACATGTCAGCTTATGATACAGCTGTTGTTGCACAATTTTTGTTAAAAAATTATCCGGAAGTACTACAATATACAAGCATCCCGACCTATACCTTTCACCAAAATCAACCAAACCAACAAAAAATAGACAATTGGGATCAGATGCTTCCCTCACTGAAATACTATTATCAAGGTGTGGATGGCTTAAAAACTGGTCATACCAATGCAGCAGGGTATTGTTTCACAAGTACAGCAGATCGTAATGGTCTACGGGTAGTTTCAGTCGTTATGGGGACAGATTCGGAGTTTGCACGGTTTCATGAGACAAAAAAATTGTTGGATTATACATACGACAATTTTGAATTGGCAACAGCTATTACAAAAGGAAAAGTTATTCTTGGTCATGATCGTTTTACGTTACCAAACGGCGTAGAACGTACAGTACCAGTTGCTCCAGAATATTCCCTACAGTTAGCAGAAAAGAAAGCAGATAAAGAGTCTTATACTTATAAAGTTGTTCTAAAAAAAGGGATACAAGCTCCCATTTCAAAAGGGACTGTAATTGGTGAAGTTTCTCTCTTGTATAAAGGGGAGTCTATACCAGGAGTTCATTCAGTTCCATTGATTACCCAAAAAACAGTAGAAAAAGGGAGCGTGTTCCGGTTATTTTTTCGTCATGCGTGGGATAGAGTAAATTCTTGGATAAACTAATGCTATAATTCTGTTCCTTGTAAATTTACATTTATTCCTTTACAATGTTATTGGCTAAAGGACTAAAATTAACAAATTGGCAATCTATACACGATCTAGGAGGATATAGGATGACACAGACAGGGACAGACCGTGTAAAACGCGGAATGGCAGAAATGCAAAAAGGTGGCGTCATTATGGACGTCGTAAATGCAGAACAAGCAAAAATCGCAGAAGAAGCTGGGGCAGTCGCTGTAATGGCTTTGGAGCGAGTTCCTTCCGATATTCGTGCAGCTGGCGGAGTCGCTAGAACGGCTGATCTTAAGATTGTAGAGGAAATTTTAAATGCAGTCTCCGTCCCAGTGATGGCAAAAGCGAGAATCGGGCATTTTGTAGAGGCGCGTTTATTAGAATCCATGGGTGTAGATTATATTGATGAAAGTGAAGTTTTAACACCAGCAGATGAAGTTTATCATATTGATAAATCTACATTTACTGTTCCGTTTGTCTGTGGCGCTCGTAATCTTGGAGAAGCACTCCGTCGTATCGGTGAAGGAGCATCCATGATCCGTACAAAAGGTGAACCAGGGACAGGCAATATCGTAGAAGCAGTTCGTCATATGCGTATGATGCAAAGTCAAATTCGCAAAGTAACAGGTATGTCTCGTGACGAGTTAATGACAGAAGCAAAAGAATTGGGTGCTCCATATGAACTCCTTTTACAAATTCACGAAACAGGGAAATTACCGGTTGTTAACTTTGCAGCTGGTGGAGTAGCAACCCCAGCTGATGCGGCTTTGATGATGCACTTGGGATCTGATGGTGTATTTGTTGGTTCTGGTATTTTCAAATCCTCCACTCCTGCTAAATTTGCAAAAGCTATTGTTGAAGCTACTACTCATTTTGAAGATTTTGCACTTATTGCTGCGCTATCCAAAGATTTGGGAAGTCCAATGACTGGTATTGAGATATCAAAATTAGAAGCGCATGAACGGATGCAAGAACGTGGCTGGTAATATCAAAGTAGGTGTTCTTGCTCTTCAGGGGGCTGTGCGAGAACATATACAACTTTTGAATAAGCTAGGCACCGAAGCAATTGCTGTTAAAAGAAAAGAACAATTAGCTGATGTCGATGGCTTGATTATTCCTGGAGGGGAATCTACTACTATAGGAAAGCTTTTACGTCAGTATGATCTTCAGGAACCGATTTTAGAATTCCATGCAAAGGCTAAACCTATATTTGGGACTTGTGCTGGGCTTATTATAATTGCCAAACATATCACAGAGAACAGTGAACCTCATTTGCCCCTGTTAAATGTGACTGTTCAGCGGAATGCTTTTGGGAGACAAGTAGATAGTTTTGAAGCTGATCTACCGATTAAAGATGTGGCAGAAGATTTCCAAGCTGTTTTTATTCGTGCTCCTCTCATTACAGAAGTGGGAGCAGATGTAGAAGTGCTTTCTACAGTGAAAGATCAAGTGGTAGCAGTGAAACAGGAAAACCTTTTAGGCATATCTTTTCATCCAGAGTTAACAGATGATACGCGCTTGCATGCTTATTTTTTGAGTATGGTGGAAAAGGCGATTGAAAAAGATCTATAACCTCTGTATAATGAGCGCATATTAATAAACATGATTGCGATGAAGAGACAAGTAACAAGACAGATCTTTCCAGAGAGGCGATGGTTGGTGGAAATCGCTAAGAGAAGTCTTGTGAATTCCACCTCAGAGCTGATCTCGGCAGCGTTCCGATAACTACGCATTAAGGTGGACTGTTTAGGAAAGTGACAGTCAACAAGGGTGGCAACGCGGAACCTCCGTCCCTTAGGGATGGGGTTCCTATTTTATTTGAGGAGGAATTTCTATGCTAGATATCAAATTGTTGCGGAATAACTTTGCGGAAGTAAAAGAGAAACTAGCTTCCCGCAACGAAGATATCAGTGGTCTGGATTCGTTTGAGCAAATTGATAACAGACGTCGTGAAGCGATCACAAGATCCGAGAAACTAAAAAGTGAACGGAACCAAGCAAGTCAAGAAGTGGCGAGAAAAAAGAAAGCAAAAGAGGACGCAGAATCCCTTATTCTTAGCATGCGTCAAGTCGGAGAGCAGATCAAAGAACTTGATGAAGAAATTCGTCAACTCGATGAGCAATTGCAGCAAATATTATTATCCTTACCAAACATCCCTCACGAGTCGACGCCTATTGGATTAACGGAGGAAGAAAATATACCAGTTCGATTTTGGGGTGATGTTCCAGAGTTTAGCTTTGAACCAATTCCTCATTGGGACTTAGCTCAACATCTAAAACTATTAGACTTTGAGCGGGCTAGTAAAGTGACAGGTTCACGTTTTGTATTTTATACAGGTTTAGGTGCTCGCTTGGAGCGTGCGCTTATGAATTTTATGCTGGATTTGCATACTTCTGAACATGGTTATAGAGAAATGATACCTCCTTATATTGTAAACAGCCAAAGCATGACAGGAACAGGACAACTGCCTAAGTTTGCAGAAGATGCATTTGCGCTTGCGAATACAAATGGCTATTATCTCATTCCAACATCAGAAGTATCGGTAACAAATTTCCATCAAGGAGAAATCCTTACTGATCAAGAATTACCTATTTATTACGCAGCATACAGTGCTTGTTTCCGTTCGGAAGCGGGGTCGGCCGGCCGCGATACAAGAGGATTAATTCGCCAGCACCAATTTAATAAAGTAGAGCTGGTGAAATTTGTTAGACCTGAAGATTCTTACGATGAGTTAGAAAAACTTGTCCAGAACGCAGAAAAAGTTTTACAGCTATTGGAATTACCTTATCGTGTACTTTCTATGTGCACAGGAGATCTTGGTTTTACAGCAGCAAAAAAATATGACCTAGAAGTTTGGCTGCCAAGTTCTGGTGCGTATCGTGAGATTTCATCTTGCAGTAACTTTGAAGATTTTCAAGCTAGACGAGCTAATATCCGTTTC
The DNA here is from genome assembly GCF_059510375.1 of Shimazuella sp. NTD250. Classification (NCBI taxonomy): domain Bacteria; kingdom Bacillati; phylum Bacillota; class Bacilli; order Caryophanales; family Thermoactinomycetaceae; genus Shimazuella; species Shimazuella sp. NTD250. Next base: position 27,896 of record NZ_JCAJZS010000004.1, on the reverse strand, counting down.
CGTCGGAGCGCCAAGGATAAACCTGAATTTGTCCACACACTCAATGGCTCTGGATTAGCAATTGGCCGCACTGTTGCTGCGATTTTAGAGAACTATCAACAAGAAGATGGTACAGTGCGAGTGCCAAATGCACTTGTTCCCTATATGGGAAGAGAAGTATTGAAGTAAACCAGACATTATTAGGCTGCTATGCTAGCAGTCTTTTTGTTTATTCAAAAACGGACTTTAAAAATATTTTTTTAGAAAATATATAGTATAGTGAATCTATAGGTGAAATCTACCCATGGAGGTCAAAATGATTCGTCTTGCACACTTTTCCGATCTGGAGCGTGTCCAGTATCAGGTGCTCCGTTATGTCAAATAATATCCATTGTTAGATATAGTTATTGAAACCGGTAAGTCTGGAATATGACAAAAGAATTGTTCCCTGTCTTATGTTTTTATAAAAATTTATTAGTTTGATTAATGAATTTTTACATTTTTATGTATACTAACAATTAATTTTCTTCGGAAAATATGGTAATATATACTTGATACAAGTTCTTTTTACATATCATAAGGGGGCAAGTATTCAATGAGTAATAAGTTTTTGATTGTCATCCAAGCAGGTGCAGAAGATGTTGGAAGAGCATTTCATGGGTTAACATATGGACAAGAATTGCATGATGAAGGTTTTGAGGTGAAAATTTATTTTGATGGAATGGGAACCCGATGGATAAAGGAATTTGATAACCCATCTCATATTTTCCATTCTGTGTTTAAAGAAGTTCAAAAACTAGGAATTATCAAAGGGGCATGTGGTTATTGTACCAGTTTTTTTGATATCCAAGATGAAGTGAACACAGCAGGGGTATATATTGTTGGCGGTGCAAAAGATGGGCATTTTAGTTTTGTAGAACATATCAAAGAAGGCTATAAACCTATTATTATGTAATATTTAAAAGTATTCTCCTATTCCGTTCTGTTGAACGGATAATTTTTATGAATTAATTCCAGTAATCTAGGTAGATGTGTAACAATGTTTATGTTTGATTAATTCCTCTAAAGGAGGACAAGAAGGATGAAAGAAAAGTTTTTGATTGTGATTCACGCAGGACCAAATGAGATTGGAAAAGCACATCATGCTTTAACATATGGACAAGAACTACATGAAGAAGGTTTTGATGTAAAAATATATTTTGATGGGTTAGGTCCCAAATGGTTAAAAGAAATTGATGATCCATCTCATCCTTTTCATTCATTATTTAAAGAAGTTCAGGATTTGGGGATTATAGCAGGGGCATGTGAATTTTGTACAAGTTTTCTTGAGGTAGATGAGGATGCAAATGCTTGTGGAGTATTCTTAGTTGGTGGAACAAAACTGGGGCATTTTAGCATTGTAGAACAAATAAAAGAAGGTTATACACCGATCATTATATAAGATATGGGACCTGAATTTATATGATATTCACTATATATTTGGGTCTCTTTCATTGGGCTTCAACATAAAACAGTATTTTGTTCTTGACTGCAAACTACATTTAAGCTAAAATGTGTGAGTATGTTTTTAAATATAATAAGAGTATGTTTAGGTTCTATTTACCATATGGAGAGGTGGTCGAGTGGTTGAAGGCAACGGTCTTGAAAACCGTCGTAGTCGTGAGGCTACCGTGGGTTCGAATCCCACCCTCTCTGCCAAATGTGTATATGTTATAAAACAGATGAACACGTACCTAAACCGTTGGTTATAACGGAGAAGGTTACGTGTTTTTTGTGTTTGAAAATAAAAGGAAAACCCCATGGGTTCGAACAACGCTATTTTTCAGCCCACGATTTAAACCGTGGGTTTTCAACCAGCATAATTATGTAAACGGATGTGCAGAGACTGCGATTCATCAGCTGTATAGCCCTTTTGATGGTTATTTTTATTCTAAAGAACATTACATTTCGATGATATGAAATATGAACATATATATGACTGAATATGTTATACGTTTAAAATTTTCCTAATAATTCAATAATACAATAGACCTAGTATATCTTTTTGCTTATAATATTATAAATGCTGGTGAATATCTGTTATTTCTGAATTTTCTTCTAAAAATAAATATTGGTGTAAAAAATTTATTTCAGATATCCCCAACATCAGAATATTAGGGAGACTATTGGAGTGTTTATAATGAAAAACAACATTGGTCAACTACTCACAAATCGCGCGAATAATTCACCAGAATTTGAAGCAGCAGTTGATTTAAAAAGTCGAATCACTTACTTCCGATTAAATGAACAAGTAAATCAACTCGTTCATTGGCTGAAAAAACAAGGTGTCAAACCAAAGGAACGTATTGCAACCCTGTGTCAAAATAGTATTTCAATGTTGACTATTTTTTACGCAACTGCCAAATTAGGTGCAATTGTACTCCCATTGAACGTTAGTTTAGAAATGGAAGATTATAATCACGTCTTAAAGGAAAGCCAACCGACGGTATTGTTTTACGATACAAAATTTACAGAGTTGGCAAACAAATTAGGACAAGTAAAATCCATTCACACAATGGTTCAAATTGGTGATAATCAGGATGATGCTGAGTTTATATTTCCTAAATTATTAGAAGGGGAATCGACAGATGAACCAACTATCAGCATGGGAGGCGATGATCAGTTTTTGTTGATCTACACCTCTGGCAGTACAGGGAAACCAAAAGGTGTAATGATAAGCCATCATAATTTATGGATGTGTGGATATGCAATAGGAAATCATTTAGATTGGAGATTGACTGATCGAAATTTAATCATTACTCCCATGTTTCATATAACTGGTTGTATGTTTTCAGTGACGAATGCAGTAAGAGGTTCTACAGTTATTTATACACAGTTCCATCCTAAACTCATTTGGGATTTGATTGAGAAGGAAAGAATCACCCAGTTTATGACAGTTCCTGCTATGCTTAAATTGATGATAAATGAAACTGATTGGACGGAGAAGGATATTGATACTCTCCGTTATATTATGTGTGGTGCTGATACTGTACCACCACAGTTAATTAAGAAATTTCATTTATATGGCATCGAAATTTATCATGGCTATGGATGTACGGAGCATTCAGGGACAACCACTATGTGGACAAGCAGAATGAGTAGAGATAAAAATCATACAGTTGGAAGACCATTTCCATTTACGGAAGTAAAAATATTGGATCCACTCACTGGAAAAGAGTTGCCAAGAGATACAATAGGTGAGATTGTATTCCGTGGTCCACAGCAATTTTTGGGATATTGGAGAAACAAAGAGGAAACCAAAAAAGTTATCCGAAAAGGTTGGTATCATTCAGGGGATTTAGGTAAGTTGGATCAAGATGGATATCTACTGATAGTTGATCGCTATAACGATATGATTGTTTGTGATAAGCAAAAACTTTATCCAGCAGAAATCGAAGGAATTTTATTAAATTTAGATGGAATTTATGAGGTTGCGGTAGTAGCTGCTCCGGATAGTTCCAAAGGCCAAGTTCCAATGGCATTCATTGTGAAGTGGGAAAATTCCATGATGACAAAAGATGATGTGTTACGTTTTTGCAGCCAACGACTTTCTTATTTCACCCATCTAAATCAAATACAATTTATAGAAGCAATGCCACGCAACGCAACAGGAAAAGTACTCAAAAAAGATCTGAGAGCTATGGCCAAAAGAATAATGGAAAAACAAGTAGATCAACCCTGAAAACGGTTGCAATAAAAACAGCCAGTAGGGGAACCTGCTGGCTTAAACAAAACTTCTTCTCTCTGTAAAGAATAAAATAAAGAGGATGATAGAGCTGATAAAGAAAAATGCTCCACTAAATAAGGATGAAATACGAGCTACAAAATCCCATTTTCTACGCCATGTATTTATCATATAACTCCACCTTTGCCGTGTATTTCGTTGATATACGGTATGCCTTTTTTATATGTTGGTGTCAAAGTTAGGAATACATAAATGTTCCAATTAAAAATCCCAAAATACTAGACGAAATTCCTAATGAATAACTGAGTATGATGTATAACAGAAGTATGAAATGTTGACGTTCTTGATAAAGACGAAGTATTTCCCATTGTAGTGTAGAAAAAGTAGTAAAAGCACCACAAAATCCCGTTCCTAAAAATAACATCCATTTTTCGTCTACCATACATCCCAATAATAATCCCAATAATAAACTGCCCATCATATTGATGATAAATGTTCCAAAAGGGAAATGGTTCGTAGATGATGGAAAGTATTTACTTATAAGGAAACGACATAAAGCCCCAAGGGACCCTCCTATCGTGATTAATAATATATTCATTTTATTTCATCCTCGTTTTTGGCTATTTCATTCTCGTTTTTGGCTATTTCAAATCCCAGCCAACTGAAGAGATAACCACCTATTGTGCTGCAAATAAAATACAAAATAGCATAGAGTAATTGATTTTTCTCCACTAATTGAATAAGTTCTATGTTAAAAGTAGAAAAAGTGGTAAATGAACCAATAAAACCAGTTGTAATAGCAGTTCGTGCCCAGTTAGGAAACGAATGATGCTTCGTGACCGATGTGAAAAACCAACTTAAACCCAAAGATCCGGAAAGATTTATGCCTAGTGTACTAACAGGAAATCCCATAAAATAAGTGGAAGGAATAAGAACTTCAAAAAGATATCGAAGCAATGCACCGATTGCTCCAGCAATGCCGACCATCACATATACCAAATTTATCACCTCATTTACATAAAAATTGATTTTCGTGTTAGAATACGACTTTGGTCTTAGCAGAATTCCTGCTAATGTTTGTGTTGGTTTTCAATAAGCTTGTGTATGCTGTAGATAGAAGTTTAAATAGGGAGAGGCTTTTATGAAAAAAATAGCAGGGGTACTTCTTGTTATTTTGGGAATGATCATGTTTGCTCACGCCATATGGTGGAGTCCATTTAATTTTTTTGTAGCACATACAAAAAAGCAGGAAGAAAAATTATCTGTGAGTTCCGTTGATTCTATCGATCTCGATGTTACGAGTGAAGATTTGACGATTCTTCCTACCGATGAGGATAAACTGAGAGTGATTGCTACAGGTAGAGACTTAAACCATGTAAGTTTCATTGTAGATCGAGACGATCATACCGTCCAGATCAGTCTAAAACCGAAGTGGTATTCATTTTCCAACACAAATGAATTAAAGTTGTTAGTATATGTTCCTAGAAACCAATTGTTCCATATATCAGCTAAAGCTGCATCTAGAGTGATACAAATTGGTGATCATAAAACCCCAAAGTGGAATATAGGAAATCTAAATGTTGATATCAGTTCTGGTATTGCCAATCTGCGAAATCTAAAAATAGACAACTTCATATACAATGGTACTTCCGCTGATGTATTGTTGGACCGGGTAAATGCTGAAAGAGCAACGATGGGTACATTCTCTGGTAATATGAATATTAGTCATTATACAGGAATGCTGAATTTATCTTCTACTAGTGGAAATATTCGTATTCAAGTCGATAAATTAATCGGGAATATCCATACTGAATTGGTTTCCGGAGATGCAACATTATATTTACCGAAAAATGCATCTTTTACCCTTCATTCTAAATTGCAATCTGGTCAATTAACAGCTACTTATTCATTACAATTACAAAAGCCATCTGCATCAGAGACTACTGCAAAATCAGGCAGTGGAAAATATAAGATTGAAACAGAAATTTCAAGCGGTGATTTTATAATCCATTGATAGGTGGTGACAAATATGCGTCGAACAGGCGGGATTTTCTTTTTTGTAATAGGATTAATCTTACTGTTTGTGGCTATGGGGCTCAATGATTTATTGGTTAGTCCCGTTATGTTGATTTTTGCTAGTTTTCTATGTTGGCGATTTTATTACCGCAAGATAGCTGTTTTTTTACTTGTCATTGGTGGTCTTGCTCTGATTGACGTAAATTTGTGGGCATTGCTATTCTCGTTTGTACTCTTCTATGCGAGTTATAAATTATTGTGGTCTAAAAAGAAGAAAAAAACAGAGAATGATATCAATGGAAACAAAGAAGATCACAACCTTCAATGGGAAGAGAATTTTACCAAATACGATCAAGCTTTTTATCGGAAATTCCGTTTAGGTGATATGCAGTATGAATTATTTGATCTTCATGCGACCAATGAAGTGCAGAGTATATACCTTGATTTGTCTAGAGCGATTATTCCGGAAGGAGAGACATCCATTACTTTAAACGGCGTCGCTGGACGAGTGTATTTGTATCTTCCAGCTGATCTAGATGTATCCATCTCTTCATCTGCTGCACTTGGGGAATGTGAGGTATTAGGCAAGAAAAAGATGGGTTTACACAATCAATTTCAGGTAACTTCTCAAAAATATTCAGAAGCAAATCGAAAAGTAAAGATTTCTATATCGTTTTTGCTAGCGAATATACAGGTGAGGTACCTTTGATGCGAAAACAACAAGGGAATTTGTCCATTAAATGGCATACAGCACGGTACTCTTTCGTTTTGACTTTTTTCAGTTTGATAGCGGTCATTACTGTTATTCTTCTTCATTACCAATTAAAAATTGATATATTGTTAGCGCTGGGTTGGGCAATACTTCCTATCTTAGCGATGCTTGTTATTTCTAGTATGATAGGATTTCTATATGGGACAAGAATCGTTCATCGATTATCACCTGTAAAAGAAGCCCTTGTTCAATTAGAGCGAGGTAATTTCCAATATCGGATCAAGTCCATGGGTACGGATGAAATTGGTAATATGGCTATACAAATCAATCAGATGGCACATCGGGTAGAACAGCAAGTCGCTTCCTTACAAAAGCTATCAACAGAACGAACAGAATGGCAAACTCAAATGAAACAGGAAGTAGTATCGGAAGAGCGAGGACGTTTGGCAAGAGAATTACACGATACGATAAGTCAACAATTATTTGCGATATCCATGATGTCATCCGCTATAAGTGCCATGAATCTACAAGAGACAAAAGAAGTAGCCAAAAAAATAGGATTTATTGAGAAGTTAGCAGGGGAAGCACAACAAGAAATGCGAGCATTGCTCATGCATTTACGTCCTGTCACATTAGAAGGAAAAGATTTGAAGACGGGATTAGAAGATCTGCTTTTGGAGTTACAAGAAAAGCAATCTCTGCAAGCCACATGGGAATTGGAAGATATTCCTTCGTTGGCTCGTGGAATAGAAGATCATTTATTTCGAATCGTACAAGAAGCATTGTCCAATGTACTCCGACATGCAAAGGCTAATAAGGTTCATATACGTTTGGTAGTGAGAGGGAAGTACTTACATCTTAAAGTGATCGATGATGGAATTGGTTTTGATGAATCAAAAATGAAGATGTCTAGTTATGGTTTAAAATCGATCTCTGAGCGGGCAAGTGAAATAGGAGGTATAGGTGAAGTACTTTCCCTTCTTGGAAAAGGGACACAAATCAATGTGAAGGTACCCATCTTGTAACATGGAGGCAAAGTAATGATACGAGTAATTTTGGTCGATGATCATGAGATGGTACGCATAGGTTTATCTGCCTACTTGTCAACACAGCCAGATATAGAAGTAGTTGGAGAGGCCTCTGATGGCAAGGCAGGGGTTCAATTAGCATTAGAGAAAAAACCAGACGTTATTTTGATGGATTTATTGATGGATGGTATGGATGGTATTCAAGCAACGAGAGAAATCGTGAAAGTGTTACTAGAGCCTAAAATAATTGTGCTCACCAGTTTTTTAGATGATGACAAAGTATATCCTGCTCTGGAAGCTGGTGCTTTGAGTTATCTTCTGAAGACATCTAAGGCGGATAAGATAGCAGAAGCAATTCGCAGTGCTGCCAGAGGAGAATCGGTACTTGAGGCAAAGGTGACAAGCAAAGTCATTTCGAAGATGCAAGGAGCAAACCAAGAGAAACCCCATGAATCATTAACTGCGCGGGAAATGGAAGTACTGCAATTGATCGCGGATGGCAATACCAACCAAGAGATTGCAGATAAGTTATTTATTACTGTGAAGACCGTGAAAACGCATATTACAAATTTATTATCAAAGTTAGAATTAGATGATCGAACACAAGCTGCGATTTATGCCTATCGGAATAATTTAGTAAAATAGATGAAAAGAAAAAGCGCTGGGCTCATTAGCTCAGCGCTTTTTGAATTAACGAAGATGTGTATAAAAAGTAACGAGCTTATACACTGCTGACAATACAATGAGATAGGAAAGGAACCATATTAACAAGTAAAGTTTGCTCTCTAATTTTAGGGTAGATGAATAATCACGACTTAGTTTCCGATCTAAAAAGAATGTCGCAAAAGGGATAATGGAAGCAACCACAGCAATGACTCCTTGTGAAAATTTCCATTTATCACGGAAATATACATGAGCGAGTGTCAGTAGATAAGCAATAAACAATACCCCATGAAAACTTCCTGCGACAGTGACAGTTATGGGCATATCAGCATAATACTTTAAAGGCATAGCAATAAATAACAGAACAAGAAAAGAAATACCTTCTGATAAGGCGATGACTCGAAATCGTGCAAGAGGTGTTTGTAACATCTTCTTTACTCCGATCGTTTGGTTTGTATTCCTCCAGTGTCCAATAGGATGGTAACACAAAATTTTCACCGAAAGGAGGATGGTAAATAAGTTCTTATTTTAGACAAATTTTTAATGTTTTCTCAAAATGAAAAATCGTCACCCTTTCCCTCCTCTTTCCATACGCTGAAGTAGACAGTTGCCTATGGGAAGGTGGGAACTTGGATGTGCGGGATAACAGGGTGGATTAATCTAGAACAAGACATAAGTAATCAAAAAGAGATATTAGATGCGATGAATATTCAAGTGGAGCATCGTGGTCCTGATGCTACTGGTACTTGGATTTCGGAGCATGTTGCACTTGGGCATCGCCGTTTATCGATAATCGATCCAGCAAATGGAATTCAACCGATGGTTAAGCAAATGGGAGAACAGAAGTATGTCATTGTTTACAACGGTGAGCTGTACAACATGGATGAGTTGCGAAGTACATTGCTTTCCAAAGGATATCATTTTACAACAAGATGTGATACCGAGCTGATACCGGCAGCTTTTTCTGCGTGGAGAGAAGATGCTCCAAAAGAGCTAAATGGTATCTTTGCTTTTGCGATTTGGGATGAATCGCGAGAGGAACTATTTATCGCGAGAGATCGGATTGGTGTAAAACCTTTATTTTACACAATAGTTGGTAGGTCACTATTGTTTGGATCAGAGTTAAAATCGATCTTAGCTCATCCAGATGTGCCAAAAGAAATCGATGAAGAAGGCTTAAATGAACTGCTTGTGATGGGGCCGGCCCGCACTCCTGGAGTTGGTATATTCCGCAATATACATGAATTAAAGCCAGGTCACTGGCTCAGATTCAATCGAGATGGACTAACGATTCGACCTTATTGGGAATTAGTAAGTGATTTTCATCAAGATGACTTGCCAACGACTATAGCAACAGTTAGAGAATTATTCCAAGATGCAGTAGGAAGACAATTAGTATCTGATGTTCCAATCGGTACAATGTTATCTGGAGGCTTGGATTCCAGTGCGATGGCAGCATATGCTGCTCATGTATTCAAACAAGAAAATCGAGGAATACTCCATACTTTTTCTGTTGATTATATCGATAATGATAAGTATTTTAAACAAAATGAATTTCAACCAAACCCAGATGCACCTTGGGTAAAAGTCATGGCTGAACATATAGGATCAGAGCATCACAATGTGATGTTAGATAATGAACAATTATACGAAACACTGATAGATGCAATGCGCGCTAGGGATTTACCAGGAATGGCTGATGTAGATGCATCTTTGATTTTATTTTCTAAAGCAATTAAAGAAGATTTAACGGTTGTTCTATCTGGGGAATGTGCGGATGAAGTTTTTGGAGGCTACCCATGGTTCCATCGGGATGAATTAGTGAATGCAGATACATTTCCCTGGGCTAGGTTGTCCCATCTACGGATTCCTTTTTTAAGACATGAGTTGGTAGAGCATATCAGACCATTTGATTACGTGGATAATCGTTATCAAGAAGCACTTTCTGAGGTACCGCGTCTACAAGAAGAAAGTGCAAAAGATGCTAGAATACGTGAGATTTTTTATTTGAGTTTGACAAGATGGATGCCCACCTTATTAGATAGAAAAGATCGGATGAGTATGGCTTGTGGCTTAGAAGTGAGGGTTCCATTTTGTGACCATAGATTGGTGGAGTACGTATGGAATGTTCCTTGGTCTATGAAGTATCTCGGGAATCGTGAAAAAGGTTTGCTGCGTCAAGCAGTATCACATCTACTGCCTAAAGAAGTGATGGAGAGAAAGAAAAGTCCTTATCCAAAGACACATCATCCAGGGTATCTCACTTTTGTGACACAAAAAATGCATGAACTAGTGGAAAACAACAATGCACCTATTTTTGAGCTTTTAGATCGGGAAAAAGTGAAAGGTTTTTTGGAAACTGACCTTAAAAATAAGCACCTTCCATGGTTTGGACAATTGATGAATGTACCAGCACTGCTTGCTTATTGGCTGCAATTAAACGAATGGCTTGTCTCGTATCGTGTTTCTATCAAATAGTCATCAATCAACTCCTTGTTCGCTGAAAAGAATGAGGAGTTTTTGTACGTCTTGATTGGAACTTATTCTGTGAAAATGATATACTTTTAGCACTCAAAGAGCAGAAAGCAGGGGTATGGAAATGACTGTAAGAGTCCGTTTTGCGCCTAGTCCTACGGGGCATTTGCATATTGGTGGGGCGCGGACCGCATTGTTTAACTATTTGTTTGCCAAAAAAATGGGTGGTTCTTACATACTAAGGATAGAAGACACAGATACGAGCCGAAACAAAGCTGATGCAGAAGAGAAGCTGATCCGTGCCTTTCGTTGGCTAGGTTTAGATTGGGATGAAGGTCCCGATATCGGTGGAAAGTATGGACCTTATCGAAGCATGGAACGCTTAAACAGCTATCAGCCTTATTTAGATAAATTAGTGGCAGAAGGCAACGCTTATCCATGTTTTTGTACCAAAGAAGAGTTAGAAGCAGAGCGAGAAGCAGCACAACAAAATGGTCAAACTCCAAGGTATTCTGGTAAATGTCGTCATCTGTCAAAAGAAGAACGACAAGCTAAAATTGATGCAAATGTGCCTTATACAATTCGTTTTGCCGTATCTGGAAATGATGAGATTACATTTCAAGATCATATTCGTGGAGATATGAGTTTTCAACGTGCCGATATTGAAGATTTTGTAATCTGTAAATCTGATGGTGTACCTACTTACCATTTTGCTGTTACCATCGATGATGCACTGATGGAGATTACACACGTGATTCGTGGAGAAGAACATCTTTCAAATACACCAAAACATGTGCTTTTATTCGAGGCTATTGGTTACTCCATCCCCGAATTTGCTCATATTCCACTCATCTTAAATGAAAACGGGAAAAAATTGTCCAAGCGTGACGAGACGATATTACAATTTATCGAGCAATATCACGACTTAGGTTATCTGCCTGATGCCGTCAACAACTATTTGGCATTATTGGGGTGGTCGCCTGGCGGGGAATACATCGAAGAAGAAATTTTTTCTTTGGAAAAGTTAGTAGAACTGTTCTCTCTTGATCGAATCAACAAAGCTGGAGCGATCTTCAATCAAGAAAAATTGATGTGGGTTAACAGTCAGTACATTAAAGCGATAGAACTTGAAAAATTGGTAGAACTAACAAAACCATATTTAGAAGAAGATGCAGGATATCAAATATATTTGAAGCAAAACGAACTTAACGGAGAGCAAGCTGAAGCAAGGACTCGTGAGTTAGTTGCTTTATTTCAAACAGCAATGTATCAACTAAGTGATATTCAATCTCTGACGAAACTCTTCACAGTAGAAGAAACACAATACGATGAAGAGGCGAATCAAGTGTTACAGCAAGAACAAGTTCCTGAAGTATTGGCATCATTTGCAAAGAAACTCAAGGAACTCACAGCGTATACGCCTACAGAAATTAAAAAAGCGCTAAAGGCAGTGCAAAAAGAAACAGGATTCAAAGGCAAACAACTATTTATGCCCATTCGTGCAACTACTACCGGTCAAATACATGGACCAGATTTAAATCAAACAATATATCTCCTCGGGAAAGAAAAAGTACTTGCTCGAATCGGTTATGTACAAAAACAAGTTGTTTCATAAAGCTCCTAGACGGAGCTTTTTTTGCTATAAATTATCGATGAAGTTGTATTCGTATTTACGAGTGTGACTCTTCTTCTATCTTCTTATTTATTTCTGTGTTTGACTACTCCGCACGGCTAAAGCCGTGGGATTCTTGGGTAATCCTCGGTAATCCAAGGAAGTTTACCAAGCTTAGACCGTGAGCCCCACGGCAAGTAACCTTTTTCCTTCGTTCAAAATGTTTTTGGCTGCATTGATATCTCGATCATGGTGAATACCACATTCTGGGCATGTCCATTCTCGCAGCTGAAGTTTCTTCACTTCTTTGTTTATATAGCCACAACTTGAACAAAGCTGACTGGATGGGAAGGTTTTCCCTACCCTTACCAATTTCCGTCCGTATTCTTTCGCTTTGTATTCTAACATCGTAACAAACTTCGACCACGAAGCATCGGTGATCGATTTCGCCAGCTTATGATTTTTCACCATGTTTTTTACTTGCAACGTTTCGATACTGATGACTTGGTTTTCGTTCACCAGTTTTATCGCCGGAGCGGATCGTAAGTAGCACCCCTCGCAAAGGATGGATATTTTGTATTTTCCGGTGGGAGTCCGACGGATCGTAGCAGACAAAATACGACCACTTACTTCTCGGGAGGGAACAAACTTTACCCAGCCTAGTTTCGGCAATTTGATTCGATTTCCCTCGATTTCGATGGTTGGTTTGCTATGTTTGGAATAGTTACACTGACTCGTATACGCATGGACCTGATTTTTTCTGCTTTTGAAACGCGGCGCATTGTTTTGCTTGCGAAAAAAACGCTGGAAGGCATCCACAAGGTGTTTCAGTGTGTTTTGCAAAGAAGTGGAATCGACTTCTTTTACCCACGCTAACTCCCGTTTTTTCTCCGTCAAGAAACGGGAACAGGTGGAATAGGAAAGCCCTTTTCCTGTTTCTTGATATACTTTGTTCCATTCTCCAAGAAAATGATTGAATACAAAACGGCTTGCAGCCAATGGATTTGTGAATCATCGTCGCCTGTGCTTTGGTAGGTCGAAGCCGGTAAGAAAATGCTTTATGCATGAGATCACCCCCCTGTAGGAATTTTGCGAATAGTGTAGATCATATGTTTGTTATTTGTCAAGTATATTTCAAATATAGTCAGGGTTGGGAAAGGCAAAAAAAGATTTTTCTAACACTCGCTTTCATCCCACGATTCAAACCTTGGGTTTTTTCGCTCGCAATGTTATAATAAGGCTTGATATGCGCCCGTAGCTCAGCGGATAGAGCACTCGTTTCCTAAACGAGGTGTCGGAGGTTCGAGTCCTCTCGGGTGCGCCAACTTTGGATATATTTAAAATTAGAAGACATCTATTGCAGCTAAAGCTGCTATTTTTTTTGTTTTTTCATCAATCTAAATACAATCATTTTAATTTTAAAACGTAATATTTACGATTTACATTTAATGTCGATATCGTTATAATTGTTTTTGATTAGGAAATAATAAGAGGTTGTTTGGAGGATCATGATGAAAAATAGAATAATTCCGCTTCTGGCTTTCGCTTTAGCGTTTGTACTTTTAGTTGGTTGTGGAAGGGAATCTCGCTCTTCCAAACCTCAAATTATTGTGTCCCTCTATCCACTCCAAGATTTTGCCCGGAAAATTGGAGGTAATTTAGTAGAGGTTACGAATATTGTACCACCAGGTACAGAGCCTCATGATTTTGATCCATCTCCACAAGACATGATTAAATTAAATAAGGCTGATTTATTTCTTTATAATGGGGCTGGATTAGAGGCATGGGTGAATCATGCTATATCGAATATCGATCAAACACATACCCTTGTTGTCAATACATCAGCTAAGCTACCTTTGAAAAAAGCACAAGACTCGACAGAACTTGATCAGGTATATGATCCTCATGTTTGGTTGAATCCATATATGGCGGAGCAACAAGCAAAAGTAATCTATGATTCCATGATAAAAATAGACCCGAAACACAAAAAAGAATTTACTGAAAACTATCAAAGGCTGAACAAGCAATTTATCGATCTTCAGAAATCTTATGAGAGTCTCCTGCATACGCCAGGGCGAGAATTTGTAACCTCTCATGCTGCATTTCGATACTTAGCAGATCAATATCATCTGAAACAAGTAGCGATTTCTGGTTTAAGCCCAGAAGATGAACCGAGTCCAAAAGAAGTAAAAAACCTTGTAGATATGCTGCGAAAACATAAAGCGAAAGTTGTTTTTTTTGAAACGTTAGTCAACAATAAACTGGCAGATACGGTGAAAAATGAGATTCATGCTGAGGCAATTGTGTTAAATCCATTGGAAGGTTTATCAGAACAAGAAATTGCTAATAAAGAAGATTATTTTTCGGTAATGAGAAATAATTTGGCTAATTTGAAGAAAGCATTAGGTGTTGCCAAATGAATAAATCAATTTTGCGGTTGGACAATGTATCCTATTCTTATCAACATCAATCGGTATTAGAAGATGTGACGTTATCTGTGGAAGAAGGGCAATTTCTTGGAATTGTTGGACCAAATGGTTCTGGAAAATCGACTTTACTAAAGATCGCATTGGGTGTATTAGAGCCGAGGAAAGGTACTGTCACCGTTTTTGGAAGCTCCATGCGGGAACAAAAACAGAAATATAATATTGGTTATGTTTCACAGAAGTCCAATAGTTTCCAACGGGATTTTCCTGCTACTGTTCAAGAAGTTATAGCGGCCGGCCTTGCATCCAAAAAAGGTATTATTCGTAGATATAATAAAAAAGATTATTTGTTGGTAGATGGAGTATTGGAGCAAGTTGGACTTCAACATTTGCGGAAAAGGAATATTGGACAACTTTCTGGAGGACAGCAGCAACGAGTTTTTATCGCACGAGCGATGATCAGTAAACCTAAGCTATTGATACTAGATGAGCCAACTGTTGGAATCGACAGAGAATCGACAAAGCAATTTTATGATTTATTACATCATCTGCATAAAAACAGCGGTCTGACTCTAATAATGGTCACACATGATATCGGAGTGGTAACAACTTTGGTAGACCGAGTAGCATGTTTAAATAAAAAACTATTCTTTCATGGGACAAGGTCTCTGTTTGTGAAACAAGAAAAAGAACTATTATCAAAAGCATACAATCATGATGTCCAAGTTATTAATCATCAGCACTGAGGAGAGAGAAAGTTGATTACTGATTTTTTAGAGTATGCCTTTTTGCAACATGCGCTCATTGCAGGGATGGTCGTTGGACTCGTTTCTCCTCTTGTGGGAATCTTTTTAGTTGTCCGACGCCTATCTTTAATCGCTGAAGCTCTATCCCATATTACCCTTTCCGGGGTTGCAGCTGGCCTTCTTCTGCAAAAGAATTTTACGTTGTTTGCGGGGATCAGTCCGTTGTTTGCAGGAATGAGTTTTGCTATTATCGGCTCTGTTGTTGTGGAACGAATCCGGCAATTTTATCGTTCTTTCCAAGAGCTGGCTATTCCGATTTTATTATCTGGTGGGATTGCAGTTGGAGTTGTTCTCATCGGTTTAGGCAATGGGTTTGGAGTAGATATTTCTGGCTTGCTATTTGGAAATATATTAGCAATTAATAAACAAGATTTGATTTTAATCAGCATAGTTGCATTTCTCGCTATTTGTTTTATTTATCTTTTTTTTAAAGAATTATTTGCCTTGGCTTTTGATGAAGAACATGCAGTATTGACAGGTATCCGGGGGAAATGGATTCATCTGATTTTTATGGTCTTGGTAGCGATGGTGATCTCTGTGGCAATTCGAGTGGTAGGGATATTACTCGTTTCTGCGTTGATGACTTTACCAGTAGCAACAAGTATGCAATTATCGCTCAGTTTCCGTAAAACTGCTTTCTTTTCTGTTTTATTTGCAGAGTTCTCTATTGTGGCAGGGTTAGTATTTGCATACTGGCTTGATATTGCTTCAGGTGGAGCGATCGTACTTGTTTCTATCGCATTATTGCTACTTGTGATCATCGGAAAGAAACTCATTTCTGTGGTACAATATAAGAAAGCGAATGTGCGAGGCGAAAGATAATGGATACAGTAACTGCCTTAGAAATGCTAAAGAAAAAAGGCTATAAATATACAGGTAAACGAGAGACGATGGTGCATATTTTTGAACGGGAAGCTCGTTATTTAAGTGCGAAGGAAATGTTGGAATATATGCAGCAAGATTATCCAAGTCTCAGTTTTGATACAGTATATCGCAACCTCTCTCTATTCGAACAGTATGGTATTTTGGAGGCTACTGAGTGGTCAGGGGAGAAAAAATATCGTCTAGCTTGTAGTGCTAACAACCATCATCACCACTTAATCTGTACCAATTGTGGTCGGACAACAGCAATTGATTTATGTCCAATGAATGCTATTTTGGGTGAACCGAAAAACTTTGAAATCACAGGTCATAAATTTGAGATATATGGACATTGTGGGGAATGCATGAAAAGCTAGGAGTGAAATAAATGAATCATGAAGATTATATGCTCTTAGCGATTGAGGAAGCAGAGAAAGCAGCTGCATTAAAAGAAGTTCCAATTGGGGCTGTTGTCGTATACCAAGATAGAGTGATTGGAAGAGGATTTAATTTGCGTGAGCAAAAACAAGATCCTCTTTTGCATGCGGAAATCTTGGCTATTCGGGAAGCTGCCAAATGTTTAGGCAGCTGGCGTCTGGAGGAATGTACGCTCTATGTTACATTGGAACCTTGCCCCATGTGTGCTGGAGCAATTTTGCAGGCACGTATCCCTCAATTAGTTTATGGGACGAGAGATCCCAAAGCAGGTTGTGTGGATAGTTTGTATCATTTATTAAACGATGAAAGATTTAACCATCAGACGACCGTGATAGATGGAGTATTACAAGAGACTTGCAGCCAAATGTTACGAACTTTTTTTCGATCACTTCGGAAAGAAAGGAAGCAAAAAAACAAGCAAACTCAATTATGACTTGAAATTAAAGCATAATCGTGTATAATGTTTTTGTTATAGCGATTTGGAGAGGTGTCCGAGTGGTCGAAGGAGCTGGCCTCGAAATCCAGTGTAGTTTCAAAGCTACCGTGGGTTCGAATCCCACCCTCTCTGCCATAATGAATATGTTACAGAAAAAGACTCTAGTAAATAGAGTCCTTTTTTTATATTTATTTTTTTGGGTTTAGGGGTCTTTTGAAATATGCGATAATACGGTCTTGGTGAGGAACGATATTCACAAGTTCCCAGCCGTTTCGCCCCCAACTGGCAAGAGCGTAATCTACTGCACCCCCAAAAACTTGACCGCGGAAAGGTTTCAAGTAATCCCCTAAACTTATATCCACACTGTACTCCCACTGTTGCACTTCCTCTTTAGATGAATCTTGATAACCTTCGCTGGTCCAGTCATGAATGCGTGTAGTAGCAAGGGAAAGCATATTCATAATTTCATCGCGTTCCGTCACTTCTAGTGAAAATATATGCGGCGCTTTAGGAAGATAAAATCGTGTATGAGAATGATAAAGTTGTAATACCAGAGTTCCTAAAGGTGTTCCATCGTTTTGCTTAATAACATACCAGATACACCTCTCACGTTCTTCGGGTGGCCCCCAGTTTTCAATGGAATCGCCCATTTGAAAGCCTTTCTTTACAATAAAACCGGTATCTAACAGTTCATTTTGGATTGGCTCCATAAATTTCTGTACATAAACTCCATACGCACGGTCACCATACTTCTCATGAATTTGTTGTAATTCCTGTTGATTTTCGTGTAATATCGTTTCCCATGTCTCTTTTACATACTGTTTTGCATATCGAATGATGTTGTTTATAGTGTTTTCTTTCTCTATAAATTGTTTTAAATTTTTCATAAATGACTTACTCCTTTTATTTTAATAAATACCATATTTCACAGAAGGATCATGATTTGCAATGACAGCAACACAGTCATCTCTCTTGGAGAAATCAGAAATCCATTGCAAAGATTGCAGTGCTTGTTGATCATTTGTTGTATTGCCAGGTAGTATGGGTTGATCCCAAGATTTTTTAGAATATCCTGCATCAGAAGCAAGGAGCAGCCAGCCGTTTTGAACACGAGCAACCACCGAGACCAAGCCATCCGTGTGTCCAGGTGTAAAAACAAGATAAACTAGCCCATCATCAAATAAATCTTTTCCTAGCTGGTAAGGACCGAAAGGGATAGGGTCTAATTTAAAAGGTTCAAACGCAATCCCCTCACACCTTGCTTTTTGAAAGGATTTTGCTCCATTCCATTCAGGTTCACTAACTAGAAAGGATTTTGCATCAGCAAGAAGGTGAATTCCACTGATATGATCAATATCTAAATGTGAAATCACAACATAATCGATATTTTTTACAGATTGCCTTTTTGATGCCAATTGTTCTTTTATCGACTGCCCTGATGGTAAGTGAGGATGACAAAATTTATATGCGTGTCCTAAGTGCTCTTCTGGACGAGTGCGTACATCTTCACTCCAGCCGGCATCAATGACTACTGTTCCTTTTGGATGTTCGATTAAATAACAAGATACAGGAATACATAGTTGATACTTCTCAGGTCTTTGGTCAACAAATGGCACATGATCAAGGTCAAGATCTTTATAAGCCAATCGACGGTCGACTTTTACGTTACCACAATGCATTACATGTACTTTTACAAAATTACTCATAATATAGCACCACCACGAATTTTAACGATGTTAAATTTAATTAACAGTGTTAGAATAATAGAGTATTAATCATTTGTCAAGTAAAGGAGTTAAAAATGTCTAAAAGTATTGAAAAAATAATTGGCTACTCAACAGAAGAGTCTGTACATCCATTGAGTCGAGATCGAATCGTAAAAGCAGCCTTGCAATTATTACTACAGATGAGCTTAAAAGAACTAAGTATGAGGAAAATAGCAAGTAAACTGGATGTTAAGGCAGCAGCTTTGTATTACCATGTAAAAAATAAAGATGAACTTTTACAATTATTAGCAGATGAGATAAGTGTACAGATGGGTGAAGAATGGTTAAATCCTTCTCTAACTTGGAGAGAACAATTAGTGGAATGGTCTTCAACTTTTCGTAATGCATTAAAAGCCTATCCAAGTGCAGTAGATATTTTTACAGAAACAATAGCAATGAGTTATCATCGTTTATTACAAATTGAATGGTTATACAGCGTTTTGGCAAAAGCTGGTTTTGGAGATGAACAAATTCCTTGGGCTGCTTCAATGCTTAAAAACCATGTAGTTGGTTTTGTAGCAGAAGAAGTTCGTAAAACTGGATTTGCAGATGAAAAAGAAGCAGAAAGTACAGAAGGGTCTGAAAAATTTACTTCTTTTTTTGAGAATCTTCCCAGTGATCAATTTCCCCAAATGATTCGTCTGGCAAAAGTAACAACAAATCCGGATTGGGAAAAAGAATTTCAGTTCGGAATAAGGGTTCTATTAGACGGGTTTGAAAAACGATTAAAAAAAGAAAATAAATAGCGAATGAAAGTACCTTATTAAGCAGACATATGAAAAATAGTCTACCTATAGGGTACTTTCTCGTATATAAGGATTTTATAGTGATCAAAAAATTCTTTACATACCGCCAGTCGGTGTGGTACGATGATTTCAGACAAACCAACTGGCGGTACTACATCAAAGGAGAATGAAGCATGGATAATAAAACATATCAACTGATTTTTCATGATTTAGATCAAGAGCATCCACATCTGCGATTGCAAGTAAAAGGGAACGTCCCCAATATGGAGGCTTCACATGAAAAAAGGTAAATCAGAAATCATTATCACGATTGTTATCAATATCGCATTGCCTTATCTCATCTACACACTTTTGAAAGATCATACTTCCAATGTGGTAGCATTATCTATTGCAGCTTGTGTCCCATTGTTAGATTCTGTTTATCACCTGATAAAAGATAAAAAATTCGACGCATTCTCTTCTTTTATTTTCTTAGGCATTGTACTTGGAGTTATTGCTGCATTAATTGGTGGAGATGAACGCTTTATTCTATTGCGGGAATCTTATGTAACAGGGGTTATGGGCATATTATTTCTTGCTTCTCTGTTGTTCGACAAACCACTCATCTATCATTTTGCAGTAAGATTTACTCCCGATAGTGATATCATTGCAAAACGTTGGGAAGAAGAGCACGGATTTCGTCGTTCTATGAGACTAATGTCTCTTGTTTGGGGAGTTGGACTAGTCATTGAAGCATTAGTCAAAGTGGTACTTGTTTATAATCTGACCATTCCAACTGCGCTGTGGGTTTCCCCAATAGTACAGTATGTTATCATCGCGTTGTTGATTGTTTGGAATATACGCTATGTGAAAAGTAAACACAGAGCTTAAAATTAAAGGGATGTATAAAAAATGAAACAAAATGAGTTGAATCCAACATTACGTTTGTTATTAGATACAACAGAGGAATTAATTTTAGAAAGAGGATGTCAACGTACTACTTTACAAGACATTTTGCAAAAAACAGGTGTATCGAAAGGCGCTATTTACCACTATGTAAATAGTAAAGATGAGCTTTTTGCCCTGATCTTAAAACAAAAACTAGTTCAAGTAGATGAACAATTCAATAAAGAAGTTTCCACTGCTAACGACGGAAATGAACCATTTAGAGGAATAGCTGGGCGTTTTAATAAAATCGCAAATACAGATAGTGTATCTAATCTAATCTTTATTTACTTACTCAGTAAAATGGAGAACCAAGCTATTCGAGAAACATTACAAAATTTACATGAAAGTGCAGTGCAAATGGGATCAGGGTGGATAAATGTTGGAAAAGAACATGGAGTTATTCCAAAAGAAGCAGATGAGGAAAAATTAAGCGAAATGTTCAATGTTTTTAAGTATGGACTTGTAGTGCAAAATTTAATTGCAAAAAATGACAAGTTAGATGAGATGGATATCTATCAGTTGCTTATACAGAATCTAAAAAAATAATATTTTGAGAAGTTATTTAATAGCAGTGGAAATTAAATAAGAGGACCCCTGTTTTATTTAGAGGTTCTCTTGGAGTGTATTTTCTATCATGCTATTGATCTATTTTAAATCTTCTCTTTCAATGACTTTGTCAATTATTCCATATGCTAATGCTTCTTTTGCATCCAAGTAGTTATCGCGATCCGTGTCCTGTTCAATTTCCTCGATTGTTTTCCCACAGCGTTCCGCGTAGATTTTATTCAGTGTATTTCTCGTCTTCAACATGTTTTTTGCACGAATTTCAATATCGCTTGCTTGACCATTTATTTGTTGTACCCATGGTTGATGAATTAATATTTCAGCATTTGGCAAAGCCATCCGTTTTCCTTTTGCACCGCCAATGAGGATCGTAGCACCCATGGAAGCAGCGAAACCTACAGCAATGGTAGATATATCAGGTTTAATAAATTGCATAGTGTCAAAGATTGCAAGTCCTGCTGTTACAGAACCGCCTGGGGAGTTGATAAACATTTGAATATCTTTTTCCTCATCTTCAGCGGCGAGAAAGAGCAATTGAGCAATAATGGCATTTGCAACTTGGTCGTCAATTGCTGATCCCAAAAAAACAATCCGATCTTTAAGCATTCGAGAGTAAATATCATAAGTTCTTTCTCCATACTTAGTTTGTTCAATAATATAAGGGATTTGCATGGTATACCATCCTCTCTATTTTACTATTGATTACGCAGCAAACTGCATACGGGTAGAAGAGTGATTTTGTGTTCTGCCAAATCCAGAAGAAATAATTTTTAATTTAACTTCCTCTTTTTCTGTATGAATGGCTAATTCTTGGTGGATAGCTTCTTGATGTTTTTGCGGAAATTTCACTACATTGCCAGTTGTACTTGCTGCTGTTGTTGTTTGCCAAACAATGGTAGATTGGGTCTTTCCAGCAGAAACTCGTTTTTTATTCATTTGTATCACTACTCCCTTGATCTGGATCAGGATAAACAGATAATAAAATTTGATAAGGGTTTGTATGCTCTTTTTTTGTCTGGTATCTCTTCACCAAATTTTCAACCAAAGATACATAATCTTCCACAAATTGTTCCCTTACGGATTCATTCGCTAAGTTTACTTGCATTTGCAGGGAAGCACTTGGTATTACTTCATTTTGATCGGATTGTTCCATCAGCAAAAGTGCATCCTGTTTCATACGCTCTGAAGTGTGTATCAGGTGGAGAAGAGAGCCTTGATCTTTCATTTTTTGAATGGTGTCTTTTCCTATGGAGAGTGACTCTGACAGTAGAAATGTTTTGGCAATACTTTGATAGAGCACCTCCACCAGATTCCTCACTTGGCGAGTACCAACTTTGGTCACTAATCCTACCTTTTGCAGTGTTTTCAGATGATAATTGATGCGTTGCGGGGTTTCTTTTAACTTTTTCGCTACTTCTGTTGCTGAACCCGGTTGCTTTAATTGAGCTAAAATTTCTGCTCGCAAAGGATTTATCAGGGCAGAAGCTTGCTCAGGTAATTCAATTAAATACGTTTCTTGTAGTGGCTGTTTCATCATAAAAATTCACCTTCTTAAAACATAACTTCTACGTAAAAATAATTTATTACATAAAAATAAAT
Organism: Shimazuella sp. NTD250; assembly: GCF_059510375.1. Lineage (NCBI taxonomy): Bacteria > Bacillati > Bacillota > Bacilli > Caryophanales > Thermoactinomycetaceae > Shimazuella > Shimazuella sp. NTD250. The sequence continues at coordinate 5,118 of NZ_JCAJZS010000004.1, read as the reverse complement.
TTGTCAATAAATTTGCAACCAAATAACGGATGTTGTTGTTTGTCTCAATTTGTGTTAAGATAGTTTTTGCCGTGCTAGATGGGGAGGTGGCGGTGCCCTGTAACTCGCAATCCGCCTTAGCGGGGTTGAATTCCTATCCGAGGCTTATTCTGTGTGAGGCTTGGCCTTTCTGGACAGTGTTGACGATTGGGTCCTGCGCAACGAGTACTTCTGAACCGTGTCAGGTCCTGACGGAAGCAGCACTAAGGTTGACCACTTGTGTGCCGTAGGGTTGCCTGATTTGAGCTGAAAGGGAAGTTACCGCTTGGACAGATAAGTCAAAGATAGGTGCGCGGTTTACATATGCAAAAAGAGATTTTGCCAATATAGATGTGTAGAAAAACCAGTCTAGTGAATAGATCACTAAGCTGGTTTTTTTTATATATAATAATGGAAAATATATACAAAAAAGAAGGAAGAAAGGCAAAAAAAGAGAATCTAAGTAATAGTAACTTTGCACTATTTGCACCTTTGTCATGTTGATTTGTATGCAGGATGATAAATAATTTCTTTTCTGGACTGGTGGTTGTTCGTATGGTTTCAAGGGAAGTGATAGTGTGGTGGAATCAATGATCCATGCAGACGCTAGTATCGTTAGGAGATCCGAAGATCCCCCTTCTTATCCGGTGGTACATTCTTATCCATTTCCACACTACGAGCATATGACAGATCTTTTTTCACAATTGCAGATTGGAATTTGGTTAGTTGATCAGCGAGGCTCTATTGTTGAGTTGAATAACATTTCAAGTCGATATCTTGGATTAGATCGCGATGCTGTATTATACCGTCCCATTGACCACGTCATTACACAACTTGATCCCTCACAGCCGAACTACAAACAATTTATCTCTTTCCTTACCAGTACACATCCACAGCAAAATGAAATGGAACTTGAATGGGAAACTGCTGAAGGCAGGCATCTTTTTCTTGTTCGGAGAAGGCGAATCCAAAATATTGAATCCAATTTTAATGGAGATCTTTTTATGATGGAAAATAAGACTGAATTTGATTCGCTCGCCAAACAAGCACAATTGAGTAACCGGTTGGCAACAATCGGGCAAATAGCAGCCGGAACGGCCCATGAAATAAGAAATCCGCTTACTTCCATACGCGGTTTTTTACAAGTAATTGGTCATAAGTTAAAAGAAAACGGCCAACAAAAAGAACATGCTTATATTGATATCATGTTAAAAGAAATAAATCGTATCAATAGCCTTGTTAGTGAGTTTTTAATGTTGAGTAAACCTCGGCTCGTAAACAGGCAAACTTCTACCATTATGCTTCAAGAAGCAATAGATGAGATTCTCCTCATTGTTCAGAGTGAAGCTACTTTACATAATATTGATCTCCAATATCAACAAGAAGTAGAAGGAGCTCTCTTTATAGAAGCAGATAGTGAATTAATCAAGCAAGTATTTCTCAACTTGTGTAAAAACGCAATTGAAGCCATGGTGAGTGATGGAGTGCTCTCCATTTGTATTCGTATAGATGAGCTAGGGCAATGTGCAGTGGTAGAAATAGCTGATCAAGGACCTGGTATTCCGAGATGTATGATGGAAAAAGTTTTTGATCCTTTTTATACAACAAAAGAAAATGGAACAGGACTCGGTTTACCTATTTGTAAACAAATCCTGAGAGAACTAAATGGCAAAATGGAGGTTTGCTCCGATGAAAAAGGTACTACCTTTTATATTTATTTGCCACTTGCAACCCTCTCTTCATGAGATGGGTTGTTTTTTTGGAAAGAGTATGTAAGATGTAGTATGATGAGAGTTGAATTTAATAAATAGGATGGTGTTTTCCCTATGTCCTATCGAGCATTATATCGGGTTTGGAGACCGCAGCATTTTCGCGACTTGGTTGGGCAGGAACATGTCACTACTACCTTAGCAAACTCACTAACAGGGGGGCAGATTTCACATGCTTACTTGTTTAGTGGTCCAAGAGGGACAGGGAAAACTAGTGCAGCTAAGATATTTGCCAAAGCAGTCAACTGTCAACATGGGCCAGCCGCAGAACCATGTAACGAGTGCGAATCGTGCAGAGCTATCACAGAAGGGTCTTTATTAGATGTGATTGAAATTGATGCAGCTTCTAATCGTGGTGTAGACGAGATTCGTGATCTTCGCGATAAAGTTAAATACGCACCCACAGAAGTACGATACAAAGTATATATTATTGATGAAGTTCATATGTTGACGACTGAAGCATTTAATGCCTTACTTAAAACTCTGGAAGAGCCACCTTCACACGTTATATTTATTCTTGCAACTACAGAACCACATAAATTACCAGCAACGATTATCTCAAGGTGTCAACGGTTTCCTTTTCGGCGTATCCCTCATCAGCGAGTGGTACAGAGGCTGCAACATGTTGCGGAGCAAGAAGGAATTTCTGCTGATTTGGCTGCATTGGAGCAGATTGCTCGTGTTGCAGATGGAGGTCTCAGGGATGCTTTAAGTTTATTGGATCAAGCAATCTCTTTTTCCGAGAAGGCTTTGACTGAAGAAGTCGTTCTTTCCATTATTGGAGGAGTTTCCGAACATTCTCTTCTCCAACTATTAACTTACTTACAGGAAAAAGATCGATCTGCGGCATTGAGCCAGATAGCTGATTTTATCATCTATGGCATAGAAGTTGATCAAGTTGTACAGGACTTATTACTAGTCACAAGAGATCTTTTGTTAGCTAAAACAGCTGTGGAAAAAGCGAGTATTTCGGAAACAATTAAAAATCAGTCATCTCGGTATCAATCTGAAGAACTAATGCACTGGATTGAACAATTGGTATTGATAGAACAGCAATTAAAATGGGTAAATTATCCACAAATATTATTAGAACTTTTTATATTGAAACAAACAAGTACTTCTATTTCTAAACAACAAGAAGGGATAGACTCTATTTATGAACAACCTCCACAGAAGGTGGAGAAAGTAGCATCAGTAGAGCAAGTGGTGGAACAAAAGGAAGAGGTTCCTAAGGTTCAAAAAGCACCTGCAAAAACAACAAATCATAATCAAGGTTCAAGAAATTCGTCCATTAATCCAGAGATTAGCCGTATATGGCCGGATATTTTGTATGCTATTAAACAACAACGTGTAACCCTTCACGCATGGTTAGCTGATGGTGAAATTGTGGAAACATCAGACTATGCCATCACTATTGCGATGAAAGGCGCTTTCCATCGAGATACTGTTTTAAAACCAGAAAATAAAAAGCTCATTGAACAAGAACTGGAAAAGATTTTCCATAAAACATATGAATTAAAGGCTTGGACCCGAGAGGAATGGGAAAGCCAAAGAGGGAAAGATGAGATTTCTATTACGACTCCTGCTGAAACAAAGGATTTCGATGATGATATAGTAAAGAAGGCTATTTCGCTTTTCGGTGAAGAATTGGTTACAATAGAAAAATAAATGTTGAGAGGATAAGATCGTATGAAGCAAATGAATCAAATGATGAAACAAATGAAAAAAATGCAAGATCAGTTGATGAAAGCACAGCAAGAATTAGAAGCAAAAGAGTTTGAAGGAACAGCCGGCGGTGGAGTAGTAAAAGTCACAGTGAACGGTAAAAAACAAGTAGTAGGTTTGAATATCCAACCAGATGTAGTAGATCCAGATGATGTGGAGATGCTGCAAGATTTAATTATCGCTGCATTTAATGAGGCACAAAAACAAGTGGACGATGCAACCTCTAAAGACTTAGGCAAGCTTACTGGCGGATTAAATATTCCAGGGCTTTTTTAGGCAGGTGAACACCGTTGTATTTACCTGAGCCTATAGTTAACCTTATCGATGGATTTCAGCGATTACCGGGAATTGGTGCTAAAACGGCACAGAGATTAGCCTTTACTATTTTAAAAATGGATGATGAAGATGTGGCAGATTTTGCCCAAGCATTAATTCAAGTGAAACGTGACTTGAAAGTTTGCACGGTTTGTCAGAACATATCCGATCAAGATATATGTCTTATTTGCCAAGATAAAAGCAGAGACCGCTCCGTTATCTGTGTGATACAAGAAACAAAAGATTTGATAGCGATGGAGAGAACCAAAGAGTTTAATGGCATGTACCATGTATTAGGTGGTGCCATCTCTCCTATTGAAGGAATAGGACCTGAGCAACTTAAAATTCCTGCGCTTTTAGAACGTTTATCCGATGAAAAAGTAAAAGAACTCATTTTGGCAACTAACCCCAATATGGAAGGAGAGGCGACCGCAATGTATTTATCTCGTCTCGTCAAGCCATTTGGAATCAAGGTTACTCGTATAGCACATGGTCTGCCAGTCGGTGGCGATCTGGAATACGCAGATGAGGTTACTTTAACGAAAGCATTGGAAGGAAGAAGAGAAATATAGGTTTTTTTCATTCTTGTGACAATCCAATAATAAACAAAAGTCATTTTTCTTTCACAGAAGAGTGGCTTTTTTATTTGTGGAAGTTTTCGTAATAGGGAAGAGGGGAAGGAAAGACCTTCAACTTATTCATCTTTGGTTATCACTGTATTTAAAGTTAGATCACACATTCTAAACTAGAAATTTTACTTAGATCATTGTTAGAAAGTGGTACTGAATGAGACACTTGTCCCATAGAAATAAAGATAAGTGGATTTATGGGATAAGAGGTGGGGCTAAGTGTTAGAACTAAAGTGGTGGCTTATTGCAGGTGTTGGTGGTGTGCTTTTTTTTATGCTGATCAGTAGGTCGGTAAAACAACCTTTGATTTGGTTGTGGCAGGGAATTCTATATTCGGCAATTGGAAGTCTAATTATCTTTTTGATAAATTTTATTGGACAATCATTTCACTTTTCATTACCAATCAATTTCCTTACAGCTATTGCAGTAGGTTTTTTAAGAATTCCTGGCTTAGCATATATCGTAGCAGTGAAATTATTGGTATTACCTTAGTTATTTTTCCTCCATACATTAGACATGGAGGAATCTTTGATTGGGTATCAAGAAATGGTTGGATGAAAGTGAATTCCATGCATAAAACCAAGAGAGTAAAATAAAAATAAAAAAAGGTGTTGACTATTTAAGTCTGTCCATGCTATATTATTTCTTGTCGCCGCGACAGT